>CAKOSP010000007.1 GCA_934102335.1 uncultured Bacilli bacterium | reverse complement strand
GCTCCAATTGAATACAACTTACGAACCTATTATGGTGTCGTAAGTTTTTTAATGTCTAAAATATAACTCACTGTTAGCTTGGAAGACATATATAGATGTTCTCTTTCTAGGAAGGAGGACATTTTTTAATGCTTAATTTTAAAACAATAGAAACATTAAAACCTAACTCAACTATTATTGATATTATTAAATGCTATGACTATAAAACAAAAAATGGTAAAGTTAAAATTCTTGAGAACACAAATTTAAAGTTTATTGAACCTACTGAATATTTAATATTATCTCCTACAGTACTTACTATTTATGAATACAAAGTTAATGAAATATCTAATAAACAATTTTATGTAAAAGAACATAATGAAAAATATACATTGCATGAAATATGTAAAGTTTTAAAGAAATTATAATTTTACACTTAACTTTTTACTTAAAAAGTGCCAAACAAGTGAGAGGATAACTTCTCTCAAATATAAAAGAAAGGAGATGATTTTGTGAGATGTGGAGTTTATGTTAGAGTTCTTACGTAATACATAGGCAGATACGTTATCTTCTTTAATTTCAAGTGATTGCTTATTTATAGTAAAACCATAGTGTCCCATATCACCACCAATTTTTAATTTATTATTTGGTAGATTATCTTTAATCATTTCACCAGTTTTAAGAATAAATTTAATTTTATACAAATCTTCTGTACCATTATCTAACTTCTCGCCAATAATTATTCTATCTACTAAATTATTAAATATATCCTCATTGAATTTATTAAGCCCTTTATATTGTTTTAAAATCTTTGTTATATTATTTATCTGTTCTAACTTTTCTTTGCGAGATAATTCTAAATCTTTATTATCAGCAAGTTTGTTTTCTAACTCTTTAATTTTATTAGTTATTTCTATTTCTTTATTATTTAGTATTTCTTGTGATATTTTATTATCTAGTTTTAAATCAATTAAATTAGATAATCTATTTTGAAGATTCAAAATATCTTCTTTTATTTTGTCTGAATTAAAATTATTATTTTCATTAATTACTTCATTAACTTTTTTAATAAAAGTATTAATATATTTATCTTTATTTTCAAATAATTTATTATATACTTTAACAAATATATCTTCTAATTCTTCTTGTTTATAATGAAGCAAATTAGAACATTCAATTTTATTCCTATGACTTCTACATATCCAGTAAGCTACTTCTTTATTATTACTTCTAATTTTATATGAGCGTCTTATAAATCTTTCGCCACAAATACCACAATAGATTTTACTACTAAAAGGGTATTTCCTACTAAACTTATCTCTGTTGCCATCAGGTTTAACTATCTTACTTCTTTTTTCTAATATTTCTTGACACTTATTCCATAACTCGCGTGATATTATTGCTTCGTGATGATTAGATGTAAAATATTGTTCTTTCTCACCATAATTAACTTTTCTTTTATGAGATATAACATTATCAGAATAATATTTACCACTTCTTAAATCGCCAACATATTTTTCATTTGTTATTATTCTTCTTACTGATGCATGACACCATTTCCTACCAGTTGGACTAGGAATTCCAAGTTCATTTAAATTAAGTGTAATAGTTCTAAAACCAATTCCTTTTGAATATTCTTCAAAGATATAAATAATAATATCTTTTTTACTTTCATCAGGATATATTATGTCTTTTTCTTTATCATATAGATAACCAAACGGAGCATACTTACCAACCATACCACCACGTTTCATTTTCATTCTAACGCCAGCTTTAACATTTTCTGATATAGATTCACTTTCAGCTTGAGCGAATGCACTATATAAAGTTAAAAATAATTCATTAGATAAACCTAGTGTATGGATATTCTCTTTTTCAAAAAACACATCAACTTTATGTTCTCTTAAAAGTCTTACACAGTTTAAAGTATCAACTGTATTTCTTGCAAATCTTGAAATAGATTTTGCAATTATCAAATCTATTTTTCCGTTAATAGCGTCATTCATCATTTGATTAAATTGTTCTCGTCTTTTAGTCTGTGTACCAGTTATACCTTCATCAGCATATATTCCTACGAACTCATAATTTGGATTTTCTTCAATCATATTTTTATAATGTATTCGTTGTGATTCATAACTTGTTTTTTGATCTTCATTATCAGTTGAAACTCTACAATAAGCACAAGCACGTATTAATTTTATTTCTTTATTTTGTTTTATACATATAGTTTTTAAAGTTGGTTCAATTATTTTTACATTGTTATTATTCATTTATTCCTTTCCTAATTGTTGAATAATAGCATATTTCAAATAATATTTTTTTATGCAAAACCATAATTAGAATTGTTTAATTTATTGTATTTTGCATATTCATATTCAATTTTATTTTTAATTTTTTTGTACTCTATATCATTAATTAAGTTATTAGCTTTTATAAATTCTAACATAGCAAGTTGTACTATATAGATTCTTAAATATTCATAATGTTTATCACTTTCTTTCATCATTATTTTATTACCCCCTTTAAATTCTTAAACAATTCATTTCATAGTTAAGCACCAACTTTCTTTAAACTTTCTAAAAAAATTATAACGCGCTTACTTATTTTTTACAGCCACTTAACCAAAAAAAGATAGCAGAAATTACAGCTATCAATGTTATAAAAAACACAAAAAATTGTGTCGCAGTTTCAGTCTTAATTAAGACGCAAAACGGCTGAAGTTTAGGCCATAAAAATTGCAATATCTTAAAATCATAGTCAAGCAGGATAAACCTGTTTACAAACAACTAGCCAGTGGCTAGTTTTCCCTTATTTCTTAAGGTATTAGCAAAAATACAAATGTTTACACTTGCAAATATTGTTATACAATCGTTTACTTTGGAACCCTTATATTATAAGGGGCGTTATACAAACGTTATACAGATTTTTTTGCGCTTTTTTTCGATTTTCGACACAAATTTAATACTTTTTTAATGATTTTATGGCCGAATTTATGTCCTAAATAATACACAAATTTATAAATTTTAGGGGGTTATTGAATATGAAAAAAATACCAATCACGACACAAGATTAGTACTTATAGATACAATTATTTCATATTCTACTATATTGTATCACATCATTGTTGATAGTCAATAAGTAACAAATGTCGGAAAAATTATGCAAAAAATGTTGTATAAAATCTTCGTAAACACTTGTAAACACTAGGACTTTTAAAACAGATACTTTGATAGATAAAGTGCTATTGACTGCTAGACATAATTTTTAATAGTCAATTTTTTCGTGAATATATACATTTCACAATTTATCTGGTATAATATTTATAGTTTCGATAAACTTTATTTACAAATATGGATGGTGGTAATATGAATATAGAAGAATTGAAAATACTCCAATTAAAAATTATTAAAAAAAACAAGTTATGTAATTTAATAGCAACAATATTTATTTTGATTATTTTATATGTTTCGGTAATTATATTTTTATCCAATAATATCGAATTACAATTTATTATAATGAGTATATTTTTTGAATTAGTTATTTCTATAATAATTATTTCTATTATTAAGAGTGTTGTTAATGGAAAAGATATTCAACTATTTGACAAAAACTTTAAAAATATTTTTGTATTAAAGTCACTTAAAAATAATTTTGATAATATTGTTTATAATCCAAATAACGGATTTGATGAACGATTTGTGGATGAAGTTGGTATGCTTGATACAGGAGATAGATATCATTCAAATGATTTTATTTCTGGTGTATATAAAGGTATTAAGTTTGAACAGGCTGATGTTCATATAGAAGAAAAACATGAAGAAAAAGATGAAGATGGAAAAACAAGAACAGTATGGGAAACTCTTTTTAGAGGAAGATTAATGGTATTTGATTTTAATAAAAGTTTTAAGGAAAATATCCAAGTATCAAGCAAATATTTTGATGCAGAATCATTACCTTGGGGGAAAAAATTTACTAGAGTAAAAATGGAAGATGTAGAATTTAATAAAAATTTCTGTGTATATGCTCAAAGTGAACACGAAGCATTCTACATTTTAACCCCTCATTTTATGGAAAAATTAAAAGAAGTTACAAACAAATTAAATTGTGGAGTAATGTTTTGCTTTGTTGATAATAGATTGCATATAGCAATTGATAATAACGAAGATTCATTTGAATATAATGTTTTTAAAGTTATTAACGAACAAGAAATTGAAGCAGATATTATTAAAGATATCAAAGTAATTACAGATTTTGTGAACGAATTAAGTTTAGATAATAATTTGTTCAGAAAGGAGGTGTAGTATGAACCCACTATATATTTTGATTGCAGTTGCAGTAATTATATTGATTTTTATTATATGGTATATATCAACTTCTAACAAATTAAATAGAGCTGTAGTAAAAATAGATGAAGCACTTTCTGGAATTGATGTGGCATTAACAAAAAGATATGATGTTTTAACTAAAATGATTGATGTTGTAAAAACTTATGCAAAACATGAAAAAGAAACATTATTTGAAGTAATTAAACTTCGTGATAATATGTCTATAAAAGAAAGAAACGATGCAAATCGTGCTATGGACGAAAATTTAAGAAAGATAAATGTTGCTGTTGAAAATTATCCTGAATTAAAATCAAGTGAGAACTATAAAACATTGCAACAATCAATAGTAGATGTAGAAGAACATTTACAAGCAGCAAGAAGACTTTATAATTCTAATGTTTCATTATATAATCAACTATTAGTTTCGTTTCCAACGAGTAGTATTGCAAAGAATAAAGGAATGATAAAAAAAGATTTTTTTGAAACAGATGAAATAAAAAAAGAAGATGTAAAAATTAATTTATAAAATTAAAAGACGATTAGATAACATATCATAATCGCTTTTTTTATTCAACAATTATTATTTTTAATTTGAAATACACTATTTTAAAGTCCTAACGATAAAGTAATAATCAGTTTATCAATATGGACTTTTTGTTGTTTAATATTTGTACCAATAGTAATATTGGTATTTATTTTGTAATCAAAGTTTATTATATCTAATGTTTTAAAATAATACGGTATATGTGTTCCATAGGAGTTTCAACTGACGACCAAAAAGATAATGGATATTCAATTGATTCGCAACTTAGAATGATTAAAGAATATTGTGAA
>CAKOSP010000006.1 GCA_934102335.1 uncultured Bacilli bacterium | reverse complement strand
TCACTTTTTATAATGTATATAAGTGCTTTCAATTATTTATTAATTATGTCCCGTGTATAAAGGTATGTTGCACATGGTGGTAGTGACCCTGGAACAAGTGCTAATGGGATAGTTGAAAAAAATATTAATTTACAAATAAGTAAATATATGAACGACAGGTTTCAAGAACTTGATTTAAATAGTGCACTTACCAGGGATTCGGATGTGACTTTGTCCCCTTCTGATCGCCCTAAAACTGTACAAAACATTTATGGTAATGGCAAGGACGTTATTGTTGTTTCAAATCATGTAAATTCCGGTGGTGGTGATGGTGCTGAAATAATCTATGCTCTAAGAAACAATGATACTTTATCAAAAAAAATAGCGAAAGAATTTGAAAATGCTGGTCAAAACGTAAGAAAGTATTATCAAAGGAGATTACCTAGTAATCCGTCGAAAGATTATTATTATTTGTTAAGAGATACTCCTAACAACGAAACAATAATTGTAGAATATGGTTTTGTTGATTCTACAGGAGATGACGTTGATCTTTTAAAAAATAGTTGGCAAGATTTGGCTGAAGCTGTAGTAAAGGCTGTGACTGAGTATGCCGGTGGCACTTATGTACCTAAAAGTGATTCAAATTATTACAAAGTACAAAGTGGAGATTCTTTATGGAGTATAGCTAAAAAATTTAATACAACTGTAGATAAATTAAAAGAAAAAAATAATTTAAAATCAAATTTATTATCTATTGGTCAAATTTTGTATTTGCCGGAAACTGAAAATAATGATACTACCACTGTTGAAGATGATGTATATGTTGTAAAATCTGGTGATACTTTATATTCAATAGCTAACAAATATAATACCACTGTAAGCAATTTAAAAACAATTAATAATTTGACATCTAATAATTTATATATAGGTCAAAAGTTGAAATTAAAGGCCGCTGGTGAAAATGATAATGTTTATATTGTTCAAAAAGGAGATTCTTTGTGGGGTATAGCCAATAAATATAACACTACAGTTAATGAATTAAAAGAATTAAATAATTTGAAAAGTAATAATTTATCAATAGGTCAGAAATTATTAATTCCGTCATCATATACAATCTATACTGTTCAAAAAGGAGATTCTTTATATTCAATAGCTAGAAAATTTAATACAACGGTTTCAAATCTAGAAAGCATAAATAACTTAAAAACCAGTAATTTGTCAATAGGCCAAAAGTTATTAATTTCAAGATAAAAGCACAAGTTTTATTTCTTCTTGTGCTTTTTATTTTTAAGTATTTTTTTGGCATTTGGAAATGCGTTAATAAGTCTTTTATATAAAACTAAGTGTTTTTCAACAGCTTTTTTCATGGCTTTAACAATTTCTTCAGTTGAATCTTTTTTCAAGTTTTTAGTTATACTTTTAATATTAAAAATAATATTAGTTGAGACTAAAAAATCGACGATAAATATTATGGCTATAATAATTGTTACCGCTTCTTTAAAGGATTCGCCAAGATATGCTAATAAATTATTTATAGTGGGATTTAATAAATAAATCATTAGGGTACCTAATGTTCCAAAAATTAGCATAGTTTGTAAACATATTCTTCCATTTATGTTAAATTTTTTATTAGAATAATCCCACCATCTCATTTTAAATATTTTTTCCATTATTAAGCTAGTCAGATATTCAACTATAGAACATATAAGAAGTGCCATGATAAAGACAAGCAAAGGATGGGAGTAAAAATAATTTAATGTGTACGTCATAATAATACTAGCTATTCCATATATTGGACAAATAGGTCCCATTAAAAAACCTCGATTAACCCAATTGCCTGTGGTTATTTTTGTATCTATTACTTCCATTATCCATCCTAAAAAAGAATATAGTATAAAAAGAAGAAATATATCTATCATGTTGCACCTCACTTATAATATTATACTATAAAAAATTAGTATTAATGAATTTTTCTACATACCCCTGGATCTGGATTGTAAAAACAATGAGTTTTGTATCTTCCTGCTAGATTTTGATCATACCATGTGTCTTTGCATGATGCATTAGAAGGTGGTGCATAAAACCATAAAGCATTAGTGGCTGGATAGTAGTATTCTCCGTTTAAAATTCTTTTAGCCAATTGTTTTTCGAAAGTTGTAGCTTTTGCTTCAAATAGGGATCCTGTTGTACCAACAAATTGATTTTTTTGATAGATTACATCGTGAACATTATTAACATTTTTAAATGTTAAACAATCAGCAAGGACTCTATTAACTACAACATTTCCTACCATTAGCATCGCTAAATCACCATCAGATAAAGCTTCAGAACGCATGATTCTGGCTAGTTCATCTAATTCATAATCATTATAATTTATTAACATATATTTCACCTAGAATATTATATGCAAAAAAATTGTTTGTTATATTTAGTGAGTTATGCTATAATTATTTTGTAGCGATTTAGAGGATTAGTTAAATGGTATAATAGGAGTCTCCAAAACTTTAGTTGGGAGTTCGATTCTCTCATCCTCTGCCAAGAAAATTCACGATTTAGCCTTTATTTTCAAGGGTTAAATCGTTTTTTTATGTTTAACTGATATGTAATTTATATCAGTTTTTTTGTGTAATACTTTAGATGAAAAAAGTTCGTGAAACAAGATTACTTTCACGAACTTTTTAGCATGGTAAATAACGATTAAACGCATCTACTGAATCTCTCTTATAATCTAGTGATGCATGAACATAAATTGATTGATTTATTTTCCAATCTGAGTGACCCAATAATTCACTAATAACTTTAATATCAACATTTTGTTCACGTAATCTTGTGGCAAATGTATACCTTAATGAGTGAAAGTTAAGTTCTTTAATACCAACTCTTTTTAACACATTAGCAAAATATTTTTCTACTGCTCTAGGATCTTTTAGAATTATAGTATTATTTGTAAAAACTTAACAATCATTTTCTTGTTTATATTTTCTTAATATTAAAACTAATATCTCAGGTAAAGGTATTATTCTTATTGATGATTCAGTTTGGGGTTTATCAACAACTAACTTTGTTTTTTAATAACTTTCATCATCGAGATTTTTAATTCTTTGAGCAGTTCTATTAACACTTAAAGTATTATTTATAAAATCTAAATCACTCCATCTTAATCCACAAATTTCACCAACCCTTATTCCTGAAAAAAGACCTAATAAAATACTTAAATTTCTAAAATTTATATTTCCTAATAAAGAAATAATATATGTTTCAATTATTGTTAAGTATTTTGAATAAGTTGAATTCTTAACATCACTTTTTTTACTTTCTAACCACTCATATAAGATATCACTATAACTTTTAATTTTTACTTTTTTAAATAACACATTAACACTCCTTTCTCAATTCAATATTTTATTTTAAAGTTACATTTTTTAAAAATTTATAATTCATTTTCACAAGTAGCTTTGATTTTTACAAAAAATGTAGAATTCTATGGTATAATTAATAAGAATAGAGGTCTAGGTTCGTGAAAGTAACTTTGTTTCACGAACAAATATGTTAATATTAACACTTTTAATATTTTACCTTTATCGTTTTATACAATGTAAATTAGAGGTTTCTAATGTTACATATAAACTTAAGTGAAAGGAAGTAAAAAATGATTCGAGATTCAAACTTTGATTACAAGTGTATAATTAACAAATCAAAAAGAATAGACAAAAATGATTTAAAAATAAATAATATAAAATACTTAAAAATAGTAGATTTGATAATGTCAACTATTTTTGTAATTTTTTTCTTTTATAAATATCAAATAACAGAAAATTATGAGTATGGATTTGGACAGTTAATTGAATTATTTATTCAAGTACCTGTAATAATGTTATTATTGATTTCATTACTAATGTCTATTATTGCTATATTTGATAAAAAAGAAATATATTTATTTTCTATAATTAGTCAAATTTTAAAAATAGTATCATTTTTGTTAAATTTTATTATTAGCAAATTTTTTCTTCATATTGTATATAAAATAGATTATATGATATTAATACCTATTTATTCGTTATTGATGTTAATAATTTTAATAATTTATAAAAGATTTAACGCTTCAAAAAATGTTAAGGAGGTTTAAATGAAGAGAGAAAAAATGAAAAAATATATATGCTTGATTATTGGTTTCTTAATGTTTGTTACTGGATGTAGTTCAAAAATTGATAATGATAAAATAATTAAATATTTAGAGAATAAATATAATCAAAGTTTTAGTTATGTTTCTTTAGGTGATGATGTTTGGTCATCAAAATCAGAAACAAAAATATTCTCAGATAATAATAACCGAGAATTTAAAGTTGAAGTTTTTAGTAATTATATAGCAGATACATATTATTCAATAATTTATGATGATGAGATTTCTAAATATTATCAAAATCAATTTACTAAAAATTATAAAATATTTGCTTCATCTGAAAGTTATTTTACTAATAAAAATCAAAAATATTCAGAAGTTAAAGATTATATGAATAGTGTTCCATCTTTAAGTATTGCAATATATACTACTGATAATGATTTAAATATTATAAAAAGTAAATTTGATAGTGTATTGTTTGAAGGTCAATATATAAGCGGAGTTGTATACATTGTTGCTGAAAAAGATTTTGATAATATAACAAAGTATAATTATAAAGATATGACATCAATTACTGTTACTTCAAAATCCTTTACTATTACAAATAACACTTTAGAAATGAATTGATTATAAGGAGAAATAAAAATGAATAATGATAATAAAAAAAAGAAATATTGGTTGATTCCACTTTTGACATTTGTAACAATGATAGTATCAAAATTAATAGAGTTTGTATTATTAATAAGTGGAATAAAATCTCAATTTGCTAATACATTGTTTAATACAATATTTGTAATATGTGGATTTGCTATAATTCCTACAATTGTTGTGGCTATTGTGTTAGGAATTAAAAACAAATAATACTTGGTGGTACAATAAAATGGATAATATAGGAAATATTAAAAATGTTTATTTATATAATAAAACTTTACATAACCAAGTAATAAAAAAGGAAAGAAAAAAAAGAATTATATGGATTATAGTTAGTCTATTGATTATATTGATTTCTACATTTAGTTTCATATATATTGTAACAAATGAAAAATTGGCTAAACAATGGGCAGTTTTATGGATTCTTTTAATGGTATTAGCAATTTTCTCTTTCTTTTGCCTTATGTATAATCTTTTTACATTAGGAGGCTTTCTTACTGAGAAAGTAATATTTTCAGACAGAGCTTATACAACTACTAATAATGATGAAATCATTACATTTAAATTTAAAAAAAGTTTACCTTACATTAGATATGATTTATTAAGAAAAAATTTATTAGATGAACTTGTTAAGGTTTTAGTATTACAAATGAGTGTTAGTAAAGAAAATAAAGAAATGAATCAAAAAATTCAAGATAAAAATGTGTTATTAAATGATTTATACGAATGCTTAAATATAGTAAATGTTTACAAAGTAGTAGAAAAAAAGGATCGTATAGAAATAATATGTGATTATATTAATTTGATAAATAACACTTCTTGTAAAAAACAATCATTAACAATATATAAATATTACGATAATTGGCAGGATCTATTAAATAAATTAAAAGTAAAAGAACAGAAAAAGAAAGAACTTATTACTCAAGAAAACGGAGAACATAGTGGCTTTGTCAAATTTGTATTAAATAGTAGTTTAAGAAAGTCAAATGCAATAGTTTTTCATTCAGTTACGATTTTAATATTAATTCTCTCTTTAAAGGGTGAAATTGGCTTTGGATTTTGGTTAGAATTTGGTGTAGCTGTCTTTATAAGCACATTGTATTGTCAAAAAAGAGCCTTAAAGTGTTTGTATAAAGATAGTATGGAAGAAAATGAATTTTTGTTGAAAAAGATAAAAATCAATAAAATTACATTAGCAGTGTATTCAATTTTGCTTATAGCTTATTCAATAATTTATATTGAAGCAATACCAACTATATTGTTTGGTGCAATATGTATATTTATTATTTTATTTATACTTAAATTAAAAATAGAAAAATAGGAGAAATATGAAAAAAGTTATATTTTTATGTTTAGGAGTTATTTTGATATCAGGATGCTCTAATAACGAAAATCAAGAATTATGTGATAAAATAGATGAAATAGATGTAAGTTCTTATACTGAAAAAGGTAATTATGATGAACTTGCTAGTATTTTAGAAAAACATTATATAACATATTGTAAAGATTCTAATTCAAAGGTGTGTGTATCATTAAATGATTATTTAGAAGCAACAAAAAGCGAAGTAAAACTTAAAGATTGTGATAATTTAGAAGGTAATACAAAAAGCATATGTGAGTTAGATAATGAATTATTACTTGGTGATAAAAAGATTGATGTTGCTTATAAACATGAAGGCGTTTATGATGCTTGTAATAACTAATAATATATAATTTAAAAAGGTAACAATTTTATATAATTTTGTTACCTTTTTTATATTTGGGCTTAGTCTATCTTACCACATAACCAATCCATAGATACGTTGTATTTAACACATATTTGATAGGCAAATACAGTTAAAATTGAAGTTTTACCTGTTTCATAAGCACTAATAGTTGAATGAGTGGTATTTAAATTATTGGCTAGTTCTTTTTGTGTTAGGCCAAATTTATGACGTATATACAATAATCTTTTTCCTACTATTTTAGAATCTAATGACTTATTTATAATTTTATATTCTTTTACATTGCTTATTTGTACAATGTAATCTAAACTGACATTAAAATAATTAGCATATGCATTAAGTTTTTCTAAAGGTATAATTTCTTTATTTGTTTCCCATTGAGAGATTGCAACCCTACTTACATTTAATATTTTACCTATATCTTCTTGTGTTAAATCTTTTTCCTCTCTTAAAAAAAATAATCTTTCGAAATTCATAATAATCACCATGTCAATTTTCCCATCAAAAATACTTAAAATTGAATTTACGTAAGAAAATACGACAATATGTGATATAATATATTTGAAAGGTAGGGAGAAAAATGAAAAAAGGAAAAAGTAATTATACGTTACAATTTAGAGGTGATAGTAACACTATTAATCAATTAATGCAAAGTTATTTATCAGCAAATGGTTTTTCTTTAACAGAGAAAAAGGGAGAACAATATTTTAGAGCTGGTGATCAAATGATGGGTTATAGAGGATTAACTTACTCTATACAAAATCAAACAATAACAATTAATGCTTGGCTAGATGGAGCTTTAGGTAATTTTTCATTAGAACAAAATAGCCTTAATATGATGGCAATGAACTATAGAAATTCTTTAAGTACATTATTTCAAGAAATAGAAAATTTAAACGGAGGTACTACAATGAATAATACAAATCAAAATCAAGTAAATTATGACTCACAAACTGGTCAACCAATAAATCAAAATTATCAACAGCCTACAGGACAAACTGTTAATCAAGTAAATATGCAACAACCACAAAATAATTTTTCTCAAACTTTCCAAAATGAAAATCAAAAGAAACAAGAAACAATGTGTGAAATCGGCTTTTGGATATCTATTCTAGGATTAATTAGTTCATTTGCAGGTATTGTAATGGGATTATTTGTCTATATTATGGATTTTTACTTTGCATCTCAAGGTTTAAAAACAAGAAAAAAAGGAAAAGCTATTGCTACAATAGTTTTATCAATAATCTCTATATTGATTGTTATTGGACAATTAATTATAGCTGCTAATTCGTAGGAAAGTAAAATGACTAAAATAAATGATATATTAAGAAGTACAGTATTATTAGATATAACTGCTAATCAAATATCCACAAATGAAATCATTAAAAACCAAGGCAAACAAATCTTTAATCAAATAAATAATAAGAATTTATATGAATTAAATTATAAAAAGAAAAACAAATTATTAAAAATATATAAAAAAGATTACAAAAAGACAATGTCAGAAAAACATAAGTGGGTTTTTACATTTTATGTAACGTCTATTATATTATTTTTGGTGATAATATTATCATCAATACTTTGCTTTATATTTATTAAAGATAGTTTTGATAAATATACAATAAGTATTTTAGTTCTTACTTTTGGATTATCATTTGACATAATGCCATATTGTGCTTATAAATTTTCTTTAAATTCCCAAGCTTTTAAAGATTTCTATTATTTAAAAAATGAAAAAATACTTGTTAATGAAAATGGATTTAACTATTATTACTATGATAGTAGATATAATTATATAAAAGAAGTTTCAATGTTTAAATTTCAAATAAAATATAAAGATATTGAATATGTAGAATATGACAATAGAGTTCAAGAATTCTTTATCTATGGAAAAATAAATGTTTACGAATATAAAGATAATAATTGGAAATTAATCGAGTATAAAAACGATGATAAGACTCTAACTGGAGTTGTTATTCAAGATATTTATGGAATTGATTTATTAGATGTTTTTAAAAACAATAATGTTAAAGTTAGCAATTACAATTATCTTGATAGAAGGAAAAAAGAAGAACAAGTGAAGGAAAAAGTTTAATCAATTCAAAAGTTTATTAGTTGCATTGTTAATTATATATACCTTTTTAATTAGTAGTACTTTATTGTTAATTAGCAAATTATATAAATTCTATTTTGTTTGTGAAATAAAAACAAAAGATGGTGGAAATGTTAATTGTAATAATTACGGTTTGGATTTACTCTAAATATTATCAAAAGAAAAATGTAAAAGGAGTTAAATAAAATGGATAGATTTAATAAAATTGCCACAGGTATCAATACTGTCAATAATTTAAGCGAGTTAAAACAACAAGTTGCAACAGTAGAAAAATCTAAACTTAGTGAAGAGGAAAAAAATAAAGCATTAAAATCTCATGATAAAATGATTAAGACTTCTGTTGTAGTAACTATATCTGTTAGTTTATTACTGGCAATAATATGTGGTGTTATATGCAATGTAATTGATGGTGATTTAAAAATTACATTGTGTTTAATAGTTGTAGGATTAGGAACTATTGGTTTGATACTGTTTGGTATATTTGGAAGAAAATTATTTCCTGATTGGAACAAAGCTTACGAAAAAGCATCTTTAGGGTTTGATGGTTTAAGTGAGCAATATGTAGATTTTTTAAAACCTAATAGCAAAGAAGAATTGCTAATAAAAAAATATAAGAAAAAAAGTTTGTTAGGAGGATTAATATTTTTAATTGTACTTGGCATTGCGATTACTATTATTGTTAATTTAAAAATAAATATTTATTCTCCTGTAGTAATAATATCTTTATTTATTATCACAGGTGTATGGTATGTATTTGAAGATACTTGTCAAGTTAAAATACATAGAATTAAGTCAGGATATTACAAAAAGAGTTTTGGTTTTATCTGCCAAAACTGTAAAAATGAAATAAAAATTAAATTTGAAGAAATTGATAAATATAGTTCATTGCCCAAAAATAAAGATGGTGTAAGAGTTATGCCTTGTCCTAAATGTAATAACTCTGTTCCATTCTACAATTTTGATACGACTATGCAAGATTATAAAAAATATTTAGAAAAAATTAAATAAAGTAATGAGGTAGTTATGTATAGATTTAATAAAAATAAAACCTTTAAAGATAAAAAAGTTAAAAATATTTTATCAATTATATTAATTATTTTGGGAGCTATATATAGTGGAATATTTTTGGTATTTGTATTATTTTGTAGTTTTATATGCGGTAAACCATTTTATGTCATTAACGGTGGTGAAGGCCCGATTTTAAATTGTACGTCTGTACTTAAAACTGATTTAATTTTACCAATATTGTCTGGCATATGTCTAGTGTTGATTGGTATTATACTACTCGTTTTAAACAGTAGAAAATTTAGAGTTAGAAATGGTAAAAATCAGTAAATTAGCGCTACTGATATGTTATGTTTTGTTCATAGTTTATTCCCTATTTTATATTTAAATTGAGAATAGAAAAATTAAAAGTGTATAATTATATTTGACTTTAAATATGAATTCCTTCTTGACTTAAGAAGTTTTTTTAAATATAATCAATCTGCGAAGAAGATGGTAAAATGAATATTAAAAATTTATGTATGTCATTTGGTACTCAAATTATTTTTGATAATGTTAATGTACAAATTAATAACAATGATAAAGTGGGTATAATTGGAGTAAATGGTGCAGGAAAATCAACTTTATTTAATTTAATTTTGGGTAAACTTACACCTGATAGTGGTAAAATAATTATTGCAAATAATGTTAATGTTGGCTTTTTACCACAAGTTATAACTGATGATTTACTTGATCAAGATATTACAGTTTTTGAGTTTTTATTGTCTGGGCGTCCTATAAAAAAGTTGCGTGCAAAACTAAATGAGTTATATGAAATAATTGCTGTAACTGAAGATGAGCATAAACTTAAGTATTATTTAAAAGAAATTACCAAAATCGAAGATAAATTAACTTATTATGACGAATATAATGCCGAAGGAATATTACTTAAAATAATTTCAGGTATGTGTATTGATGAAAATTTGTTAGATTTAAAATTAAAAAATATATCTGGTGGTCAGAAATCAAAAGTGGCTTTTGCAAAACTGTTATATTCTAAACCAGAAATACTACTATTGGATGAACCTACAAATCATTTAGATTTGGATACCAAAGAATATATTATTGATTATTTAAAAAAATATAATGGTATGGTTTTAGTTATATCCCATGATATTGATTTTTTAAACCAAATAACAAGTAAGACTATGTATGTTGATAAATTAACTTCTAATATTAAAATGTATAATGGAAATTACGAGAAATTTTTGAAAATTAAAAATGAGTCTGATAATGCTAAAAGACGATTATATGATAAGCAAGTTAAAGAAGAAGAAAAATTAAAGGCTATAATAAGTAAATATATTCGTGGAAATGAAAAGAAAGCGAATATTGCTAAAGATAGAATAAAAAAGTTAGAAAAGCTACAAAAAGAAAAAGTAGTTTTGGAACAGAAAAATAAGTATGCAAAATTTAAAATTAAAATAGATTATCCTAGTTATTTAATTCCGATTGCTTGTAAAAATTTAACTTTTGGATATAATGATGATAATTTATTATATGAAAATTTATCTTTTGATTTAACTAGAGGTGAAAAGCTTTTAGTAGTGGGTGAAAATGGTATAGGTAAAACAACATTATTAAAACTGATTATGAATTATTTAAAGCCATTAAGTGGATCTATAGATATATCGGATAAGACAAAGGTAGGGTACTATGCTCAAGAACATGAAATTTTAGATAATACCAAAAATATTGTTGATAACTTTAATGAATTTGGCTTACCATTATATGAACTTAGAAAAGTTTTAGGAAGTTTTTTGTTTTCAGGTGAAGATATTTATAAAAAGGTAGAAGTATTGTCTCCAGGAGAAAGAAGTAGGGTGGCTTTAGCTAAAATATCTTTAATGGGTGCTAATACTTTACTTTTAGATGAACCCACAAACCATTTAGATCCTATGACTCAGACAATAATTGCTGATACTTTTTCTAGTTTTGAAGGAACTATGTTAGTAGTTTCTCATAATTTGGATTTTGTTGATAATTTAAAAATTAATCGTATGTTGTTACTTCCTAGTGGGAGAATAACTTATTATGATAGAGATATTGTTTTACATTATGAATTAGAAAATGAAAAAGAGTAACATGTGTTACTCTTTTATGATTAGGGACTTTCCTGACATTTCTAAAGGTTTATCTAAATTTAGTAAATCTAACATAGTTGGAGAAATGTCTGATAATTTTCCAGGTCTTAATTTTATGTTTTCAATACCATAAATTATAAGAGGAACTAAGTTTGTGGTATGTGCTGTTTGAGGAGAATTAGTTTTATCGTCAATCATTTTTTCACAATTGCCATGATCTGCAGTTATTAACAAAATTCCATTTACTTTTTTGATTGCTTTAACTATTTTCCCTATACACTCATCAACAGTCTCAACGGCTTTTATGGTAGCCTTTAAATTTCCTGTATGTCCTACCATATCTGTGTTTGCAAAATTTAAAATAATTGAATCATATTTTTTTTCTTTAATTTTTTCAATTGCTTTATCTGTAATTTCATTGGCACTCATTTCGGGTTTCAAATCGTATGTAGCAACTTTTGGCGAAGGTATAAGAATTCTGTCTTCGTTTTTGTAACTTTTTTCTCTTCCTCCGTTAAAAAAGAAAGTAACATGAGCATATTTTTCCGTTTCTGCGATTCGTAATTGTTTTAATCCTTTTTTAGAGATATATTCTCCAAAAGTATTAGTTATTTTTTCGGGTTGGAAAGCAACATGAACATTTTTAAAAGTACTATCATATTCAGTCATGCAAACATAGTATAAATTTAAATTTTTGTGTTTAAATTCTTTAAATTCATTATCGGTTAGGGCGGTTGTAATTTGTCTAGCTCTGTCTGGTCTAAAGTTAAAATATATTATTGAATCATTTTTAGTTATTGGAGTGCTATCTTTAGTAATGAATGGTTTTATAAATTCATCAGTAATATTCTTTTCGTAAGATTTTTTTATTCCTTCACAAGCAGTTTCTACTTCTTTCCCTTTTTTATAAACCATTGCATCATAGGCTGATTTAATTCTTTCCCATCTTTTATCTCTATCCATAGCATAGTATCTTCCACTAACAGTGGAAATTTTACCAATTTTTTCTTTTTTTAACATATTTTCTAATTCTTCTATAAATTTAATTCCAGAATTAGGTAGGGTATCCCTTCCATCAGTAAATGCATCAATGTATACTCTGTTAAATTTTCTTTTTTTACATAATTTTATTAAGGCATATAAATGATTAATGTGGGAGTGAACACCTCCATCAGAAACTAAACCAATTATATGTAAATTAGAATTATTATTTATACAATTATCTATGGCTTTATTAAATTCAATATTATTAAAAAAACTTTTATCTTCAATAGATTTTGTTATTCTCGTTAAATCTTGGTATACAATTCTTCCAGCTCCAATATTTGTATGACCCACTTCACTATTACCCATTTGTCCTTTAGGTAGGCCTACAGCGAGTTCTGCAGCTTGCAAAGTTGTATGTGGACAACTATCTAGTAATTTATTGTAATTGGGAGTATTAGCAAGTTTAATAGCATTTCCCTCTTTAGCTTTATATATTCCAAATCCGTCTAAAATCATTAACATTGTTAGTCTTTTTTTCATAACATTTCCTCATTCTTAGTATATCATTAAAAATAGTTTAATAATTTATTATCTTAATATAATAATGACAAATTTAGTAAAGTGTGATAGTATATAGGTGAGTTTTGGGGGATTTAATAAATGGAAAAGAAGGACGCGGCTAATCATTTTTCTCAGTGGGAATTACAAAAAATATATCAGTTGACTAAGACTAATATTGAAGCATCCTTAGATCAAATAAAACTTTATGTTGAAAAGTATCCCAATGATATTTTTGGAAAAATACATTTATGTTTTTTAATGTATTCTTTAGAAATGCCTGAATTTGATGATTATATTTTTAAAATAGAAAAAGAGTTTTTATCGTTAAAATTAGATCAGAAAGATGCATTTAGGTATATGAGAGCTGCTGCAGAAGTTAATTTAGGCAAACTTAGATATCTTTTTAAATATGGAAGGTATCAAGAAGCTTATCAATGCTATTTGGAATTTAAAAACGATTATGATAAACGCAATAAGCTTTATGGTATGGGTGATATACTACAAAGGTATGTAGGTATTGAAAATAATGATACTGCGTATGAAAATTGCTATTTTTATAAACAAATTTGGGATTATAGTGAAAAAAGATTTTTTGAACATATAAAAAAGCATGAAGCAAAATATTCTGAAAATAAGGAAGCCTTAGAATTGGCAGGACTTTTTTATGATGATTTTCCAACTCATGAGATAGTTGAAGAAATAAAAAAAATAATTCCAAATAAGTGTAGAATTTTAGAAAAAAGTGGAGAGGATATTTACTTTTTTAGATATGATAATTGTGGAAAAAATAGAAATTCAATAACTGATTATTTTGCTTTGATTACTATTCATGATACACTTGAATTTATCACCATGTATCCAACAACTGATATTAATACTCAAAGGTATACTGATTTAAATTATTTAAATAAAAGTTTTGAATCTCCTTCTAAAAGTAGTGCTGTTGACAAATTTAATGCTAGATTAGCAAGAAAAAAGAGTTTTAAATAGTTAAAACTCTTTTTTGGCCTTTAATTTCAGTAACTGTTTCTTGAATGAATTTATTTATTTCATCTAATTTAGTTTCAATGTCTTTAAACAGTAAATATTGATTTAAAAATCTGTCACGGTTATGAGTAAAATATTTGACTTTAAAATATGTATCCCCATTTATATAATCAGTTAAAAATCTCATTGCTAATTCATAAGTTATTATTTTTATAGATTCTCCCAAATATGTTATTTCTTCTAAAGTTAAATAAGGTGTCATTTCTTCCAAATAACCTCTTAAGTAACTTTTCGTTAAATCAGTGTTTAAAAATATCTTATTAACATCGGTTTCATCTTCGAAAGAATTACTACAAGCTGATCTTATACCATCTCCTACGTCAAATAGACTAGAACCTGGCATAACAGTATCTAAATCTATTATTGCAGTTCCAATACCGTTTGTTTTATCAATTAATATATTATTAAGTTTTGTATCGTTATGTGTTACTCTTATAGGAAGTGACTTTCCTAGCGAATCAGAAATTACTGAACATTCTCTAATTTTAGATATTAAATCGATTATTTCTTTTGGAAATTCATAGGCTCTATTTGTTATCTTATTTTCAATACTGTTTAATAAATCATTAAATCTTTTTGGTGTATTATGAAAATCTTTAATTGTTTCACTAAGTAATGTCGCAGGAGCATCGGCTAAAAGTCTTTGAAATGTTCCAAAACTTTTACCTACTTCGTAAGCTAATTTTTCTGGCTCAGCAACGTCTTTTAAACTATCATATGAAATACAATTTTCAATAAAGTCAAATGCTCTAAAGTATTCTTTTTCTCCATCGTCATTAAATATAGTAACTAAATTTTCATTATTATTAGTTTTTATAATATTTAATGTTTTATGAGTTGTATCATGCTCTTGAGCTAATTTTTTTTGAATATGGTTTGTTACAAGTTCTATATTTCTCATAACCAAGTATGGTTCTTTAAAAACATTAGCGTTTATTTTTTGAAGTAAGTATTTTCTTTTAATACCATTATTGTTATAAGTTAATATATAGGTTTTATTAATATTTCCTTGGTTATTTTCTTCGATTTTTTCTAGTTGACCTTCGAATTTGAAATTGTTTGCTATTTCAATTATTTTTTGATTCATAATAATCCTCCCTGTTATTTAATTTTTTTTAATATATTAGAAATGAACGTGTTATCAAATAATATTTTATAGTTATTCGATGATAGTATAAGGTCATGTTCTCCAATTAATTCGTAAACTTTAGGATTAAATCCAAGTTTAAAATTATTTACTCCGTAGTATTTTCCAGTTTTTGAAAAATCTTTGGACATTCCATTTAAATCAATATATGCAAAATCATTTTTATAATAATTCATAATTGAATAGTATAAGTAGTAGTTTGGAACAAAATGTTTAAAGTTCTTATCATAACCACTAGCGATTATATGAACTCTCGCTCCATCTTTCACAGTCATAGCAGCCCCTATATAAATTCTTTTTTTATTTGAAAGCATTTTTGAAGCTTCTACAATTTCATTTTTATATGATAATAAAGCTCGATCTGAATTCATTTTTTTGTTTATGTTGTGATTGTTTTGATGTGCTTCGATCATTTTTTTATTTAAGTAACTATTTCTTTCTGCTTCTTCAGTATAAGCTTGTTGAGCATTAATTAAGTAATCTTCTGGTTCGATATATATTAAGAATAAATCAACTAAGTTATCTTTTTTAAATGCATTATAAAAATCATCATAATAAAAATCATCTATTTTAGGCATGTATTTTTTAATGTTTTTAATGTCATCTATTGACCCTAGCTCAGTATGAAGTCCCATTCTTATACCTTTTCTTACTTTATTTCTTGTGTTTTTACTAATGCTTTGAATTCCAAAATTTTTTAAACTTACAATTGAAGTAAAGGTAGGGAATAATGTTTCGTCAAAATCTTCATTAGCACTAATATTAGTAAAACCACTTTCTTGCAAAGTTTTATTGATTTGGTAATTGTTGTTGTATTGTGTATTGAAAGTTTTTTTATTAACTTCGCCAATTGCTATTTCAGGATTAATTTTTATAAAAACAAAATTTCTTTTTTTGTAATAATCTTTTAATAAAGTAACAAATTCTTGAAATAAATCCTTATTGGTATAATCTATTAAGAAACCTTTGGGAGCATATGCAAAATACATTTTATGTCCAACTCTTTTAGTAAGCATTAAAGAAGCAGCATAAATACGATTGTTTTCCACTAGCCCTATGAATTCATAGTCGTAGTCATATTGGCCCATCATAATACCATAATTAATAGTTTGACAGTAATTTTTTAATGGGTGTTTTGATACAAATTCTTCAAATCTTTCCAGTGTTAATTCTTCTATGTGCATTATATACCACCTACTAACTAGAATTATATCATAAATGCCCTAAAAAAGGCAAAATTATTGACAATGAAATTAAACTGGGTATAATTAATTATAGGAGAGTGAATGTATGAAGAAAAAAGATACTTCAAGTATGATAGCTAAACGGTTTAACCAATTGATTTTAAGTACTATTTTAGCAGACCTTTTAATTGCAGTAATAGGTGTTGTTATGATGCTTGTTCCTGAAATGTCTAATAAAGTTATAGGTATTTTAATGGGAGTTGCATTTTTGTTTAGTGGTGCTAGTTCAATTTATAAATATTTTTATAGAGATGGTGCAAAGCTATATTCATTAAATTTATTTTTTGGATTAATTTCAATTATAATGGGTGTAGTTGTAATGGTTTATCCTTATTCAGTAATGAGATTTGTTACGGTTTGTTTGGGTATTTATTTAATAGCTATGGGAGCATTAAACTTAAATTATGGACGTTGGTTTAAAATTGGAAATGATCCATCTTGGCTAATAACAATTGTTATAGGAATTTTATTAATTGCATTTGGTATAATAGTTATTATTAATCCGTTTGCTGACTTATCAGTTACGATGGTTATGGGAATGTTCTTATTATTCTTAGCAATATTTCAGATTACCGATGCTATAATGCTTAAGCAAAGAGCAAAAGAAATTGTTAAAATTTTTTGGTAAAATTAAGGCTACCTTTGGTAGCTTTTTTAATTTATTTATATTATAATTATTAATGTATAGGAGTGATACTATGAAAATAAAAGATATACATGCTAGAGAAATCTTAGATAGTAGGGGAAATCCTACTGTAGAAGTACAAATGGAGCTTGAAAATGGTATTAAACAAAGAGCTGCTGTTCCTTCTGGAGCTTCTACAGGATCTAGAGAAGCTTTAGAATTGCGAGACAATGATAAAACTAGATATAATGGTAAAGGGGTATTAAAGGCAGTTGAAAATGTTAATACAATCATTAAAAATGCATTAGTAGGAATGGAAGCAAATATAGTTGATGTTGATAATAAAATGCTTGAATTAGATGGGACAGAAAATAAAGAAAATTTAGGTGCTAATGCAATTTTAGGCGTATCTCTTGCTTGCTTAAAGTGTTTAGCTAAGTTAAATAATAAGGAAATTTATGAATATGTTTCTAATGGGTCTGTTAGTATGCCTATAATAATGGTTAATATTTTAAACGGTGGTGTACATGCTGGTAATGGACTTAGTATTCAGGAATTTATGATTGTTCCAGTTGTAAAAAAACTTAAAGAAAGAGTTAGAGTTGCTGCTGAAGTTTTTCACACTTTAAAAACAATAT
Organism: uncultured Bacilli bacterium; assembly: GCA_934102335.1. Classification (GTDB taxonomy): domain Bacteria; phylum Bacillota_I; class Bacilli_A; order RF39; family UBA660; genus JAEEKZ01. The sequence continues at coordinate 14,803 of CAKOSP010000006.1, read as the reverse complement.
TACAAGAAAAAGGTTTATCAGTTGGAGTTGGAGATGAGGGTGGTTATGCTCCACATATGCATGATACCCATCAAGCTATGGATCTTATTATGGAGGCTATAAGAAAAAGTGGTTATACTCCTGGTAAAGATGTGTTTATAGCTATTGATGCTGCGGCTAGTGAATTTTATGATAAACAAGATAATAAATATTATATAGATGATTTAAAGTTAAGTTCTGATGAGTTAGTTAAGTATTATATTGATTTAAGTAAAAAATATCCAATAATTAGTATCGAAGATCCTTTTTTTGAAGATGACTTTGAATCATTTGCTGTACTAACTAAATTAATTGGTAATAAAGTTATGCTTGTTGGTGATGATTATTTTGTAACTAATTCTAAATATTTAGATAAAGGAATTAAAGCTGAAGCTGGCAACGCTATATTACTTAAATTGAATCAAATTGGTACAGTAAGTGAAATGACTAAAACAATTATGCTTGCTAAGAAAAATAATTATAAATGTGTAATATCTCATAGAAGCGGTGAAACAATGGATACTACAATTGCTGATTTAGCAGTAGGTTTTCCAACTGAGTTTATTAAAACTGGATCTATGAGTAGAGGTGAAAGAATTACTAAGTACAATAGATTAATGGAAATTGAAGAGCAACTTGAAAAATAACTAGCGTTTGCTAGTTTTTATTTTTAGGAAATGTTATAATATATTTTAAGGAAAGTGATAACATGAAAATAGTCGATGGTAATAAAGCTTGTAGCGATATTGCTTATTTATTTAGTGAAGTTTGCAGTATATATCCAATTACGCCTTCTTCTACGATGGCTGAAAATATAGATGATTTAAAAAGTAAGGGTAAATATAATATTTTTAATTCTAAGCCTATAATTAAAGAAATGCAATCTGAAGCTGGTGCAGCTGGTGCGATGCATGGAGCTTTGTTAACTGGTTCTTTAGCTTCAACTTTTACAGCTAGTCAAGGATTACTTTTAATGATCCCAAATATGTATAAGATGGCAGGTGAAATGTTGCCAGGAGTTATACATGTTGCTGCAAGATCATTAGCTACACAAAGTTTATCTATTTTTGGTGATCATCAAGATATTTATAGTACGAGAGCTACAGGTTTTTGTATGCTTTGTTCAACTAATGTTTATGATGCTCAAAACTTGGCGGTTGTTGCTCATTTGTCCGCTATAGAAGGTTCATTACCATTTTTACATTTTTTTGATGGTTTTAGAACTTCTCATGAAATTAATACAATAAAATCTTTTGATGTTGAAAAGATAAAAAGTCTTGTTAATTTTGAAAAAATAAATGAATTTAGAAATAGAGTGTTGTATGTTGGTGCTAAAAAACAATTTGGGTTAGCTGAAAATGAAGATATATATTTTCAAAGTATGGAAGCTAGAAATATGGCTTATAATGATATGCCTAATATTGTTGATAGTTATATGAAAAAAGTTAATAAAATTATGGGAACTGATTATAAACCATTTAATTATTATGGAGCTAGTAATGCAAAAAATATTATTGTTGCTATGGGAAGTGTTTGTGACACGATAAAACTTTGTGTTGATATTTTAAATAAGGGTGAAGATAAGTATGGATTAATTGAAGTTCATTTATATCGTCCATTTAGCAAAGAATATTTATTAAATGTCTTGCCTAAAACAACTTTAAATGTTGCTGTACTTGATCGTACTAAAGAATCTGGATCAATTGGTGAGCCTCTTTATTTAGATATATTATCTGCACTTAATGGTAGAAATATTAATATAGTTGGTGGAAGGTATGGTTTGGCAAGTAAGAACGTGACTGTATCGGATATTGCTGGGGTATATAAGATGTTAGATACTGAGTTAAAAAATAATTTTACGATAGGTATTTTAGATGATGTTACTAATTTAAGTCTTGATCCTGTAAAAGTTGATTTATTTAATAATACAAAAAATATTAAAATATATGGTTTTGGTTCTGATGGAATGGTAAGTGCTTCCAAAGACTTAATTAAAATTGTTAATAAAAAAACTTCAAAATATGTTCAAGGTTATTTTGAATATGATTCAAAAAAAAGTGGGGGAGTTACTGTAAGTCATTTAAGAATTTCTGATAATGAAATAAAAATGCCTTTCTATGTGGAAAATGCTGACGTAACGCTTGTTACCAAACTGGGATATATATCTAAATTTAATTTGCTAAATGATGTTAATAATAATAGCGTAGTTGTAATTAATACAAATAAAACTGAAGAGGAAATAAATAATTTAATACCCGATAGTATAAAAAAGTCTTTATTAAGTAAAAAAGTTACATTGTATTATATTGATGCTGATGATATTGCTCTTTCAAATAACCTTAATGGTAAAATTAGCAAAATTATGGAAATGGTTTTATTACATTTGTTAAATTTGGATGACGCTAAGGCCATTTTGATTGATAATATTAAAACTCAATTTAAAACTAAAGGTGAAGATATAATTAAAAATAATATTAAGGCATTAGATAACTCAGTTACATCTTTAAAAAAGTTAAATTTAATTTTAAGTGGTAGTGAGCCTGAAAAGTTATTAACATTTTATGAAAAAATTTCTAATAGAATGGGAAATACTCTTAGTGTTAAAGACTGTTTACCAGTTAAAGATGGAAGTTTTCCAATTTCTTTATCAATGTATGAAAAAAGGAATACTTCTTTGAAGGTGCCAAAATGGATAAAAGAAAAATGTATACAATGTGGACAATGTAGTTTAGTTTGTCCTCATGCTGCGATAAGGAGTTTTGTGACTCAAAACGATGATGGTATTCCACTTTTAGAAAATAAGTCTTTTAAATATTTTGTAGAAGTATCTAATAAAGATTGTACGGGCTGTAAGGTTTGCGTTAATACTTGCCCTGTAAAAGCTTTAGATTGGGTTGATAATTTTAATAATGATTTAAAATATTTTAATAATTATCAAAATCCTTTAGAGTTAAATAAATATACTATAAAGGGAAGTCAACTTCAAAAACCATTATTTGAGTTTAGTGGTGCTTGTGCTGGTTGTGGTGAAACTCCTTATATAAAACTTTTAACCCAGATTGTAGGAGAAAAATTGTTAATTGCTAATGCAACAGGTTGTTCTTCTATTTATGGTGGTAGTGTTCCATCGACTCCTTATAGTATTCCTTGGGCTAATTCTTTATTTGAAGATAATGCTGAATTTGCTTTAGGTATGAAAATTTCTTTGGATGAAAAAAGAAATCAAGTTGAAAATATTATGAAAGAGTTAGTGAAAAATGGGTCTTCTAGTGTTAAAAAATTATGTGAATGCTGGCTTTTAAATAAAAATGATTTTAAAATTACAAGTGATATAAAAGAAAAATTAAAACATGAAACTATTCCTGATGAATTGATTAGTTTACTTAATTATGTGCCGAGTCATAGTGTTTGGGCTGTTGGCGGAGATGGTTGGGCTTATGATATTGGTTATGGTGGTTTGGATCATGTGCTTTATTCAAATGAAAATATAAATATTTTAGTTTTAGATACTGAAGTTTATTCAAATACCGGAGGCCAATCTAGTAAAGCTACTAATGTGGGAGCTGTTGCATCATTTGCAGATATGGGTAAAAATACTCTAAAAAAGGATTTATTCCAAATTGCTATGAATATACCAAATTGTTATGTAGCATCTATTTGTTTAGGAGCTAATATGTTTCAAAGTATAAAAGCATTTAAAGAAGCTGAAGAACATCAAGGACCTTCAATCATAATAGCGTATTGTCCATGTATAGAACAAGGAATTAAAACTGGCATGGGTTGTTCAAGTTTGGAACAAAAAAAGGCTGTAGAGTGTGGCTATACATTGTTGATGAGATATAATCCTTTAGATAATAAACTAAGTTTGGACTCTAAAGAACCCGATTTTAATAAGTATGATGAATTTTTAAATAATGAAGTAAGGTATAATGCTTTAAAAATAAAAAATCCTGATTACGCTCAAAAAATATTAGATGAACAAATTGAATATGCTAAGAAAAGATATGAAAAATATAAAAATATGATAGATTAATTTCTATCATATTTTTATATGATTTTTTTTGGCTTTTTTTCGCCAGTTATGATTAGCTATTTTTATGAACCATTTATTATTTAGATAGTCCATTGTGGTTATTATCTCTTTACATTCTTCTTTATTTTTTATGTGTTTTATAAAATTATCAAGGTTACTTAAAGCCTTTTTAGAGCAAAATTTAAATTTGTCTTTACCTACGACTTCACCAGCTCCAATTAGGATACTTCCTTTATATATTCCATTTACTTTTTTTAAAAATCTTTTTATTATGTTCAAAGCTGTTATATTATGTATTCCTTCTCTAAAACCACAGTTAATTATAATATAACAATTTTTTTTATTTAAATTTATGTTATTGTCATATAAATAATCTAAAAATTCTAAAGTGATTGAGGTTGGACTATCAGCATATAGTGGAAAAGCTAAAACAATTGTGTCTGATTTATAAATACTATCTAAAATATTTTCATAATTATCTTTTTTTAAGTAAAATAAATTAAAGTTCTTTATTTTTTCACTAACTTTGTTTAAAAAATTTTCAGAATTAGAATTAACTATTTTAGGACTTCCATTAATTAAAGTATACATTATTTATCTCCTTCAAATTTTTACTCATTATTGTTTTATATTTATTAGCCCCTAAATTTATGGCTATAGCTTTAGTTAATTTTTCTAGGCAGGTATAATCTTCAGAATTTTTGTTATTATATGTATATATAGATAAAGTAATTGGCTTATTAAATCTTTTTTCGTGATGCATTAAGCCATTTCTTTCTGTAAAAAAAGGTAAGATATATCCTATACATCTTTCAATTACTCTTTTAACGTTACTATCTATACATCCATATCGATTTTTACTTATAAGTACTAGTTCATCCGATTTTTCTAAGCTTTCAACTATGTTAGAATACTCATCTTGTATAGCACAAACTTTAGGATGCTTTGTCCAACAATTAAAGCAACCAATACAGTGATTTTTACATTTTTTGGCTGCTATTACTTTATCTTCACTATTAAATTTTATTTTTTTAAATTCTTTTTCTTCTAAATCATGTATTATTGTTTTCATATTTAATTTATATATTTTTTAGATAAAATTATGCAAAAAAAACGAAGCTATCTATTAAAGATAGCTTCAAAGAATAAAAAGGGGTTGACTAGTGTGATACTAGCACCAATTCGCCTTCATAAGTGAATTGGTGATTTATATCCTAATCGATTTTAGGTAATTTGTCAACACATTTTTAACAAAAAAAATTAAAAAATGCTATAATTGTTTTGAGGTTAATATGGAACTAAAAAATATTAAAGGAGTAGGTCCTAAATTAGAAAAAAGTTTATATCAAATTGGTGTTGATAACATTCAAGATTTAATTGAGTATTACCCTTATAAGTATAATTATATTAAATTTGAAAAGTTAACTGATTTATGTAATATAAATGGCTATTTAAAATGTGAAATTATTTCTGAACCTAAAGTAATGTTTATCAAGAAAAATTTCAATAAATTAACATTCTTGGCTAGATTTAGTGATTTAGATTTTAATGTTGTTATTTTTAATAGAGCTTTTTTAAAACGTAATTTGCAAATTGGAAGATTTATTGTGCTTTTTGGAAAATATGAATCAATTAAAAATACCTTTGTGGCCTCTGATATAAAATTTAATATGGTTGATAATACAATTGAACCTGTTTATCATTTAACTCAAGGTTTGACTAATAATGTTTTATCTAAACTTATAAGAAATGGTTTAGACTTTTGTGAAGGTGCCGTTGATTATATTCCTACTTACTTAAATGAAAAATATGCTTTTTTAAATAAACAAGAGGCTTTGGAAAAAATCCACTTTCCTAAAAATGTTCAAGATGTAAAAAATGCTAAGTTAAAATTAATTTATGAAGAATTTTTTAAATTTATGTTTAAAATTAATTACATTAAGTGTCATGAAAAAAATACGAATGGTATTGAAAAGAAAGTTAACGATAGTGAATTAAATTTATTTTTTGATTTATTGCCTTTTAAATTTACTAAGGATCAAGAACAAACAATTTTAGATATAAAAAAAGATATGATATCCAAAAAACGAATGAATAGACTTATTTTAGGGGATGTTGGCTCGGGTAAAACTTCTGTTGCAGCATATGCCATATATTTGAATTATTTATCTGGTTATCAAACTGCGTTTATGGCACCTACTGAAATATTAGCACATCAACACTATAAATCTTTAAGAAAACTTTTTAATAATACTAATATGTGTGTAGAAGTAATTACTGGGCATATGTCTAAAAAAGAAAAATTAGCGATTTATAAAAGATTAATAAATAAAGAAATAGATTTACTAATTGGTACTCATGCTCTTATTAGTGATGATTTAAAGTTTAATAAACTGGGTTTAATAATTACTGATGAACAACATCGTTTTGGTGTAATGCAAAGAAATAATTTGGAAAATAAAGGAATTAAACCAGATGTTTTATATTTATCAGCGACGCCAATTCCAAGAACTTATGCATTAACTATTTATGGTGATACAGATGTTTCAATTATCAAAACAAAACCAGTTGGTAGAAAAGAGATTATTACAAAAGTTTATAAAGAAAAAGATATTAAAGAAGTTCTTTTAAAAATGTATGAACAAATAAAATTGGGGCATCAAGTGTTTGTTGTTTCTCCTTTAATAGAGAATGAAGAAAGTGATTTAAATAGTGTTGTAAAATTAAAAGAAAAGTTTCAATTGGCTTTTAAAAATTATAAGGTTGAAATTATACATGGTAAAATGAAACAAGAAGTTAAAGATGCTATAATGAATGCATTTTTAAATAAACAAATTGATGTTTTGATTTCTACAACTGTTATTGAGGTCGGTATTGATGTTCCTAATGCAACAATTATGGCTATTTATAATGCTGAAAGATTTGGATTAGCTACTTTACATCAGTTAAGAGGTAGAGTTGGTAGGGGTGAATATCAGAGTTATTGTTTTTTGATTAGTGATAAAGATAATGATAGATTAAAGGTCATGGAAGAAAGTAATGATGGATTTTATATTACAGAAAAAGATTTTGAACAACGTCGTGAAGGGGATTTGTTTGGTACAAAACAAAGCGGTGATATGGTCTTTAAAATAGCTGATATTAAACGAGATTACTCTATTTTAGTACAGACACAAAAAGATAGTTTGGATTTTGTAAAAAACAAAAAATATTTAGAATATGATCATTATTTACGTCTAGTTGACGACTTGAATTTTTTAATATAAAAATCAATTGACAAATATAATTTTTTATTTTAATATTAAATTAGCATGATAGATGTCATGCTCGATCGTCTCTTACGATCAAATGTGAGAGATGGATCAACCAAAACCCCCTGAAGAGAGCGATAATTTATGTCGCTCTCATTTTTGTTAGGAAATATAAGAGTTTTACTGATTTGATAAAGCTCTAAAAAAAGGATTAGGTACCAATTAGGTACCATTTTTTAATTATATTATTTTATAGAATATTGTAAGAGAGAAAATGAAAACTGTGATATAATATATTTACTGGAGTTGATACAATGGCAAATGATGTTAGAAATGATAATTTCATTTTTCCCTCTAGACATGTTCCCGATTGTTTTATTAACAGTCAAGTTATGAATAAATTGGATACTATATCAAATACAATTGGCAATATTGATAATATCATTGGTTTATCATACGAAAAAAATGGTAATAGTATCAAAGAATATAAAGGCTATTCTGATGCTATTTATGGACATAAAAAAGGCACTGAACCTATAAAAGTAAATATTTCTAAACCAAATGGAGGAAATCGCTTTATCTCTGTTGCTAATCCGTTAGCCCTAATACCACTTGATTTTTATTTGATGAAAAATGCCTCTGATATTCTAAGTGAGCAGTTAGAACCAAATGATAAGTATTATTCTTCATCAAGTTATGATTACGATGAGGAAGGAATAATTGTTGGTTACACTTATGATGGTGATGTTTTGACGGAAGAAACTGAAGAGCTTGTTCAACGTGGCTTTGATAATAAGGAATTAATAACACACAATATTTGTTCAGGTAGGTATTATCATATGAGTATTGATGTAAGCAATTTTTTTAATAGCATATATAGTCATTCAATTTCCTGGGATTTGGTTAACTCACAAAATAAAGATATTTTTGAAAATTTAGATGTATTGTCCAGAACATTAAATAGAAATGAAACAAAAGGAATAATAATTGGCCCATATACATCAGGAATAATTTCTGAAATAATTCTTTCTAAAATTGACAGGCAAATTGTAGAAACGTATAAAGATGATGATGTGAGTTTTGTACATTTTTGTGATGACTATGATTTTTTTTCAGATTCAAAAGAAAAATTAGAATCAGAAGTTAAGAATTTTATTGGAAAATGTTTTTTAAAATATGGATTGGATCTTAATTTAAGCAAATTTAAAATAGAGGAATTTCCCTTTATTTCTTTGAAAAATATACAAACTGAAAGAATATATATATTAAAAGATCGTATAAAAGAGGAAGATTTTGATACTCCATTAGATTATGTAGAAAATGTTATGAATGATTTGTCTTCATCGCTTAAAATCAAATATTCTAACTGTAATTATATGATATCTATTTTAAATTCGTTATATGAGAAAGATGAAATACCTGTTAAGTATTTAGATAAAGAAACAAGCAAAATATTATTAGATTATTTAATTAACATGATGTTTAAGAATAATCTTATTTCTAAAGCCTCTTCTAATCTAATTATTAATATATTTGAAAAAATGAATTTTACGCAAGAAGAGAAAAATGCTGTTTTAAATAAATGGATAAATAAGAGGAATTCTTGCGAACCACAACTGAAAGAGATCACTGATTTATGGTTACAATATATTATCTTAAAACTTAAGTGTAGTACGGATGAAATAACTGAATATATGTCTAAATTATTAGGAAATGGAATACTACAGGATGTTATGTGTTTAGATTACTTTAGTTTAAACAGCTTAAGTATTACAAAGGCAGAAGAGGTTAAAAAATATTTGGATCATATTAAAGATGAATTAATTAATAGATTTGATAATAATTGGAAACAGGCTGCTTATGATACAAAGTATTGGCTTATTTTTTATACTAATAGTTTAAGATGGAAATTCGAAACAAGCACAGAATATAGTGGTACTTTATTTGATGAACTTAATATTCATACATTAGCATCTAACCCTTCAATGCCAGGAAGACTAAAGATGTTAGATATATTATATGTTAATGATGTAGAGTTTTATGAAAACGAAAATAGCTTAGACATTGTCTTCTAAGCTATCGATAATAGAAACAACTTCATTTAAAGCAGAGTTAAATAGATGTGTATAGGTATTTAAAGTTTCTTCTATTTTTGTATGCCCTAAGTATTTAGCGACAACAGTTATATTAGCTCCATTATTAACAAGTAGAGAAGCACAAGAATGTCTGAAGTCATGGATCCTAATTTGAGGTACATTAGCTAATTTACAATTCCGATTTTTTCTTGATGTAATAGTATTACTTGCAACCGGAAAAGCATCGCCAATAACAAAGCAATCATCATTGAATCCATATTCTCTAGATACCTCATTTTTAAGCATTTTAAGGTCGTTTAAAAGCACTTTATTAAGTGGTAGAGTTCTTATACTACTTTTAGTCTTTGGAGTGGAGAATTGGAACTCTTTAACCGAACCACCACGATCTGTGATTTGTTTTTTAACAGACAAAGTTTTATTAACAAGATCAACATTTCTCCAAGTCAATCCTCTAAGTTCACCTTTTCTTAAACCACAATAATATAATATTTCAAACATAACTTTACTTTGTAAATTAGTTTCAACAGAAATAAATTGTTTCCATTGATCATATGTAAAATACATCATTTCTTTTGGTATATCAGAAGCATTATTAAACTTAGTCATTTTATTATAAACTTTATTAAGATTAAAATCATACCAAGTCATAGCAAAGTTTAATACTGATTTTAAAAATTTTAATATGTCATTTTTATATCTTGTTGAAATATTAGTTTCATTCATTTGCTTTTTCCAATTATCATAGTGATTAATATTAAAATCTTTTAGTTTGATATTTAATAAACTTTTTAAATGGATTCTTTTATTACCATAATTATATAGAGTAGTAGGCTTAACCTCAATAGTAGAAATCCTATTCTCGATGAATATATCAATCATTTCATCTAAGGTTATTTTATCCATATTCTCATGTCTATGTATTTTTAACCTAAATTCAAGTTCTGCATCTTCTGCTTCTTTTTTAGTAGCAAATTTCCCAGACTTATACTGTGCATTTCTACCATCTATATCTTGATATCTGACTCTAAAAAACCAGACACGACCATCTTTAGTTTTTTCAGATTTTGCTTTATAAACTCCCATTATATCATCATCTCCTTGTATGAATAAAAGCATAGTGATATAATGTAAATGGAAACCCAATTACATTATTAAAATGTTAAAGTTGTGCTAAACTTTTAATTTGTGTTTCTGTTTGATCTACTGCGCCAACAGTAGATCTTTTTATATGCTTTTACAAGTGTGTTGTAATGTTAACATACTTTAGAAACTTAATCAAATAGTTTATATCTATCTGACTCTAATCAATATATCACAAAAAATACTAAAATCAACCGAATGATAGTAATTGATAGTAGAATGATAGTAATTGATAGTTAAGTGATAGTAAGATGATAGTAAATGACAGTTAAAAGTATGCTATAGTGACTATAGTTGTATATAAAATATACTTTTATTATTTAAAAAAATACAGTATATGTTTATTACAATTAATATTAAAAGTTTAGCACACTTCAAATTAATAATAGAAAGGGATGAGAAAATGAACAGTGAAAAATTAAATGCTGAACAAATATTAGAAGTAGCATCATGCCAATGGGCTACTGCAAAAGATATAATGATGCTAGGTAGTGTAGGAAGAAATAAGGCATATGCAATTAGAAGTGAAATAGCATTATCTTTATATAGTGATAATAATAAACTTAGAAATAGAGGATTAGTACCAATGGTGGAAGTATTAAAATATTTTGGTATAGATTTAAATTATTTAAAAGCTGTTTTAACTTCAAAAAAATAGGTACCCCCTAGGGTTGACTCTTTTTGTTTTAGTAAATTTACATACCGACCTGCCACCTAAATACACACAATTATAAATTTTCCGTGAGTTTTTTGGAAAATAATTGCTAAATGAACTATGAATACTTTTTATATCAAAATATAATCAAATTCAAATCAAGATAAAATCATTTTCAAATCAAATTAAAATCAAATAAAATGATTCACCTCCTAGGATAAGGATATGGATAAGGATAAGAATAAGAAAAGAATAAAGAATATATTTTATTGTACTATTACTACTACAATAAAAAATACTAGCAATTGCTAATACTTTATTTGTTTCAAAACTAACGGTTCTTCACTAATGACTTCTAATGCATATTTTATTTTTAATAATTTTCTAACTTCTGTTTTTACTTTTTCATAATCCTCATTAAAAAAATTAATTACATCAGCAGCGGAATTATAATGTTGTTTAAAGCTACCTTTCCACATAGCATCGCGATAAAATGAATTAGCAATGTAAAAAGCTATTACTTCTGGCATAATATAATTTTCTAAAAAATCATCATAATTTTCATTAAATGGAACAAGAATCTTTTTAAAATCTTCATCGCTAATATCAACATTAACATTTTTTCTAAACATACTTACCTCCAAACTGTTGTATTAATAACTCTTTATCAAAAATATTACAAGATAATTTAAAAACAAACAAATAATTCTTACTTTTGTAGGAAAAATGTCAGTTTAATGATATAATTAATATGTATACAACCTGGAGGTAGATAGTAATGATAAAAGGAAAACCATTCGTCAAATGGGCTGGTGGAAAAAGACAAATAATTGATAAGCTATTAAAATATGCACCTGATGAGTTTAATACTTACTATGAGCCATTTGTAGGTGGTGGAGCTTTATTATTTGAATTATCACCAAAGAAAGCCGTTATAAATGACTCAAACAAAGAATTAATAAATGTTTATAATGTATTATGTAATGAAGATAAATTTAAAAAGATGTGTAGTGTTCTAAATAGTTATGAAACAAATCATAGTGAAGAGTTCTATTATGAAATAAGAAATAAAGATAGAAATAAAGCATCATTTAATAGACTATCAGATTATACAAGAGCAGGAAGAACAATTTATTTAAATAAGGCTTGTTTTAATGGGTTATATAGAGTAAATAGTAAGAATGAATTTAATGTTCCATTCGGTAAGAAATTAAAAGTAAATACATACGAGGGCGGAAATCTAATAACAGTTAGCAATTATTTAACAATGAATGATGTTAAAATATTAAGTGTAGATTTTGAAGAAGCAGTAAAGAATGCTAAAAAAGGTGATTTCATTTATTTTGATCCACCTTATGATTCTGATACAACAACATTTAATAGCTATACAGAAGATGGATTTGGAAAAGAAGAACAAAAAAGGCTTGCAAGAGTTTATAAAGAACTTTCTGATAGAGGTTGTTATGTAATGCTTTCAAATCACAATACTTCACTAATACAAGAATTATATAAAGATTTTAACATTCATGTAATTGAAGCTAAAAGAAATATAAATGCAAATGGAAAAAAGAGAGGTAAAGTAGAAGAAGTAATTATAACAAATTACGAAAATAAAAGAGGATTTTAAGAATAAACACAGTATAATATAATTAGGAGGTGCATTACATGAGCAAGGATTGTTACTACGAAGATGATGATTTTAAATTACTACATGGCGATGCCCTTTTATTATTGAAAAAATTAAAGCCACAAAGTGTAGATATGATATTTGCAGATCCACCATACTTCCTATCAGGAGACGGAATAACTTGTAGTGCTGGTAAAATGGTATCAGTTAAAAAAGGCGAATGGGATGAAAAGATAGGAATCAAAGAAAAGCATAACTTTAATAAGAAATGGATAAGAGCCTGTAAGCGAGTTTTAAAAGATGACGGAACAATATGGATAAGTGGAACAATGCATAATATTTATTCAATAGGTATGGCACTTGAAGAAGAGGGATTTAAGATTATTAATAACATTACATGGAAAAAATTAAATCCACCACCTAATATTAGCTGTCGAGCTTTTGTTCATTCAACAGAAACAATATTATGGGCTAAAAAAGACATAAAAAAAGCTAAACATAAATTTAACTATGATGTGATGAAAGAATTAAACGATGGAAAACAAATGAAAGATGTATGGGAAACATCACTGACTAAACCAAGTGAAAAGAAGTGTGGTAAACATCCAACCCAAAAACCAATAGCACTTCTAGAGAAAATAATACTTGCATCAACAGATGAAAATGATTTAATACTTGATCCATTCAATGGTAGTGGAACAACAGGAATTGTGGCAAGTAGATTAAAAAGAAAATATATAGGGATTGATAAAGAAAAAGATTATTTGGATCTTACAATTAGGAGGTTAGAAGAAAATGTATAAAAATATGAGTACTGATGAATTAGCTGAAATATTTGTTGATAATTTGGTTGCAACTAATAGAGGATTTAATTTTTATGTTAATTGGGGAAACGCTCTTGATTACAGAAACTTTGAAATTGAATTAAATGCAATGAATGTTCTAATAAGATGTGATGATATTCATTCAAAATTTGTTGAACTAGCTAGAAAGATTCCTACAGTAATAGCAACTTTTCCGTTATTATTTGCTCTTTCTAAAAATGAACGTAAAGAAGTTTGGAAAGGTAAAAATGATCTACAAGTTGTTAATGAAGATTTAGATGAAGATGATTTTTATTCATATAATTTTAATGTAAGTGAAATTAGTGGTGGATTATCTGATGAGACTATTGAAATATATTATATTTTCTTTGAAAAAATGGGATTAAAGGATTTATTTGAAAATCTATTAGAAAAAAGTGTAATTGATTATGTTATTGGAGTTTTAGTTGGCTTAGATTCAAATGGAAGAAAGAATCGAGGAGGAACTGCATTTGAGGATGCATGTGAGCCAATCATTTCTGAGGTATGTAAAAAATATGATATATCATTAATATCTCAAAAACAATTTAAAGTGTTGAAAGAATATGAATTTGAAGTATCACCAGATGTAGCAAATAGAAAAGCAGATTTTATATTAGTAAAAGGTAATAAGGTATTAAATATAGAAGTTGATTATTTCTTTAGAGGTGGTTCAAAACCAGAAGAAATCATTGATAGCTATATAAATAGACAAAATGATTTAAAAAAGCTTAATATAGGATTTATTCTATTAACAGATGGAATGTGTTGGGATAATAAAGATAAGAATCAATTACAAAAAGGATTTAGAAATCTAGATTATTTAATGAATTATCATTTAGCCAAATATGGTATGCTAGATGAGGTATTAAAAGATTATTTTTTATAAAAATATTTTAGATTTTATTAAATAATGATATAATATAATTAAATACAGTAGAGAATATTTCATTTTAATGATGGAGTATGCTCTACTTTTTTGATTGGAGGTATAAGTGTGTTTGAAAAAAGTTTATTAGACAATGAATTAAAAAAATATGATAATGAAGATCTGAGAATAATTGCTTCAATAAGAGAAGAATTATCAAATTATAATATGGTTGATTTTTTAGAAAAAGTATCTACACTTATGCTTATTCCA
>CAKOSP010000005.1 GCA_934102335.1 uncultured Bacilli bacterium | reverse complement strand
ATTATACCTAATACTGCAAATAATACATTTTTATTTTTCATACCCATTCCTCCAATCATTTCAGCAAATTACTATTTGTCTAACTAATCAATAAATTATAATTATTTGTAAAATCTTAATACTTGATATTGATAATAATCACTGCTATCTAAATAACCAACAGAGATACCTTTTCCGTTATATGCTGTTTTACCAGTAGTCGATTTAGTTTTTGCTTCATCTAATAATGTATTAATTTCAGTTTCCGTTGCCTCATTATAATTTGCTTTTATTAAATGTTTAGCATATGTAAGTGCAGCATCACCATACTTACTAGCTTTATCTACATAAATTAGCATATAGTCTACAATGTCAGTTGCTTTATCTCCTGTATATTTTTCTGGAACAATTACTAATGAAACTCCATCAAGTAATCCATACCAATACTGATTATTATATTCAGTTAAATAATCAGTTGATGCTGAATTTAAAGAAGAACCATCATTATCCATTACTTCAGTATTAAATTTTGCAACTAAAGCATCAGTTGTTTCTTTTTCAACGGAACCATATTTTTCTTGACTTTCTTGTAAACCTTTTTTAGCATCCTCTACACTAGACTTGCCACATCCTGTTAATCCTAAAGCCATAACCCCACATAGTAAAATAGCAAATAATATCTTTCTCATAATCAATCTTCCATTTCAACAAATTACTATTTATCTGTCACTTCTATGTATAATTATATCATAGAAATTGACATTTTAATTATTAAAATTTGTTATTTAAGGAAAAATGATGTATAATCATATATAGAAAGAGAGCGAGTTCGTAAGATGTATTTAAACCGCTCCATAATGAAATCTGCTCGAATTTTTTGAGCTTAAATAGATAACTAATCTAGAAACGGATTAGTTTTTTTGTTAAAATTTTGAAAAAAGATTTCATCAAATAATGATAAATATTATAAATATTTTAAACAAATTTAGTAAAAAAAATAAAAGACCAAACGTTTAAGCCTGATCTAATGATATTAAAAATTAATATATTATTTTAAATAACCTACAATCCATTCTTTAGCTTTATTTTTAGCTTCTTCAATGCCGTTTTTTACAGGATAAACAAAATCAATTTTACTAACTATTTTATTTCCCCTTAACGTTTTTTCATAATTCTTCCATGTATTTCTCATATTACCATCATTACATACAAATAAGAATATATTTTTATCTTTTATTTCATTAGTTCCAAACCAACAAGGCGAACCTATAATTATATTATCGTACTTAGATAAATCAATCGTATACTTCTCTAATTCTGGTTTCTTAGTCATATAAACTTGCATACCACCCCAAACAAATCTAAATAGACTTTTTGTTTTCTTTTTTAGGCACAATTTTTAATACATCAACACTAATTACTTCTTGTATTGCCTTACTAATTACTTCACTATTTCCTTCATAAGAATAATAAACAATTAAATTTTTCATTTTCATATTCCCTTCTTTATTCACTTCTCAATGATTCAACAGGATCTTTTTTACTTGCTAATCTCGATGGTATAAGTCCTGCTATCATAGTTAAAACAACGCTAATAATTATTAAAGTTATACCCCCAATTAATGGTAGCTGGCTCAAATTATTAACACCTGCAATTCGACTAATTATCATATTTATAGGAATATTTAATAATAAAGATATTACAATTCCAATTACGCCAGCAGTAAAACCTACTATTAAAGTTTCCGCAATAAATAATCTAGATACATCTTTTTTACTAGCTCCAATTGCTCTTAAAATACCAATTTTTTTTGTTCTTTCTAACACTGAAATATAAGTAATAATACCAATCATAATACTTGGCACTACTAAAGATATTGAAACAAATCCAATTAAAACATAACTAATCATATCAACTATATCTGTTACAGATGACATTAGCATTCCTACTAAATCACTAAGAGTAAATACATTGCTATCATTACCAGCTTCTTCCTGGTCTTTGTTGTAAGTATTAATAATATTTTTTATTTTCTAAAGAATTAAGTATACTAGCAACCCTTGCTGTTGTAACGTTTAATTTTTCACTTAATTTTCCCGCTGTTGCTTCATTTTTATCAAACGCCAAATAATTCAAAACACCAACTGCGCCTCGTTTATCTAATACTATTAGATATAGTATCATATTTTAAATAAAAATACATCACACTACCCTACTACAATGTTTCTATAAAAAAACATATTAATTGTTTTAATTTGCCTAAATATTCAGTGCTATTTTGTTTTTTATACATTAGATAAAAATGCATTGAGCCATTTATTAAACACCACTTTAATTTATCTTTATCATAGTTATTAATACTTTTATACCCATTTAAAAATACTTCTAAATCCTTAAAATCATCCATAAATCTCTGTCCCGGTCTCAAAATCAAAGACCAAGCAATATCTTGTTCTTTAAATCCATTACCAGAATATT
This sequence comes from uncultured Bacilli bacterium, assembly GCA_934102335.1. Taxonomy (GTDB): domain Bacteria; phylum Bacillota_I; class Bacilli_A; order RF39; family UBA660; genus JAEEKZ01. The sequence continues at coordinate 129,720 of CAKOSP010000005.1, read as the reverse complement.
CCCAATCTAAAATACCTGTTATTTTATAATCATCCCAAAGAATATTTCCATAATGAAAATCACCATGTATAAAGGTATCATAATTAATTATTGGTTTCGTATCTTTTAAATATTTAATAATATTTAAATCCCAGTCATCCAGATTTTTATAAATTTTAGTACTAGGATAATCATTGATATCACGAATTTTAGCAAGCTTCCAATCTATATCTAATCTATGAATTTTAGCTAAAGTCTGACCATATAAATACAAATATTTGCTTTTATCTGCATTTATATCTTCTTTAAAAATATCTGAAAGTTTTTCTCCTTGAATTTTTGAAAGAACTATATATATGTATTTATTTATTTTTCCACTTTCTAAAACTTTTGGTACAGGAAATATATTATTTACAGCATTTAAAACTTTTATTTCATTTGTAAAATCAGCAAACTCTCCTCTTTCACTTTTAAAAATAAAATTAATTGGTTTTCCTTTATATTTTCCTATACACTCAAATACATCGTTACCTGCAGGTGGATAATTTATTATTTTTTCAAATTTCACACGTTTAAATTCAACATCATTTATATCAGTTAAGCTATCTCGCCATTTTTCTTGTATTTTTGTCATTTTTTAAGTTTCCTATTCCTTCTAAAGACAATTGATGCATTATCTTTTCCTGCAGATATTTTATCATAATAATCATCATGATTTAAATTGTATAAATATGAATCAATATTTAATGCCTCATTTATAATAGCATCACATAAAATATTATCAGAATTTATTTTAATTAATTCTTTCAACCTTTTTTCAGAAATACAATCAGTTATACCATCAGAAAACAAGAATAATTTATCGAATTTATCAATACCCATTTCGTAAAAATCTAATTCCAATAATTTTTTTTCACAACCAATTCTAGATAGAATTAAATGATTGTTCTTATGAAATCTCATATTATCTTTTTCTTCTATAACTCCTTCATTAAAAAGATTTTGTGTTATAGAGTGATCAACTGTTAATTGAATAAGGTTATCATCATTATAAATGTACGCACGAGAATCACCAATATTAGCAACCACTAAAGAATCTTTTAATATAAAGGCACAAACCAATGTAGTACCACCTTTTCCACATTCCTGCCTAATTATTTCATCTAACTTACAAATAAAAGTTGAAAATTCCCTTTTCAAGTATTTTGTAGCTTTAAAAACATTAGAATCTAAAGTTTGAAACCACGCCATTAAATACATGGCTGACAATCTACTTGCACGAGCACCATTTTCTAATCCACCCATACCATCAGCCACTAATAACATTTCATTGCCTAGTGATTCTTTATGTGAAGTAATTAGAATTGAATCTTCTTGAAACTTTCTAAAATTTCCTACATCCATTATAGCACGTGTAAATCCTATTTTATAAGATTTTCTATTTCCTTTTTGTTGCAAATTATGCATTAATTCATATTCACATATATTTAATTTCATATACTAACCACCATAGATAACAAATTATCTAAAAATATGAAGCATACTAGTCATTTCAAATGGTCGGCATTGTTTTTTGCAAGTCTTACATTTTTTCAATATACAACCACCATAGCAATCAGGAAGTAATTTACAATTTACGCATTCTTCATCAGAAAATGTAGACATAGCATTTTTAGACCACTTAACATTTTTACTTGGATTTATATGTATATTTCCATTTTGATCAATTTTACCTATACAAGCATCATTATAATTTAAATCATTAATACATTTCCACACAGTTAAATCCGGCATAAGATAAAAGAATTTGTCATCAGCGCAAGCTTCACAACTTTGATAATGGAAACTTTCTTGAAAAATCACAAAGCCCAAATCTTTACCCATCGAAAAGTAATCATCAATTTGCGAATTATCATTTTTATTATTGTCTTTATATGCGTGAGTATTATATACCGACCTTATTAACAAATTAACTTTAAAACGATATTCAGGCTTAATATATTCCAATGATTTTTTCACCTTTTCTACTGAAGTATTAGAAAGATTTATTCTTAAAATAAAATTAAAGTCAGAATAGTCTTTAGTCTTTTTAATAATCATTGAAATCTTATCAATCAAAAGATCAAATGATGGTTGCCCAGTTTTAAATTTTCTTGTTAAATCGTGAGTCTTTTTGTCAGAGTCAATAGTTATTTGTAACATCTTTAAATTATGTTTTAAAAGTTGTTCTAAAATCGTTTCTGTTAAAAGTGAACCATTTGTTACAATAGAACAAAAATAATCATATTTTTGTTCTATTGAATCTTCCCTCACCCAACTTAAAAAATCCAAACAATCATTTGCAAATAACAAAGGTTCACCACCAAACAAACTTATTTGTACACATTGATAATTTTTGAAATTGTTTTTAGCAAATTTTTTTAATGCTGAAAAATATTCTTTTATATTTTCTTTTCCACATTTTAAATCTTTTTCAAAACAATATGGACAAGCAAAGTTACAAGCAAGAGATGGGACTAAAACAACATTTAAAAATGTTTTATCATAATATTTTTTTTCATACATATATTTGATTTCTGCAAATTCATCCCTATCACTATCAATTATAAAGCCATTATCAATTAACACTTTTTGTGTGTCTTTATCCAATGTATTAAATTTTTCAATATTTTCAAATGCTTCCGTTGAAGAATCTTTTTCTAAAAATAAACTTGCTTTAGTATAAGAATTATATACGATTATCTTATCATCATATTGTTTGACTATATTATAGTTACTTACTTTATACATCTTTTACACCTTTTTAATTTAGAAAATGAGTGAAGTCACCACTTCACTCATTTAACTAGCATTGACCATTGCCAGTACATCCACAAGCATCAAGTGATGAGTTAGCAAGAATCATTTTTTTAGCATCCGATAAATCGTTAATGCTATTTTTAGCAGTATTTACTTTAATTATTTTCATAAACGCTCCTCCTCTATCTGTTACAATAGCACATAATTCACTAAAACGCAAACTAATAGAAATTTTTAGATTATTAAAAATTATTAATTATTATAGATTATTAACTGATGTTGAGCCCTAGTACATACAACATAAAATAATTTTTTTTCTTTATCAGTATATCTGTCTTCTAAAGTATTACATACAATTACACCATCAAATTCTAATCCCTTAGCTATATATGAAGGTAATATTGTCACACAATCTTTCATAATTGTATTTAAAGTAAACTTGATATTGTTACTTTTATTTTCAATTATCCTATATAGTTTCTTTGCTTCTTTTGCATTTTTAGTAATTATTGCAATAGTCTTCATACCATCAATTCTCATTTTTATAATATCATCTATAATATTTTTGCTAGATATTTTTTCAGTTTTAGAAATTATAGGAAAACCACTTTTGCCTCTAACTGAATTAACATGATTTATACCCAAAATTTTATTAGAAAAATCTATTATCTCCATACTAGAGCGGTAAGTTTTATTAAGTTCAATATAACGTGCATTATTATCAAAAATCGAAGCAATTTCTTCAAGAGAATTATATTTACAATATGGATTTATAGTTTGATTAACATCGCCAAGTATTGTGAAATAAGAATGGGGAAAAATCTTTTTTAAAATGTAAAATTGTATTTTAGAATAATCTTGGGCTTCATCAATTATAATGTGTTTAACATTACTATTATATGGATAACCATTTAGCTCAAAATAAATATAAATAATATTAACTAAATCTTCAAAATAAACTTTTTTACTAATATCCTTTTCACAATTTTTAGATTCTAAAAATTGGTTATAAATATTAATTGGATTAAGTTCAATCTCAAGTTCTTTTAATAATCTATTTTTAATTTTAGTCTTATATTTCTTAACTGAAATATTTACATTATTACATATATATTCTGAAATACTATCAACTCGATCTAAAAATGGAAGTTTTTTATACTTTTCAGTTAACCGCTTATTTAATTCAAATTGATTAAAATAGATACCATTTATATTTATCCCATATTTAAATATAAATTTATTTAAAAATCGATTCATAAACTCATCTAATTCATTTTTAGTATAAATACAATCATCTTTTTCATTATTATTTATGCCTTCATACTTACGCTCTAAAAATTCTGAAAAAGTTTCTATATTTTTGTGATTTTTAATATAAGATTTCACCAAATCATTAAAGGTTGTATTTAAAACATTTTCCTCACCTAACTCAGGTAGGACATTAGAGATATATTCACTAAAAACATTATTTGGGGAAAATATAAGGACATTATTACTATTTAAATTATCTTCTTTATATAATAAGTAAGCAATTCTATGTAATGCTACCGAAGTTTTTCCACTTCCCGCAACACCCTGGACAATTAAAAATTTATCTTTTGTATTCCTTATTACTGTATTTTGTTCTGTTTGAATTGTAGTAACTATATTTTTCATTTTATCAGAAGAATTTGAAGATAAAACTTCTTGAAGTATTTCATCGTCAATATTAATGTCATTTTCAATTATTCTCTTAATATATCCTGATTCAATTTTATATTGACGTCTCAGTTCAATTTTACCTTTTATTTTTCCTATAGGTGCATCATATTCAGCATTACCTATCGTATAATCATAAAATAAACTTGAAATAGGTGCTCGCCAATCAAAAATATAATTTTTATCATCACTATATAAACCGTGTAATCCAATATAAACATTTATAAATTCACTATCCGTTTTAAAATCAACTCTACTAAAATAAGCATTATCAAGAATTTTTTTATACATAAATCCCTGCATAATTTGATCGTTAGTTCTTTTTACCTTTGCATCGGTATCATTTAATAAGTTACCATATTCTAACTCTCCCATGGCTTTACATTCATCCCAAATATATTTTTTTATTTCAAATATATCTTGTTTTTCTTCTTTTACTTTTGTATCTATACTAGCAATCATGTCATTTGCAACTTTTTTTACTTGCTCCAAATAGCTTTTCTCTTTTTCCATTTCCGCACTACTAATTGTCATAGTATCACCAACTTAATATATATTTTAACACATTTACTTATATTATTAAAATAATTTGCTATGATCACTTTAATTTACTTGAATTAAATATCAATCTTTTTATTTTTATTACATATCTTATTATAAATTATTTAAGATTTAGCCTAAAAATACTTAACCAAAAGCCACAAAATACTTTAAAACAGCAGATTTAACTAGCAAATAAAACATTCTATGTTATAATACTAATTAATCAGGAGGTATTATGAGTAATCAAGAAACACTTAAACTCACTTTTCAAGAAGCAAGTAAAATAATTGAGGAATATTTATCACAGTACGTAGAAACTTATAAATTGCAAATAAAATGCATAAATCACCAATTATTGGCATTTACTCCAATGGTATATGGTGATCCTACTACATCAAAGTATAACAAAATTACATCGTTTCAATTATACGACACTTTAAAAAGAGCACTAAAATTTAAAGGCTATTTTGTTACCAAAACAATTATTGATCTTGAAAAAGAAGTAGTTAGTTGTGATTATTACATAGCATTCAACAGAAAAAGAAAAAGATAAATCTTTTGATGATTTATCTTTTTTTATTTTTAGCCAATTTTCTATTATATCCTTTAGGATAATCTACACCTGTTGGGAGTTTCATTTCAAACTTACCTTGCTTAAAATCAACAAATTTATTTAACTCCAATATTTGATAAGTTAAATAATCGTATTTTGCTAATAATTTTTTACGTTCTACATTATGTTTTTCAGCACAATCATAATGTATAAACTGTGAGATATAATTTCTAGATTTTAAAAGATAATTATACTTCATTGCCATTTCTTTTTTATTCATTTTCATAAAAGTAATATAATCAATTATAAAATCAAAATTATTAAAAAATAGAACAACTTCTGCATCTTCAAACTTTACAAATTCAGATTCCATAATAGAGCCATTTTCATTTAATTCTGTATATTTATGACAAACCAGATCAGGACAATAAAATCCTAATGCACATTTAGCATAAACCAAATTTTTAATATCTATCCATTGGACATAAACTTTATCTTTAAGAATAATTTTCATACAAAACTCTCCCTTGCTTGTTTATTATAACATAATTTTTTTAAAATCAATCATATTAACCTAATATTAGAATATTTTATATTATAGAATTCATCTTAAGGAGGTTTTTATGTTACCAAATGTTCCTCCAAAAGTTTTTTCATTAAGTGCTGTAATTGTAGGATATATCCTTATAGATGATATGACTGCCAATGAACAAAATGCCTTAGGCAATTGGTTAATGTTAGTAGCACAAGTTTTATCAACAAATGCATTTTATCGTGCCGTAATGCAAGAACGCGGCTTAGAAGCACCTGGATCAACTGAATCAGGCAAAAATAACTCCTACACTTTTTCTAACAGAAATAATGATAATAGCGATGATGAAAATACAATCGAGATGCTAAAAAAAATGGTAAATGCCTTAAATCAAGAAATTGAGCAATTAAAAAACACAAATAATATTAATTAGTATCCTCTGTTATTTTATTTAATAAATTTGTATATGAATCTAATACATTTTGTGAATTAAATACTATTTGATCATTCTCAATATTCCAAGTATTTTTATTTGTAGATAATAAATTTAAAACCTGCTTATAGATATCTAAAATATTAATAATGCTATCAAGTGATTTATTAAAAGAATCACTTTCATCTTGAGCTTTTAAATCTCCAATCAATTCATTTTTATAAAGATCAACATAATAACTATCCAAGCCTTTATCATTTATATAAGAAAGAACCTTTTCATCACTTATATATTCATGATATTTTTCTTTACTTATTTTTAAAAAACTTATTGTCTCATCTAAATATGTTTTAGATTCAGTAAATTCTTTTCCATCTTTTTTATAATTTTCTATAGATAACAAATTAACAATTCTTTCATCATTTAATACATTTACTATTTTTACTACATTAAAATCATATAAATAATCATGTATGTAATCTTTGAACGCTTTTTCTACAACTGCATAATCTCCATGGGTAACAATTTTTGATAAATGTTTATTTATAACTTCTTCATTTAAATTATCAAAATCAATCGCATCTACAACGATTGAAGCTTCTGTTAACAACTTAGATTCTTGTTTCATATCTTTTACAACAAAATAAGAAACAACTCCTATAATTAATGCTACAACCACGCATATACTAATAATAATTTTTTTATTCATAACTATCCTCCATCAATATAATATCATTAAAAAAAAGCTATTACTAGCTTTTATTTTAGTTTTATAAAACTATTAATCCAATCACTAAATTTCTCTGTATCCTGATATTTATCTAAATCACTATCTAAAGAAGCATCTAAATAAGCTTTTATTTCGCCTTTATTAATAATTATAACTGAAGGTGCAAATTTAACTGTTTTCACAAGTTCAGTTTTAGAAAATTCATCGTAAGAAATGGAATAAAAACTTACTTTATTATTTTTCATATATTCTTTAAAAATATCATCACAAGGAACTTGCAAAGAACAAAAGGGATTATAAGTAAAAACTATATAAGAAGCTTTCTTTTCTTGCAATTCATTTATTTGACGTGAATCAACTTCAATGAATTCAGAACTACCATAATATTCCTTATCAAGATAAAACTTTCCATCATTTTTACTACAACCACATAAAGTAAAAATTACTACTAATAATACTGTTAATACTTTTTTCATTACTTAATCTTTTTTAAATTAGAAAAATCAATATTATGGTAAGGAACTTTCCAAAACTCATAAATCACTTTATCATCAATAGTTTTCTTAACTTCTATTTTATTATTACCAGTGTAATACCAATAACCACCTACATCATAAATTTTATTTTCATCCCATCCTAAAGAAACTAATAAATTTTTAGTCATGCCAGCATATCCACCGCCACCACACATCAAAAATATATACTTATCTTTAGGGAATAAAGATTCAATTATAGTTACAGATTCTTCATAATTAGCGATATACTTTCCATCATTATTTGTAAATAACGTTTTACCACTGTATGTACTACCAACCTCTTTTGGAAGACCAGTAACATTTACTAAATAAGGAAGTGGTAATACCTCAAAACCTTTAACATAGCCTGACAAATAGGAATCACCACCTATAGCTTCATAATTACCTGGATCTTTAAACATTCTCATATCATAATAAACACTATCATCTCTATTTAAATAATTATCTATAGTAGATTCATTTATATTTTTATCGATACCAAGTTGACCTCTTAAACCTTCTGTTACTTCAGGTTTAGGTAGTTGTGCTACTAACACATCATCACTACTTTTATTAAAGCATTTATACGTTATAAAACCTCCCACTAAACTACCTATTATAAAAAACATAATAATAAGCAAAATATTTTTCTTTTTCATTTTTTCCTCCTTTACAAATTCATAATAAATCTTAAATATTTTTTTGTATATAAAAAAAAAGTTGAATTAACTCAACTTCAGGTTGATTATAAAAATATATGTGCAACAAAATCACTAAAAAATAAAACTCCGGGAATTATACTTATTAAGCTAAACACTCTCGCGTTACATTTTTTCTTAATTTTTGTAAATAATGGAATTAAAAAGTATATTAAGAACAAACCTGATATTCCAAAAAACAAAATAGATCTTAGACAAACATATCCACCTATATTTCCAAAGTTCCATATTTCCATATTATAATCCCACAATCTTATATCAAAAAAAGTATTTAAAACATATCCTGTACCAAGTTCTAATAACCCTGTAACTAAACAAGTTAGCAAAAACACTTTTAATGGATGATCTTTAAACTTATAAGCAAATAAAGTTATTAATAAAGCTCCAAACCCATAAATAGGAATCCATGGACCAAACGTTGAACCCCTTTTAACTAGATAACCTAAATCTATATAATAAAATATAGTTTCATAAATAAAACCGAAAATACCTCCCACTGTAAATAGCAATATCAAAAACTTAATTTTTTCACTTAATTTTAACTCGTTCACATATACCACCTACTATAAAAAGATTATAACAAATTACATTACAAAAAAACAGCCATAATTTATGACTGTTATGTAAATTAAATATTAGTTATTTCCAACATATTCAGCATCACCAAATGCCAAAATTAACATGAAAATAAAGTTTAAAAATATTAATCCTACTGCAAATCCAGTTCCTTTTCCAAATGCTTTTGCTAAATTAATATAAAGCATAATTGCAACAACAATATTAGCAATAGGAACTAACATTAATAAGATTAACCAAGGATTCATACCAGCTATTTGAAATTCAACTACTAAATTATAAATAGGTACTATGCAAGCCCATCCAGGTTTACCAGCTTTAGTAAATATTTTCCAAAAAGCAATGATAGTTACAGCTAAAATAATTAAACTAACTACCATAGTTGCACCAGAAAATTGAAAACCTAAAGATGCAGCCATCCCCTCAGCAGAATTATAACTCATATTGTAATTCATAACACACACTCCTTCCTATCATAAGGATAACATATCTCCAATCATAAAGAAAGATTTTTTTAAATAATTATATTCGTGTAAACACAAAATTAGAATTAAAAGTTTTATCTAAATTAACATTTTGATTATTATTATAATTTTTAAATGTTACTGTGGCATTCCATATATCTGTAGTTGTTGCACCAGCTGCAGCACTAATTGTGTGAGTCGTAGTGCTTCCCCCATTTGTTGTTGGGATACAAATCTCCCCATACCCATGAGTTATGTCTTGAGTAAGTACTGTTATTCCATTTTTAGTTACTGTTAGTTCCAAATCCGAATTTTCAATATATCCATACAGATCATATGGTGTAGCCGTTGTACCTTCTTCTATTTGAATATTAGATACTATTGCTACTGAATTATCAATAGTATTATCATTGTAAAATCTAACTTTCGAATTTAAATCTGTCTCTGTCAAAGTCTTCGAAGTTCCAAATGTCCAAATGGAACTTGAAGATGTTAAATACACAAAGTTTTGTTTTACTGTAGTACTAGCATTAAGTATATAAGTTTTACCAACCTCACATGATGGACAGTAATTTTTTAAAGTTACATCGCCAGAAGGTGAGGCATAATAAACATATATACTCAATGATCTATCATTATTATTTAACACTTCAGATGAAGAAATAACTTTTGAAATATCAAATAGATTTACTGTTCTACCCAAACTTGTTTCAGTTGAATTTATCTGCGAATGTACAAATGTGTTTTCCGAAATATTTAAACATGCTTTGTAATTATAACTTGCTGATGCATCATTTCTAGCTTTCAATATAACTTTGGGACTTGTACTGGATGACAAATTTCCTTTACCACTTCCAAAATTGGTTTGAGTAGCTGTAATTGATAAATTAGTTCCTTGATTAAATGTTAATCCATCGATAGTTTTAGCTGTTACTGTTGTACTACTAGATGAACCACTTCCTATAGTTGATTTAAAATATGCATATGTTGTTGTTAAAGTTCCTAAAACCAATATTGCCACTAGAACTGATGTTACAATTGTTTTTTTACTATTCATCTTTAAATCACTTATCCTATCATTACTATGATATCATAGAAAAAAAAAAAAAAAAACAGGCTATTAATTTTTAATTTGATTTTTTATCCAAGTCATTATTAACTTAACTATAAAATCTATTTCTTCATCATTTAAATCACGTTCTTTAGTTATGTTATGAATCTTTAAAAGACATCCTCTACAACAAGTTCCAGTGGCATGTTGGGCAATAAAAACCGGATGTACTTGTTTCATTGGTGTTTGCTTACCATCCTTTAAAGGATTATAAATAGCTATTCTTTTTAAAACTATTTCATAAACATCCTTTGTTATTTTATCTAAACCTTTTTCATTCACATAACTAATCATATTTTTATTTAATTTAAAAGATCCTCTAAATTTAGATTTAGCTAAACTATCTAACATAACATTTATATTTTGCATTAAATAATAAAATTTCCTTCTTCAAATATTGTAATTATTCCATTATCAGTCGTAGCATCTATTTTTAAATCTTTTGTACCTATCATAAAATCTACATGATTAGTTGATTTATTAACACCCATATCAAATAACTCTTCTAGAGTTTTATTACATGAATTCTTTATACATTCAGAAAAACCAGTTCCTAAAGCCAAATGACATGACGCATTTTCATCAAAAAGAGTTGTTTTAAAAACTAAACCTGTATTTGATATTGGAGAGTCATAATTCACTAAAGCACATTCCCCTAACATGTTTGAATACTCATCAGAATTAATAATTCCCTTTAAAATATCTTTACCTATTAAAGCATCGTAATTAACTACTTTACCATTTTTAAATTCCAAATAAAATTTATCTATTACAACACCATTATATATAAGTGGTTTAGAACTATATACTATACCCTCAGTTTTAAAAGTATTTGGAGTAGTAAAAACTTCATAACTAGGCATATTTACAATCATATTTTTTTCGCTATATGCACTACTAAAACAAGCTTCATCTGATAAATAAACTTTTAAATCCGTACCTAAAGAATTAGTATAATGTAAACATTTAATATGTAAATCATCTAATTTTTTTGCCCTTTTTTTTGAAGTTATTAAAAATTCTTCCCAGGCTTTAATCGGATCTTCTTTATCACACATACACATATTTAAAATATTATTTAAAAGTAAATCATAAGCATTGTTTTGATCTTTAAATATATCTTTTGCCCAATACTCATTAGGATATGCACATATACACCAAGATATATCATCAACATTTTGTTTTTTTCTATATATTGGTTTAGTTTCCCTAGCAATTTTTCTTACCATAGCTATCTTATCAGCATCTATATCTTCCATTAATCCTGGAATTTCTGATTCAATAATTAAAAAAGCCGAATCTTTTTTAGCATATTCATCCCAAATTGAGTTATCAAATATTTTTTCTTTTTCAATATCTTCTAATTTTATATTTTTTAAAATATCATGTTTTACAAAACTTGCTGAGTCATTAAGATATATATCGTTAATTCCTCTTTTTTTGACATACGCTACTATTTTATCTACAAAATCTTGATTTAAAGCCTTTTCATAGCAAATAAATAAACTATTTGATTTGTTAAAATTTAAACATTTATCACAAAGAAGTTTAATATACTTATCAATATTTTCCATTCTATCACCATCCTAATTATAAAGTATATTTTTTAAAATAACAACCAAACTAAAATTGAAAGGAGTAAATTATGAATACAGTTCCAAATTTAATTTCAACTAAGGATTTAGCTTACATAACGGATATGTTTAACTGGAATTATACAATTGCTAAAAAAGCAAAAAGTTATACGGAAATAATAAATGATGATGAAATTTTAAGCGAAGTTGAAAAAACATACAATTTACATAAGGAAATATGTGAAGGTTTACTTAAAATATTAAAGGATGGTAAATATGAGCAAAGTGAATAATGAAAAACAAAAAATTGAAAATCCAGAACAATTTAATGATTTAGATATACTTCAAGATTTATTAAATGATGAAAAAAACATATCAAATAATTTAAGTATAGCTTTAAATGAAATGTCAAATGTGTCTTTATACGATAATATATTTTCTTTCTTAGAAGATTCTAAAGATACTGCAAGAGTTCTATTTGATTTAATGTTTAAAAAAGGCTGGTACACAATAGAAACAGCCACAAAAACTAAAATAGAAGAAGAAAAAACAAAAATGGAACAAAAATTAAAAGAATTATAAAAAGAGAAATTTTATATTTCTCTTTTTATCTGGCTAAAACATAACCAAGTACTACACCACCTACTGTTGCTAAGAAAACTCCAATAAGTAAAAATATAGTATAAATTGAACCTTGATTATTATTAACAATGTTTTTCTTTTTTTTATTAAATTTTTCTGTCACACTACTTACAATATTTACCTCATCATTAGATGCAATAATTTTATCTAGGCTGTTTTCAATAAATTTCTCTTCTTCACCCATTTTATCACCTAAAATTATTTATTAAAAGATTCATTACCAGTAGCTTTTTTATGTTTAATAGGATCCCACTTAGCATTTTTATCAAGCATTGCCGCAACATTTATTGGAATCCAAGAAAAGATGAAAGCAACAAAAAGTAAAATACCACTTAAAGCTTCCTTAACTCCTCTTTTATTATATTTAACTACATATATATTTATTAAAACACCCCATAAGTATGTTACTAAGAAAAATACTAATGAGTAAGCATACATTACTGAGAAAATATCATATAACTCAATTCCTACTATTCTAAATCCAATTAAAACCAATGTAAGAACACTTGCAAGTACTTGAACAATTGGAGCCAAGAAATTTCCAAGTAAATCTAAACATGAAAGATTTTTACTTTTAAATAAATTTTTAACTAATTTACCTTTATATAGTTTTAAACATTGTAACATTCCTTTTGACCAACGTTTTCTTTGTTTCCATGAATCAGCAAAATTAGTCGTATGTTCATCATATGTTACAGCTTCTTCAGCAAAATATACTTTTTCATTAATTAAAGTACAAAGTGCTGTAAACTCAACATCTTCAGTTAAAGTTTTTGGTTTAAAGTATTTTTCAAAAAATTCTTTTTTTACCATAAAACCGGTTCCATTAATGGAAGCAGATAAGTTCATAATCATTCTAGATTTATTGAAAAAGAAATTTTGAATGTAATAAAATATTGAGTAAGAAGAACTAATCCAGTTATCATTTATATTTTTAGAATCTCTAAATCCTTGAGCAACATTATATCCAGCTTGATAAACATCATTCATTCTTGCTAAGAAATTTTTATGTACTATATTATCAGCATCAAACACAATATATGCATCATAATCAGAATCTTTAAGTTTTTTCTTTGTCCAAACTAACACTTCACCTTTTGTTTTAACTGGTACATCAACATTTAAAGCCTTAGCTCCGCATTTTAAAGCTACTTCTTCAGTATTATCTGTACAGTTATTAACAATAACTAAAATATCATATAATTCATCAGGATAATTTTGTTTTTTTAAGCTATTAATTAAATCTGGTAAAACTTCAGCCTCATTTCTTGCAGCAATTAAAATACCAAACTTAGTTTTAGGTGCTTGTTTTTTAGGAGCTTTAGTCTTTTTAAAAAAAGCTATTAATCCAGTTAAACCAAAATAAAGTCCATATATAAGACAAGCTAAAAATAATATATAATAAATAATTTGAATCATAAATCTCTCCTACTTCAATAATTTATTTACTTAAATTAGTAACAATACTATATCACATTTTTTTCACAAATACAAATATTGTGTTATTTTTTACTATCTATTTTTATTTTGACTTCCTCCATTGTATTTTATACACAATTTTAAGTTGAAGTCTATATGGTAAAAATCTAAGTGCAAATATTCCCAATTTTATAGAAATTCCAGGAATAATGATCATTTTATTTTTAAACATTTTATCTATACCATACTTAGCTACTTCATCTGGTGTTTTTCCTTTAATGCTAAATGTTCCATGAGCAACTTTATTAAAATTAGTATCAACAGGTCCAGGACACAAAGCACTAATATGAACATTTGAATTAAGATGTCTTAATTCTTCATTAATAGCCATAGTAAGCTTCGTAACATAATTTTTAGTAGCATAATAAGTATTCAATCTAGGTCCAGCCATAAAACCTGCACTACTACAAACATTTAAAATATATCCACTATCTCTTTTAACAAAATCTTTTAAAAATAATTTTGTAAGAATATGATAACTTTTAACATTCAAATCTATCATTTCTAATTCTTTTTCTAAGCTAGTTTCAGAAAATAAACCAAATAATCCAAATCCAGCATTGTTAACTAAAATATCAATATTTTTATCTTTAAATTCCTCATATAATTCGAAAACTTGAGCCTCTTTAGTTAAATCTTTTACTGAAATCTCACAATTAGTTTTTATTTCATTTTTAACTTTATTTAAATTATTCTCATCTCTAGCCACAAGTATTAAATCATAACCTAAACTAGCTAAATATAAACTAATAGATTTTCCTATTCCACTAGATGCTCCAGTTACAAGTGCTTTCATTATCCCCTCCTATCCCATAACGTTCATAATTGCAGGTAAAACTTGTTTTTTTCTTGAAACTATTCCACTTAGGAAAATTCCTTGATAAACCTTATCTAAATTAAATGCATCTTTAATAATATTCTCACTATTAGTGCTATAAATTACATAAGATCCCTTGTTTATTACATCAGTTATAAAAAGAGCATATACACCATCACTATGAGAATGCATTTCATCTAATTGTTCT
The DNA here is from genome assembly GCA_934102335.1 of uncultured Bacilli bacterium. Lineage (GTDB taxonomy): Bacteria > Bacillota_I > Bacilli_A > RF39 > UBA660 > JAEEKZ01. The sequence goes on along the minus strand of CAKOSP010000005.1, from coordinate 114,348 downwards.
ATATACTTATCAATATTACTTTTAATTTCTTCAAAATCCATAGTAGACAACTGACCTATACCAAGTTCTCTACTACCAACAGTATATGATTTATAATCCTGATAAATTTGTTGTGTAATAGACATTCCTTTTATAGAAGATGAAGCTTTAATCATTTCATATCCATAACTATTAATATCCACTTTAGCTATTTTAGCTAATTTACAAACAGCTGTTTTATCTTCTTCTGTAGTAGTTGGACTAGTTAAAAGCATTGTATCAGAAAGTATAGCACTTATCAAAAGTCCTGCTATAGTTTTAGGAATAGTTACTTTATTTTCAACAAATGATTCATAGATTATTGTAGCTGTAGCTCCCACTGTTTTACTTCTAAAATCTATAGGAATAGCTGTACCTAAAGAACCCATGTTGTGATGATCTATAACCTCAATAATCTGAGCTTCCTCAATTCCTATTACAGATTGAATTAAATTGTTATGATCAACTAAAATAACTTGTTGTTTGTCAAACCTATTTGGCCAACTAAGACTAATTAAACCTAAACAAACATTTTTATGATTTATAACTGGATAATTAGTATGATTTACTCTAGAATTTAAATTTAAAAAATCTGTGTAATAATCATCATCATATATCGTTATGGGATTAGTCGTTGATAAAGCACAAGTTATATAATTACTAAGAGATATCTTATTAGCAATTTGAAAACTACTTAACTTACTACTAATTATAGTGACTTTTTTTACCTTTGCTAAGTCAATTAATTCTTTATCTATTTTACTTTCCTTAGCCAAAATTATTAATTCTACTTTAGATTCGATTGCATACTTAATTACTTTATATCTATCTCCAACTATTAAAATGTCTTTACTGTCCAACTTAATTTCATCCTGAAAAGTTGCAGCACCAAGTCCTACAACCATAACATTACCAATAATTTCTTCACTATAATCAGTTAACGTTGTAGCATTTAATGTTGATAACAAATTAGGCAAATTAGTTTTAATTTTTTCTTTATCACCATTTATTAAAAACTTTGATAAATCTTTTAAAGAAGTAAATCCCACTAGTTTTTTATCTTTATCTATTACAGATATACCTGATACATTTTGCTCTTGCATCTTTTTAAAAGCTTGATAAATAGAATCTTCATTTCTTATAAAGCCTTTTTTATCATATTTTATATTTTTAATTCTAATTCTAACGTCATTCAAGTACTGTGGTGCTGGAACATGAAAATAATCAAGAACAAACTTAGTTTCATTATTTAAATGTCCTATAGCCCTAGGTTGTGTCTTACCACCTAATTTATTCTTTAAATAAGATAAGGCAATACTTGAACAAATACTATCTGTATCTGGATTTCTATGTCCAAAAATATATGTTGCTTGCATATCACACCCGCCTCTAGTTTAAGTTTATCATACATAAAGAAAAAGTTAAAGAACATCTTTAACTATTTTCTCATTTCAAAAAGTATATCTCTTAATTCCATAGCTCTTTCAAAATCAAGATTTTTAGCAGCTTCTTTCATTTCTTGTTCAATATCCACCATCATTTTAACTTTATCTTTTTTACTCATTTTTTCTTTTTTAGGTTTCTTAATTTCATTAGATATAACTTCTTTAATTTCTTTTATAATTGTTTTAGGAACGATACCATGTTCTTCATTATATTTTTCCTGAATTTCTCTACGTCTTTTAGTTTCTTTTATAGCCTCATCCATCGAAGGAGATATATTATCAGCATACATAATGACTTTACCATTTTCATTTCTAGCTGCCCTTCCAATAGTTTGAATTAGTGATCTAGTACTTCTCAAAAATCCTTGTTTATCAGCATCCAAAATACATATTAAACTAACTTCAGGAATATCTAAACCTTCCCTAAGTAAGTTTATACCTACTATAACATCATATATACCTGCTCTAAGATCATGAATTAGTTGAAGTCTTTCTAATGTTTTAATCTCACTATGTAAGTATGCAACCTTAATACCTACACCTTTTAAATAACTTGTTAATTCTTCACTCATTCTGATAGTAAGGGTTGTAATTAAAACTCTTTCATTTTTAGAAATCCTATCATTTATTTGAGCAATAATATCATCAATTTGACCTATTGTAGGTTTAACCTCAATTATAGGATCCAATAAACCAGTTGGTCTAATTATTTGCTCAACGTATTGATTATTAGTATGTTCTAATTCGTAATCACCAGGAGTTGCTGAAACATATATAGCGTGCTTAATATGCGATTCAAATTCTTCAAATTTTAATGGTCTATTGTCTAATGCTGATGGAAGTCTAAATCCGTAATCAACCAAAGTTTGCTTTCTCATTCTATCACCGTTATACATTCCTCTAACTTGAGGAAGGGTTACGTGTGATTCATCAACCAATAACAAAAAATCTTCTGGAAAAAAGTCTAACAAACAAGAAGGTGTTTCTCCTTCACTTCTTAAAGCTAAATGTCTAGAATAATTCTCTACTCCATTACAAAATCCTGTTTCTTTAAGCATTTCAATATCATAATTTGTTCTTTCCTTTATTCTTTGTTCTTCAATTAATTTTCCATTTTCATGAAAATACTTAATTTGTTCTTGCAACTCATTTTGAATTCTTCTTATGGCTTCTTCTAGTTTTTCTGGGCTCGTAACAAAATGTGAAGCTGGAGATATTACTACCGTCTTTTTTCTAGTTAAAACATTACCATTTAAAAGATCAAATGTACATATTTCATCAACAATATCATCATCAAGTATTATTCTTATACCACTTTCTTTATTATTAACTGGAATTATATCAATATTATTACCCCTAATTCGAAAAGTACCACGATGAAAATCTAAATCATTTCTTTCATAAGTCATATCAATTAACTTCGTAGCTATTTCATTTCGATTAATTTTATCATTTAAATTAACCACTAACATATTTTTTTGATATTCTTCTTTTTCACCAATACCATATATTGAAGAAACAGAAGCAACAACTATTACATCGTCAAAATTAATAAGATTTGATGTAGCAGAATGTCTTAATTCATCAATTTCATCATTTATGGAAGCATCTTTTTCTATATAAGTGTCAGTTGAAGGTTTATATGCTTCCGGTTGATAATAGTCGTAGTATGATACAAAGTATTCAACGTGATTTTCAGGAAATAATTCTTTAAACTCACTATAAAGTTGACCTGCTAAAGTTTTATTATGTGCCAAAACTAAAGTTGGCTTATTAACATTTGCAATTACATTAGCCATAGTAAAGGTCTTACCAGTTCCTGTTGCCCCAAGTAAAACTTGTTCTTTCTTTCCAGCTTTTATACCATCAACTAGTTCTTTAATAGCCTCTGGTTGATCTCCACTAGGCTTATATTTTGATATTAATTTAAACATTCTTAACCTCCATTACTTTTATTTTGTTTAATATTTTCTATTTAATACAAGGCAAAATATATTTAATTTCATACTCCATTATAACAAACATTTGTTTTTATATCAACACATTTTATTTGAATTTAAAAAAGCAAAGTAATTCTTTGCTATAATATCTTATTTTACATTATAAACTTTTCTTCTAACTAAATTTAAAGAATGTTCATTACTAGGCTTTATATTTACTATATCAACTTCAGGCATAAAAATTGAATCAGAAATGCCCAATAGTTTAGTATCACTAATTCTAGTTACACCATTATTAACTATTAAAGAAGTATTGTCATTTGTCCAAGTACCATATGAATTGTTTTGAAAAATTTTACCATATGGTCCCACTATACCTTTATGACCTTTTATAATATCTTGTAAAAATGTTGGTACTAATCCTCCATGATTATGGCCACTCAAAATCAAATTCATTTCTTTAAAATAACTAATAATATTATTCTGAAGTATACAATTAGGAGAATGTGAAAGTAAAATATTAAATTTATCTTCGTCAAATTCCAAATTAAGTGTAGAAAGAAATTGTTCAAAATTTTCCTTTGTTTCATATTTATAACATACAAATGGTACATTTAATGCATTAATCTGAATATTATCGGGTAATTCTAAGCTATTAAATTCGTTTAAAAAACTAATACAATTAGTTAATCCATCTAATTGTTTAAAAAAATTTAAATAGTTTTCAGTTATAATTTTCTTACTTCTATCGTAAAGATATATATCCTTCTCATAAATTTCATGATTACCCATAGATAAAAAGACATAACACATCCTATTTAATTCTTTTAAACAAGATACCAACTCAGTTTTATTTTCATCTTTTTTACAATCTACAGTATCTCCAACTAAACATATATAATTTAAAGAATATTCTTTTAAAAGTTTAACAATTAAATTCATAGCCAATGTATTTCCGTGTATATCAGCAATACTTGCTAAATTTTTTTCTTTTTTAACATTTTTATCTTGTAATAAATATTCATTTACCCTTATTTTCATTTTCGTTTCCTTTTTCTAACTAAAGGTTTATCTTGATGATATGAAATATTATTATTTTTAACTATATTTTTTTCGTAAACATCCTCTTGTTTTCTTTCAAGTTTTAATTCTTCTTGTTTATCACTAGATTTTTCTTCAACAATTATACTTTTTTCATCTTCAACTTTTTTTGCTTTTTTATAATCTAATTTATAAATGGCTTGTAAAGTACTTATAAAATTACTAGAAAATACTAAAGCAGCAACATATGCTTTATTAACAACTAAATATGGTAAAGCAATTGATGAACTAACAAGTCCTATTCTACGTGAAGTTTTCATATCTTTACTCATTAACATAGCAGAAGCAAAAGCACTAGATAAAACTGGTAAAATTCCTAAAAGCGACTTAACTGTCAAAGCCCCACCTAAAATACTTAAACCGATGTAAAGTGGTAACATCCATTTGGGTTGTTTAATGCCTTTTTTCTCAAATAAATGACTTACAACACCTTGAATAGTTAAAACAATTGGACCTATTGCAGCAGCATATGCTCCTAAAACAACCATTGAAGCAAAACCAAATGCATTAGCTATTGAATTTAAAATCAAAAATTTATCTTTGTTTTTACAGCGCATACTTGCAACTAAAAATCCCCCATTTAATAAAGATAAAACCTGGGCAACAATTATTGGAACAATTTCCATGTAAACACTTCCTTTATAACAAACTATATTCTATCAGCAAAAAAAGTATATGTCAAATAAAAAAATAAGAGATTTACCTTCCCTTATTTAATAACATATCAGCATCAGTTGGAACCATTTTCACAAATTGATACAACGATGCTGGAAAATCTTTCTCAGCAATTTCAAATTGACCAATTGTATATGAAGAATCATCAACAACCTTTGTTACACCGGGTAATTTATTTACCATTTCTACATTACAAATTTTAGGCACAAAGTACTCTACAAAATATCCACCTTCATATTTTTTTATTTGTATTGAAAGTGCATGTGCAACATCGCGAACTAAAAGAATCGCTTTATCATCGCCATAACAAACAATATCCATATAAAAATCAATTTGAGCAGGAGAAAGATTATCATAAATAGTATTTCCTAGCTGCGAATTATCTCCTCGTAACACCACGCCACTAATTTCATCTTTATTGTGTTCTTTTAAAGGAGGAATACTACTCAATATTTTTTCATTATTTATAACATAAGCATGCATGTAATGAATAATTTCATTAATCGTTTTAGCATCTTTAATACTTATCTGAGAATAACCATAATATCCTTTACAATTCTCCCCAACTTTTTTAACAAAATCTTTAGACATATCAGACACATATGCTTGATAGAAATCTCTCAATTTATCTCTATCACAACCAGATTTTTCCATTACAAGCTTAATTTTATCAAGATACTGTGATAAATAAGAAACATCATCTTTAAAATAGATATCTGCCATCATTAAAATATATTTTTTTAAAAATGGAAAACACTCATTTATATAATCACTATACTTAACTAAGTATTCTTCATCGCCACTATATCTTAAATCCATAGCCATTTTTTGAATTAATTTTTTTGACTCGACATTAAAATTTATAAAGTTTTTAAACATTATTAAATTACTTTCCATTTTTATTATCTCCAATTTTTTCTCTATTCTTTTTAATATTAAATACTATAGCCCCAAATAAAAGAGGAATATAATAAGTTATTGTTCTCCAACTAACTAAAAAAGCACTTAGTTGATACCCACTAACAAAATTTCCAAAAAATCCTGAAAAACCATATTCCATACCACCTGTAGCACCAGGTATAGGTACATAACATCCCATCATAAATACATAAGATGCTGCAGATATTGACTCGTACCAAGTAAAACTTCCATTTATCTTAAGCGCGTATGATAAAACAAATGGTACTAAATATAAAAATGTCAAAGAAATACACTGAAATCCAATACACTTAAATAAAGTTAATTTATTTTTAAGTAAAATTTTAGCATTTTTATAATACTCATCACAAACTTTTTGACACTTATCCATTACCTTTTCTTTATTTTTTATAATTTTAAGCTTAGATAAAATCTTTACCAAAAAACCTACAACAACTTTATTAAAATTTTTAGAAAAACTAACACACAAAAGTAATATCAGAATAAAAAAATTTATTATGAAACCCACTGCCGTTAACTGAGCAAGAAAAGGAACATAAGCAAATAAATGTAATGTTTTATTCAAAATTATAGCTATAAATCCTAAAATCATTAAAGCAACTTGAAATACCATATATGCTTGAACACATATATTAGTACCATTGGAAATAGATATATCTTTCTTTTTTAATTCATAAACAAGCATTGGTTGACCACCAGTAGCAAGTGGTGTTACACCAGAAAAAAATCTATAAATTATTCCTAAATAAACCTGGTATAAAAAGCTTACTTTATTTGAATACATTTTGGTTAAACTATCAAATGATAATACATCAAATAAAATATGAAAAGAATAAACAAGAACAGCCAATAATATACACAAATAATTAGCATTTTTTAATGAATCTATTATTTCAAAATAATGGTCCTTTAATAAATACCAAAGCATAAACCCCGTAAGTACCAATATAATAAACATATTCAACTTTCTATGTTTCACTCTTATCACCACTCTATAGTTAAATTATATCATAAGTTTTTAGTTTATTAAAAAATTTATGTAAACAAAAAGTAAATCTTTATGATTTACTAATGCTAACTAACTTTTCATCTTTAAAAGTATAAGTCAATAAACTAAGTTTTTTACTATACGACTCTAGATTATTATTATATTTTCCAATTTTTTTATTATCCAAAATATTATACACATTTCCATCAATTATTAATCCCTCTACAGTTTTAATAATTACTTTATCGTCTTCTTTAGTAACGTCGATAATATATCTTGCAATATTAGATTCATTTTTAAATAAACTAGAATTAGATAAATATATACCTTGACTTTTTAAATATTTAATATCAATTTGATTATAATTAAATGATTTAGATTCATATTTATCTGTAAATAACTTTTGATACGCATCTTTTAAGATTTCATCAGAAATTATAGTTGTATCTTCATCTGTTTCTAAGCTAGTAAAATCAATTAAATTCATTGCCAAATTAAGTTTTAGCTCTAAAGATAAATTACCATCATAATAATCTTTAATATATTTAGAATTTTCACTTATCAAAATGTTATCTAAAAAATAAGCATATTCTTCTTTTAAATCTGTGTTTTTTTCTTCGTCAGTATTTTTTTCTTCAGTTTTCACCGTTTGTTTATTAAAAAATTTATCAAAATAATGATCGTTATATAAAAAATATATTCCTCCTACAATAATAGCAGTTAAAATTAAAATAATTATATTTTTCCTTAAAATCACAGCGTTTTTATGTCTAATAAACCTACTTTCTGCTTTTTTTACCGCGCTACTTACTTCAATATCTACCTGATTTTTTAAATAATCAAGCAACTCTAATTTCATTTTTTCTGTTTCATCTATTTCTTTTTTTGCCATAATTAATCACTCTATTACTCTTTTCTTAATACTCTAGAACCATTATCATTGATTATATAAACATCTGATTTAGTTTCATAATTATTTGGAACAACTTCTGTACAATAAGCCCCCTTAGAATATACAAGTTCTAATAATTCAAATGGTAAATAATCAATTGGTATTCTTTTAGAAAGACTTTCTTCAATTAAAACACTATGGTTTTCCTTAAAGCTTGACATTGAATTAATTTGATCACTATTTGGATCATAATCAACAGAAGACGATAAAAATGAATTATCAAAAGAAGATGTAAAAATTCCACAAGAATTCATATTAAAAGAAAATAATTTTTCTTCACTTTGACATTGATAATCAATAGGATATTTAATCATAAGATTATTTGCAATATTATTTAAATTAACAGCTATAAAATAATTTGCCACAGGATTAATTCCTAATGCTAAATTATCATTTATCATATAAACATCATCTGTTTTGTAATAACCTTCATCAAAAAAATCTCGGTTTACAATTTTCCCTAAATAATATAATTTATTATTTTTATCAGTCATATAAAAAGTAATATTTCCAGGACCGTGTACCACAGCATTAATTTTATTAATATCATAAAATTGTTCAGAATCATAACATCTTAATGAATATTTTATATTCTGCAAATCTTTTTTTAATTTAGTATACTCACTTCTTGCTGCCGTAATAACTTGACTAACTTTTAACTCTGGTTCTCGCATAAACCCTCCTAACAACATTATAAATAAAATATTAATTTAAGTCAAACAAAGGGTTTAATTTAAGATTTATTTCAATTTTTTCTTTAGTAATGGGATGTTTAAAATTTAAATAATAGGCTTCTAACATTAATCTCTTAAATCTATTATTTCCATATTTTTTATCACCCAATATAGGATAACCAATATTATTTAACTGAACTCTTATTTGATTCTTTCTACCAGTTAAAATTCTTATATCCAAAAGAGAATATTTATCATTTGATTTTAAAGAATTATAATTTGTAATAGCAAGTAGGCCTTTATTTGACTTACTTACATGTGTATAAAAAGTTTTATCTTCATATAAATATGATTTTATCGTATCAAATCCCACTAATTTACCCAAAACTACAGCATAATATTTTCTTACTACACTATCCCAGTTTTCTTGTAAAATATTTTTTGATTTTAAATCTTTAGCAAAAATAATTAAACCAGACGTATCTTTATCTAATCTATGAACAATAAATGCCTTTTGATTTTTCTTATGAAGATATAAACTAACTTCATGAAATAAAGTGTTATATTTTTCTTTTTCTGTAGATATAGTTAGCAAGCCTGATTCTTTATAGACAACTAGTAAATTTTTATCTTCATATAATATTGTCAATTTTTTCTTTTTCATATTTTCTATTAACCCTAATATATTCAATATTTATTGGATACAAAACATTTAAAGGTTTTAAAATCGAAGGAGCACAATCTTGTACCATTGTAACACACTTAGAAATAACTAATTGTGTTTTCTTATTATTAACTTTTACAGTACCTCTTGCAAACTTAGGAAAAGGTTTATTACCTGGAGATATTAATCCTCTATCTGTTTTTAAAAATGAATCTAATCCAATTGGAACTCCACCATTATGCATATGACCAGAAAGTATCAAATCCACATTTTCAATATATTTAAATATTTTATTTTCTGCAAAAATAGTGGGCACATGAGAAAGTAAAACATTATAAGTATCATTTTTAAATTTTATCGGATGTTTTTTTAAATATTTTGTTGCTAAATCAATATATTTATCTTCAGACTCTGAATAAATATTGTTTGGTAAATAAAGGCCATAAAAATCTACCCCATTAATTGTAATACACTTATTTTCTAAAACATAAACATTATGAATACTTTTTAATTCTTCTAAAAAATCTGTAATATCAACATACTTAGGTTTATTATCTTTAATAATTCTATTATCATGATTTCCTATTGACAAAATTGTAGGTGCTATAGCACTACATCTAAATAAAAAGTCGTTAAACTCAATACTTTCATCAATTGCTTTAGCATCATCCAAAAAATCGCCTGGAATGCAGATAAAATCAGGTCTTGCTTCTTCTAACTCTTGAACTATAATGTTTAATTTATTTATATTAAAATTCAAACCGCTATAATGTATATCAGAAAAAAGAGCAATATTAAAACTATTGCCACTTTTACTACTTTTTAAATTATATTCACTCACTCTTATTTTCATTTTCTATCATTTCCACCAAAGGCTAAGACTAACCTAACAATTTCAAGTGCACTAGAAAGTACACCAGCTACATAAGTCATTGCTGCAGCACTTAATACAGATTTAACATCATAACCTTCTAAATCACTTATTAATTTTAACTGTTCTAATTGTTTCATAGCTCTTTTAGAAGCATTAAACTCTACAGGTAAAGTTACTAATTGGAATACCAAACCTAGACCTACTAAAGCAATACCAATATATATTAAATTTAAAGCTTGAGCAATTAAACCAATCATAATTACAAAATAAGATAAAGAAGTTCCTATTCTAACCACAGGATAAATTAAACTACGTAAACGCATATAAAAATATCCTTCTTTATCTTGAATTGCATGACCACATTCATGAGCTGCTATAGCAACTGATGAAACTGAGGCATTATGATAAACATCACTAGATAATCTAACTACTTTTCTACTAGGATCATAATGATCAGTTAAATTACCAGAAACTTCAACTATATAGACATCTTCAAGTCCATTTTTATCTAATATTTTTCTTGCAACTTCTTGACCAGTAAGATTCTTATCGTTACTAACTTTTTTAAATCTACTATAAGTTATACTAACTTTTGCTTGAGCTATGGCTGGAATGGCAAGAATAAGTATTAAAAGTAATAAATCCATAAAATCACCTACTATAAAATATTTCTTTGAATTAAAACTTCACGAAGTTTATCAGCTTCTTCGAAATTTTTATTCTTTCTATTTTCTAACCAATTATTATAAACTAAAATATTATCATCAGTTAATTCTTTAAAATCATATTTTAATCCCAATATATAATTGATTAATTGAAGTTTATCATAGATTTGTGAAAAATCTGTGTTGGAACGTATAGCACTATTTAATTCTTTAAGCAATTCCATTTGATAAGTCATTAGATTAGGAGTATTAAAATCTTCATCCATAATTTCATTAATTTTTTCATCTTTATTTAAATTACCAACTTTATACCCATTTAATTTAATACTAATATTAGCTTGTTTTAAAGCATTAGCAATTTTCTCATCCAAAACCATTGCTTCTTTAAATATATCATCTTTAAAATCAATTGGAGTTCTATAATGACTCTTAAAGATAGCTAAACGAATTACATTAGAATTATATTTTTTTAAAACGTCATTAGCTAATATAAAGTTTCCTAAAGACTTACTCATCTTAACACCATTAACTAAAACATGCCCATTATGCATCCAATAATTTGCAAGTCCTGTATTATTTGCAGCTAGACTTTGAGCTCTCTCATTTTCATGATGTGGAAATTTTAAATCTACTCCACCACCATGAATATCAATTAAACTACCTAAAATTTTATTAATCATTACTACACACTCAGTATGCCAACCAGGTCTTCCTACACCAAATGGTGCATCCCAAGTAATTCCTTTAGTAGTATATTTCCATAATACAAAATCATAAGGACTATGTTTTTGTGAAGATACTTCTATCCTAGATCCAGCATTTAATTCATCAAGTTTTTGCTTAGATATTGCTCCATACGAATCAATTTTTGACACATCAAAATAAACATCTGTTCCGTTTTTATAAGCATATCCTTTTTTTAAAAGTAAATCTATAAAATCTATAATCTCCGGCATAGTTTCAGTAACTCTAGGTCTTTTATAGATTTGTTCACAATTTAAATCTTTCATATTATCAAGATATATCTTTATAAATTTATCAGTTAATTCTTTTTCAGTTATGCCCTCGTTTATTGCAGTATCGATAATCTTATCATCAACGTCAGTAAAATTAGAAACATAATTAACTTTATAGCCTAAATATTTAAAGTATCTTTGTACCATATCAAAAATAATTGGAGGCAACATGTTTCCAATATGAGAATAATTATAAACGGTTGGTCCACACACATACATGTTAACCTCACCTGGATGAATTGTTTTAAATTCCTCTAATTTAGCCGTTAATGTATTATAAATTTTCATTTTTCTCTCCTTTATTAAATAATATTCTAAAATTAATTAAAAAGGCAACATCGTTTTTGATACATATTAATCTCCTAAAATAATTATACTGAGAACTACACCAAAAGTAAAGTTAAATACTTATCGACTTTTGTTCGTCAATATTATAAAGATTTTCATATTTTTGTAATTTAAATGTATAAATTAAGTAAGCAAAACCAATTAAAAACATTATCAAAGAAACAATTTGAGCCACTTTAAAACCTCCAAGCATTAATGAATCAGTTCTTAAAGACTCGATATAAAATCTACCAACACTGTACCACATTAAATAAAATGACATCATTGTACCCTTTTTTACATATTTTAAACGTCTAATAATAAGTATTAAAACAAAGCCAATTAAACACCAAATAGATTCATATAAAAATGTTGGCTCATAATAAAGACCATCAATATTCATACCATTTATTATAAAATTTGGTAAATGTAAATGTTGTAAATTTTCAAGAGTTGTAACCGCGCCATGAGCTTCGCCATTAAAGAAATTTCCCCACCTGCCAATAGCTTGAGCAAGTAATAAAGGAACCACAGATATATCTATAATTCTTATAATATCTAAATGTTTTTTCTTACAATATATAAAAGCAGTTATAATTCCAAATATTAAACCGCCATGAATCGCAAGTCCCCCTTCCCAAACTTTAAATATGCTAATTAAATTATCTTTATAAAGCGAAAAGTTAAAAATAACATAATAAATTCTTGCTCCAATAATTCCAAACAAAATTGTCCAAAATGCTAAATCAAATAAATCATCCTTGGAATAGCCAAATCTTTTTCCCTCTTTTATAAGCAACAAAATTGCCAAAACAACACTAATTAAAATAAAAAAAGAATAATATCTAATTTCAATATTACCCAAACTAAACATTACTGGATTAATATTTAACATAAAATCACTTTCCTTAAAAGTTATTATATCAAAAACTATTTAATTTGTTAATCCATTTATAATATTACAAATAAAACATATTTTCTTTTTTTACAAACCTGTTCATAAATTCACAAATTGCTTCGCTATTTACATTTGATACAGCTGCATAATCTTTTTTTCCATTTATAGTTTGAATAAAAGAAAGTAACTGATATCTGATGCCTTCACCATCTAATTGATAAAAAAATCTTTTATTATCATTAGTATTTTCATATCTAATTTCAAAATAATCAAGTTTCCACCATGGTGCCGGAACAATGACATAGCCTAGCGTTCCAGTTATAATCAATTCCCCTTCTGATTTAGCACCTTCAGCAACCTTAACACAAGCAACAGCATTTTTATAACACAAATCTAATCTAGTAAAAATATCCTCTTCTTTTTTCCTATCTATAAATTTAGTATAAAATCTATAATCTTTATAATTGTTGCCAAGTATATCTAAAACAGGCAACAATGCTTGAGCACCCCAATTCATAAAACTATATGCATGTCCACTTTTTAAAAACTTATTTAAACTAGTTATAGTTACATCAACAGATAAAATATTACCTATCTCTCCGCCTTTTAAAAGAAGCAATAACCTAGAATAGGCTGTAGAATAAGCCACTCTAATAGCATCCATCAAAATAACATTATTTTTTTTAGCTATGGCTTGTAAATCTTTAAATTCACTTTTATTTAAACAAATAGGAGATTCACAAAGTACATGTTTTTTATTTTCTAAAGCTTTTTTTATTTGAATATAATGTTGATTCACTGAACTATCAATATATATAGCATCAACATGTTTTATTAATTCATCTATGTCATCAGTTATAATTTGCAAATCAGAAAATATTGTACTTACTTCTTTATTATTAGAACAAACTCCTACGACATTTATGCCATTAACAAATCTATCTTCATTTTGATATCTTTTTAAATAATTTAAATCATCACCAATTAATCCAAGTTTAATATCATTATTTTTACATCTAATTTCTGTGCTAGAAATGCCTTTAGTTCTTGGAAGATAAACAACTTCACAATATTCTTTCAAATAATCGAATTTTCCTTTCCAATCCGAGCCAATAGTAAAAATATCAATATCATATCTTTTTATATCATCAATTTTTTGACCAATATATTCCTCAACTATAATTTCATCAGCAAGACCTGTTTTTCTTACATTATCAATTCGTTGAGCTAAAGATTGTTGGACGTTAATTTTACCACGTTTACGATCATAATCCTCGCTAGTTACTCCAACAATTAAATAATCGCCTAATGACTTAGCTCTTTCTAAAAGCCTTATATGTCCAAAATGTAAATAATCAAACGAACCATAAGTTATTACTTTTTTCATTAAAATACTCCATCTTCATGCATTTTTCTTAATGCACTTATCAATTCATCATAATCGCCAATAGTTAAATAACCTATATGTCCAACTCTAAATATTTCATCTTTTAAATTTCCACCATTTGGGCACACCCATATATGATATTTATCTTTTAATACTTCAAATATTTTATAAGCATTATGATTCTTAGGCTTTAAGGCAGTTACTGCATTTGAACAATTATCCGGTAATATCTCTAATGGTAAATCTTTAATTGATGTTCTAAAATATTCTGCAAGCATTTTTGTGTTTTTTATACTTGCTTTTACGCCACCATCATTTTCCAATTGCTTTAGTCTAACATTTATTTGTCTTAAAATTCCCACTGCTGGTGTAAAAGGAGTTTGTCCACGTTCACCATTTTTTAATGCACTTTTAAGATCTAAATACAGACATTTTGTCTCATTATTATTTATTCTTTCGATTGCTTCTTTTGATAATACAATTATAGAAATACCTGGAGGGCACGCTAAAGCTTTTTGAGATCCAGTAATCATCACATCAACATTTAATTCTGACATGTCAAATTCATCAGCTAAAAATGAACTTATTGTATCCACCATTAAAAATAACTTATTCTGTTTACAAAAATCACTAATTAAATTCATGTCATATAACTCACCAGTTGAAGTTTCATGATAATTCACTAATAACGCTGTAAAACCCTTGTTTTTATATCTTTCTAATATATCCTTTGTAACTCCTTTTCCATAATCTAATTTAATTTCTTCATATGGAATTTTATGCAATTGGCACAAATCAACAAATCTTTGGCCAAAACTTCCTCCATTTATAACTAATGCCTTATCATTATCATTCAATATATGCATTACACATGATTCCATTGATGAGGTTCCAGAACCAGTAATAAATACTACCCTCGAACCATCACTAGCATTAACAAATTTTTTTATTAATCTTTCATTTTCAAACATTAAATTAGAAAATTCTGGAGTTCTAAAATAAGGTACTTGCTCTGCACCAATACTCCTAACTATATCATTTGACTGAACGGGTCCAACCGTAAAATTTAACATAACATCACTTTCCTTAAGTTTCATTATATCAAAAACTATTAAAATTGTTAATATACAAAAAAAGATATCATTTTTAACATGATACCTATTTATTTATTTATTTATTTATTTTAATCTCATCAGATTCAACTTCTTTATTTCTATTTTCATCTACACCAAGTTTTTTACTTACCTTTTTCTTTATTTTTCTAAAATAAATTCCAAGAAAAGCACCAACTGCAATTACAATTCCTGCTGCAGCTTGAATAGCATAAGTCATAACTGATGGATCAATATAGCCTAAACTAATCATCATTTTCCTTCCTTTCTTTAATACGTTTTTTAACACAATCTATAATCGCTAAAGCTCCCGCTTCATCAGCGTGTCCTAGATTATAAACACTATCATTTAATAAATTAGTTATATCTTTTTTATAACTTTCTCCATTTGAAAGTAGTTCTTTAACTATTTTATTAACTTTAGATAATTCTGTAGGTTTTAATGATTTTCCAATAACGTTACGTGTCCAAATATTAAAAGGTTCAATGCCAATATCTTTATAATGTGGATTCATAACTTTCATAGGAGTATCAATGTATAAAACCGGTTTTTTCGTAGTAAATGCATATTCATAGCCAATACCCGACCAATCTGTTATCAATAAATCAGCTTCTAGTACTTCTGCATTTTTGGAAAAATCAGTTTGAATAATTATATTATCATTATCCTTATATCTTTCTTTTAATAAATCAAATTTTTCTTTAGCATGTCTAACTTCTTGAGGATGAGGTCTAACAGTTATTTGATAATCTTTATTTTTCTTTAACTGATCTAATAACTCATCTAAACATAGATCACAAATATTATCCTTTTGCCATGACGGAGCTATTAATATAGATTTAATTTTCGAATCTTTAACTTGCTTTTTAGTTTTCTTATAATTTGCAAGCATATCATCAATTAAAGTATATCCCCAATTAACTATTTCATTATTTAAACCAAATAACTCATTAGTCTTTTCTGCTTCTAATCTCTGATATTTACCTGCGGCTAAAAATACATCATAAGAATTAATTGTTTTATATCTTTGAGTTAAATTAATACTATCTATACCATGAGGTATATAAACATAAGTAATATCTTTTCTCACATAACTTCTTTTAATATGATAATTATCTAAATCTGGCATAGTCATAACCACAACATCAGCATCCATTTTCATCATTAAAGTTATAAGTTTTTTCTCTTCAATATAATAAGCTTTAATTTGATTACTTTCTTTTTCTAAGTTAAATATATTATCATTAAAATCACTAGTTATATAATGAATAACAATATTTGTATGTTTAAGTAAATATTCAATAATACCTTTATAATATTTATAAAAACCATTACTTTCTGAATAAAAAACTAATTTTTTATTTGCAATTTTAAAGAATCTTTTATAATCCATTCTTTCTTTTTTTCTCTGCTCTTTAGTTCTTTTCTTCTTTTTATCTAAATTAGATAACTCTTTTAATTCCGCTTGAGCTTTTTCTAATGCTTCAAAATCAACATACTTTTTAGGATTAATCCAAATATTTAAAAGCCATTGCAATACTACAGCAAACAAGTTACTAAAAGTCCAATAAAGTGCAACTCCAGCTGGAACAAAGAATCCTAAATATAGTGAAAGTCCCACTGAAAGTACTACCATTCCCCATTTGTTAAACTTAGATTGTTCCTGTTGTAAGACGTTCATTATATTTTGTCCAATACACATAATTAAAGCACTAAGACCTGCAATAATAGGAATAAGTATTGCAATACCACCTTGTCTTTGAGCAATCCAACTCATATCAAAACCTAAAAAATTTAATTCTAAACCATTGATTTTTTCAATAGTTTTATCATAATCTTCACAGTTTACTTTAATAGTATTATACTTTTCAACATTTCCATTTTTAATATCTTTAACTACCAACAATTCAAGTGAAGATGATTCAGGATCTATACTAGAATCTGATTCTAATAAAACACTCTTAAATCTATTTGTTTCATCATCTTTAACATTTAAAATATAACTTAATGGATTATTAATTACTTTAACTAAACCAACTAATAATAAAATTTGGACAAACAGCGGAATCAAAGAAATAAATGCATTATACTTTTCCTTTTTATAAAGTTTTGCTGTTTCATCAGCAATCTTATCTTTATCGCCAAAATAATTAATTTTAATCTTATTAATCTCTGGTTGCATTTTTACCATTTTAATTGAATTCTTTTGAACCCAAATACTTATCGGTAACAATATAATTTTACTTAAAAAAGTAAATAATATAATAGCTACTCCATAATTATTAAAAATAGAATAACAAAATGTCATTATATAACCTAATATTTTTACTAACATTACTAAATCACCTCAACTCAACTGTCATTCTTTGTTATTATAGCATAATAATTAAATGTGTAAAACACTTTTAAAACTTATTCATACTTTTTAATATAATCAATTATAACCTTAGCTTTATGATTCCAATCATTTTCTATTGCTTCTTTGTCCAATAGTTTAATATAATCTTTATCATTTTTTAAACTTATAGCTTGGTCTAGTTTTTTAATAAAATCCTCATGACTATTACCAATCAAAACAGATTTATATTTTTTACATTCTCTCATAGCTGTTGTTACAATAGGTTTATGTAAAGCCATATATTCAAATAATTTAACTGGACTGGTAGAAGCCGTAATATCATTTAACTTAAATGGTATTATCATTACATCCATTTTACTAGCATAGTTTTTTAAAATTTTATAATTCCTTGGACCCATAAAATACACATTTTCTAACTTATCAATTTCTGCTTGATCATATGACTCATCATATTTAATTCCAAAAAGTACTATATTATATTTTCCCGTTTTATTAATTTTTTTAATTAATTCGTAATCAAACCAACTTGCTAATGCTCCATAATAACATACAGTAGGTTTTTTTAATGTTTTTAAAAACTCCGGTTCAAATTTAAAATCTTTATCAATATTTTTAAAGAAATTGTAATCAACTCCATTTGAAGAAAAAATCAAATTTTCTTTGCCTCTTTTAGAAATTACATCTTTTTCTAAAAGCTCGGCGGTTACGACTACATATACATCCTTTTTGTGACTCATTACATAGTCATACTTATCAGAAATATTTTTTGGTAAATCCTTAGTTCCTGCAAGTTCTGGAGAAATATGGTCAATATATTCATAAATAAATTTAAAACCACTATTTATATAATTTTGTATATCAACAACTGATAATTTCCAATCTGTAGAATAAAGTTGAATATACTTTGGTTTATTAACTTTTTTTAACTCATTCATTAATATTTTGTTTAAAGCTTTATTATTAAAATTAATTAAATATAAATTATCACTTTTTTTTGTTAACGTTTTTACCTTATCGGTCATCGTTGTAACTTCATAAAAAAGTAAACAACCAGATTTTGATAAATTATTGGCAATGTGTTGTGGTCTTTGAAATAAAGGTACATTATAACCAAAACTACTACGCCAAAGAATAATTCTATCATAGCTATTATTCTGTAAAATCTCTTTTATAATATTTCTATATTTATTTTTATTAAACATAACTTTAAAGCTTATTTTATCTAAATAATTAGCAATTATATAAGCTCTAAGTTTTTTACAAAAACCAACAAAACCATATTTTTTATAAACATTTCTTAATTTAGATATCTTTTCTTTCATATTAATTTTCTCCTATTAAACTTTTAAATTGATTAAATGTTGTACTTCTAGAAATCTTAATTCTATTTAAAGTATAATTACTTAACTTACCTTCATAGTTAAAATCTTTATTAACCGTTACACCATATTTATAATACTTTTTAGATATATTAACAGTATCAGAATTATAACAGCCATATGGATATGCTACTGTAGTAATTTCTTTTTTTAATAACTCTTCTAAATCTTTCTTACTATTTTTTAATTCCTGTTCTTGTTCTTCATATGAATTATAACCTAGTTTCATATGAGTTAAAGTATGTGAACCAATTTCCATAATTTTTGACTCATCCATTTCTTTAACCATTTCTGGAGTTACAAAAGTTTCTCCATCCATCCATCTAGTAATTATATAAAAGTCACTTTTTAAATTATATTTTTTTAGTATTGGAAAAGCATAATCATAAACATTTTTATATCCATCATCAAAAGTTATAATAATGGGCTTTTCGTAATTAAAAGCTTGATTAATTTCCGACAAAAACAAGGTCGTATAACCTTCATCTTTTAAATATTTCATCTGACGTTCAAATTCACTTATTTTAACAAATAAAGTAGTATCACCCCAAGCTTTATCATCAACTGCATGATACATTAATATTGGTAACTTCCTTACAGTATATTGAATCTTTTTTAGAGCTTTAATTCCTGTATTAAATTTATTAAAAGTACTTAAGCTTTCTTCATCTTCAAAATAAATATTATTATCATCAACATAGTAGTTTTTTTGCTTAGATAAATAATTTACTACTTTTTCTTTTTTAGCTATTTTATCTAATATGCTTTGTTTTATTAACTCATCAGATTTAATATTTTTAGTTATTACACTCTCATTATAAATTTTTAATATTTCATCTTGTTCTTCCTTAGTATAATTTTCAATATACTTATTTATATTTTCATCAAATTTTAATTTTTCAACATCATCTTTTTTTATCTTAAGTGACTCTTGCAAATTTTTAATATTTTTCAAATCTTTAAGTGTTAATTCATCCTCATTTAAAACACTTATTAATGTATGAGTATCAACTAAACTATCAAAATAATTACCCAAATCATCATTTAACGAAGTTTTATTTCCAATTAAAAATGCTGAATACTTTTTGTCAATTGCATTTATTTTTTCTTCAATTTCTCTTTGTTTTAATAAGATTTGTTCATTTTCTTGTCTTTGTTTATAACCGTATGATAAAAAAAATCCACCCGCAACTAATGAAATACTTACAAAACAAATTAAAATTATTAACCATATTCTTTTTTTCATACTATCTAACAAGATTATAACACTATAAAGAAATTATTTAAAGAAATTTACTATTAAAAGAAAAAGAAATACTATTAACTGTATTTCTTAATAATTGCATCTACTATTTTTTCTGAAGCATGTCCATCACCATATGGATTACAAGCATGGCTCATACTTTCATATGCTACTTTATCTGTTAGCAATTTCTTTGTTTCATGGTATATTGTTTCTTCATCAGTTCCTACAAGTTTTAAAGTACCAGCTTCAATACCTTCAGGTCTTTCTGTTGTATCTCTTAAAACCAAAACTGGTTTTCCAAGTGAAGGCGCTTCCTCTTGAATTCCACCACTATCAGTTAAAATTATATATGACTTATTTTGAAAATTATGAAAATCAAATACCTCTAAAGGTTCAATTAATTTAACTCTATCACAATCCTTAAATATTTCGTTAGCTACTTCCCTAACTTTAGGATTCATATGTATTGGATAAATAACTTTGATATAACCAAATTCATCAACTATTCTTTTAATTGCTCTAAATATATGGCGCATAGGATCACCTAAATTTTCTCTTCTATGAGCTGTTAAAAGAATCATCTTTTCATTATCTTTAATCCATTCTAATTCTTTATGTGAATAATCTTTTCTTACAGTAGTATTCATAGCATCAATGGCTGTATTACCAGTTACATATATTTTACTTTCATCCTTAGCTTCTTTCAAAAGATTTTCTTTACTCAAATTTGTAGGAGCAAAATACATATCCGTCATACAATCAACCATTTGTCTATTCATTTCTTCAGGATAAGGACTATATTTATCATTAGTTCTTAAACCAGCTTCAACATGTCCAATATCAACTTGATTATAAAATGCTGCTAAAGCACCTGCAAATGTTGTCGTCGTATCCCCATGAACTAAAACAATATTTGGTTGTTCTTTTTTTATTACTTCCTCTAATCCATTTAATGCCCTAGTTGTAACATCACCTAAAGTTTGACCCTGTTTCATAATATTTAAATCATAATCTGGTTTAATATCAAAAGTTTCTAATACTTGATCTAACATTTCTCTATGTTGTGCGGTAACACAAACAATACTATTTATTTCTTCTCTTTTTTCTAGTTCTTTAACTAGTGGAGCCATTTTTATAGCTTCAGGTCTTGTTCCAAATACACTTATTACTTTAATTTTTTTCATTTTTACCTCTTTTATTATTCATTTACAATATTTTTAACTAACTGTGTCAATTCTTGTTGTGACTTTAATAAAATCTTTTTATCAAAAATATTCTTATTTTCTTTATATATAAAATTTGTAAATATTTCTGATAACTTATCATAATTTTCTATATCATTTAAAGAAATTAAATTACCATCTTTAACATATCTTTCATATAAATAATTAATTTTATTATAATAGTGTTGATGTAAATCATAAAGAATTGTAAGCAATTTTTTATTTTCCACCATTGCTAGTAATGAACAATGATATCTCATAGAGACAATATATTCATTTTCATTAATTAAACTTAAAATCTCATCAAAATTAGTAGTAAACGGAGCAACCATAACTCGTTTATCATTAATTATATCTTTTAAGTTATTTAAATAATTAATATCATTATTAACAAATCCATAAAATGGAATTAATTTTAAGCAAAAACTTTTATTTTTTTTATCTAAAATCTCAATAAAAGTTTTAATTAAATTTATATTTTGATCTTTTGTTTCTTCACTACAGATGGGTATAAAACCTAAAGAAAGCTTCTTATAAGAATTTTTCTTTATATAATTAAGTTTTTCATTAGCTAAAACCAAATCATTTATAATATGCATTTTAGATTGGTTACAACCAATACTAGCTAACAAGTCAAAACTAAAAGTATCTCTTAAAGAAATATATTTAGCATTTTCAACTATTTTAATTAATTTACTAATAAATATATCATTTTGAATAATTTTATTAGAGCTTAAACTCAACCAATAAACATCTTTTTTAGAGTCAATAAATTTCAAAGATAAATCTATCAATATTTTAGAAAGAGTAATAGTAAATGGATTATCAAAGTCATAAATCACATCATCAATCAAAGCTCCACCACCAAAAATAAGCTTATCAAATTGACTAACTAAATTATCAAAATCATACACTGACTTAGGATAATGAAGGTATGCTACATTTGAAAATTCATTTTTTAAAATATTATATTTATCATTAAAATCTAATAAAACAGTTACTTTTACATTAGGATACTTTTGAAATTGTTCCAATACTGTTTGTAACATCAATTCATCACCAATATTGTCACCACCGTAAAAGCCACATAACAATATATTTTGTTTATTTTTATCAACTTTATAATTTAAATATTCCAAATTACAATATTGAAAATTCAAATTCAAGTTTTTAACAATATTTCCATAAAAATCAAGATTATTTTTTAAATATTCCAAACGTTTTTCAATGTCTCTTAATTTGTCGCTTAAATCTTTAGAAATTTCTTCTTCAACTTTAGTATATTTATCAATTTTTTGTGACAAATCTTTTATATCATCTTGAATAACTAAACTATTTTTAAAATGTTCTTTTAATTTTTTTAATACCATTAAATTTTCTCCGCTAATTCTTTAGCCTTTAACATAGAGTCTTCCATTGAATTATAAATCCAAGCACCATATCTACCTATAGTATACACATTATTATCAGAAAAATGTGCTTTTAACTCATCAAGTTTTTGATTAGTTTTAGTATTTATATGAACATAAGCCGGATCCATAATCAAAGCCATATGATCTACTAATTTTGTGTCCTCATCAATAATACCTAAATTTTTTAAACTGTCTAAAGTAAGTTTCAATTGTTTATCAATTTCTGTTTGAGTAATAACGCTACTTTTATCATAACCAATTTCAATATACATACTTAAATTTTTCATACCAAGTATATTATTATAAAAACCACAACGATAGAAATTATAATTTTTTCCAGCAACATATAACCAATGTTCTTTAGTACACAATTTTGATGGTCTATCAAAACCAAGATTAAACACCAAGACTTTATTATATGACATTTCATTTATCAAATCATCATATCCACCAATTAATCCTAAAAATTTATTTAAAGGAGAAGTATTAACTAAGTACTCATATTCAACAACATTTCCATTAGATAAAATTGCTTCTTTTTTTTGTAAATCTATTTTCTCAACACTGGTATTTAATAGTATTTTATTCTTATCTAATTCCTTATAAAGAATATCTATAAAGCTTCCAGCACCATTTTTAGGATACAAGAAAGAACTATTATATGAATTAACTTTATGATTTTTCATATTATTAATAATTTGTTCTTTATCTGCATATGGGAAAAATCTACCCATAGCATCTACATCTAATTTTTTTAAATCAATAGCATATAATTTTTCATTGTAAGGTTTTAAGAATTTCTCTACAATAGATTTACCAAATTTACCATATAACATATCTAAAAAATTATCATACTTATCTTTTTCTTCTTTATTGAACAAGTCGTATAAACAATCAATAAATTCTTCTTTATCAAGTTGATGAATATTTGTTTGAAAAGGAAAATCAATCATTTTACCATTGTGACAAATTTTTGTACATTTCTCATTATAAATGATATCCTCTTTAGGCATTTGTTCCAAGAATTTCTTTTTAAATTCTTCAGTATTAAAATGGAAAAAGTGTCCAGCAAAATCCCAAACATACTCTCCACTTTTAAACGTTCTACAATATCCGCCTACAGTAGATTCTTTCTCAACGATTAAATAATCTCCTTTACAATAATTTGCAAAAGTTAAACCAGATATTCCAGCACCTATAACTAAATATTTTATTTTCATTTTTTCCTCCTATTTCTTAACACTTTTTTTGCTTTATTAATTAAAGATTGATGCTCTTCTTTAACAAAAAATTTTACATATATACCATTATATTTGTTTTTTAAATCATTAAATATGATATCAAAAACCTCAGGATATTGTCTTAATTTATCAACAAGCGGATAACTTTCTTCATCTTTATTCATAACTTTTAACATATCTAACTGATGAATTAACATTGCCTCAACAACCATTTCAATAACAAATTTCTTTTTATCCTTATCAAATAATTTATCATTTTCTAATTTTTCAGATACTTTAAACATTGCATTTTGGTGATCAACATACTTCTTTTCCCAAACATTAATTGAAACACTTTGACCTTCTCTTCCAATTAGATACATGTATATATCTAAATCATACATTATAACCGTATCAATACATTTTATAGAAAAAGCATCAAACTCATGATCTGCATATAACTTCTTTTCTGTAATAGTAAAATTTGCATCTCTTAATTTTTCTGTTTTATAACAAGAAGCAGCGAATAAAGGAGCTGAATTTAATCCATAAACATTATTTAATAGATCTTCAAAATTATATAAAACATCATATCTTAAATGAGAATAATCAACTTGCAACGGAAAATCTTTTTGAGCATAATATTCACATCTTACTTTTGTTAATACTAAATCAGCTGTTTCTTTTGCCAACTTAGTAATCATTTTCTCTAAATTGCTTGTGACAAACCAATCATCACTATCCAATATTTTAAAATATTTACCTTTGGCTACCTTCATTCCAAGATTAACCGCCGAACCATGACCACCATTTTCTTTATCAAAAACACGAACAACTGAAGGATAGTTTTTTTCATATTCTTTGGCAATCTTTAAAGTGTTATCCTTTGAACCATCATTTACTACTATAATTTCACAATCACCAATATTTTTGGCATAGACTAAAGAATCTAAACATTTAGGTAAAAAAGTTTCTATATTATATGCTGGTATAACTATAGATAAGACTGGATTTTTCTTTGCCTTAATCCTTTGGAGTTTTATATCTGACTTAGATAAGATATTCAAAATCTCAGAAATATCCCAAACTTTTTGATTAAAACCATTAAGATTATTATCATATTCTTTATTTATTAAAAAAGCTTCTACTTTATTTGCAGCATCAATATAATTTTTATCTACAACTATTCCAATTAAATTACCTTTATCGAGTTGCTCTATAGACTCAAAAACAACTGGTATTTCTGCCGAATTATATAAGCTATCTAAACCATAATATTTTTCGCGCAGCTTAAATTCCAAAATAAATGAATTACGTTTTTTAAATTCATCAGATAAATAATTTTTATATAATACAATTCTGTCACTTTCATCTAATTCACTTAAAAGAGCAGTTTTAAAATCTCCACAACCAGCTATATGAAACTTATAATCCTTTAAGTTGTCCTTTTTTAATAATTGTTTAATAATCAAAACTACAATATCATTCATATAAAAACTATTATTATCAAAATTAGTATTCAATAAAATATTTTTATTATTAAAATCAACTGTTTTATTACAATCAATAAATACATCTTTATACTTTTTAACAAAAATATTGTTTACTTGAGTATTATCAACCAAAGTTTCTTTTATTCCATCATCGCTAACAATCCAATAAATACTATTATTTTCTCGCATACTTTTTATAACATCATATATATTACTGTTATCAACAACCGAATTATGTGATAAAAAATAAGGAGTATCACATAAACAATAATCTTCATCTAGTACAAAACATTTTATTTGATACCTATCGGTATAAGCTTCAATAATCTTATATAAAGAACAATCGTAAATTTTATTTACAATATACTTATATTTATATTTTAAAAGAAGATCTTTTAAACACGAAATATTACCTTTGATAACTTCCTTGCCATCCTCAACATAATAAGTTTGGTACCAGCTATTCACATAATTAAATATTAATGCAGAATCTATTTCTCGGTTTTCCAAAACAGATATTGGCCTTTTTCCTTCAAAATTGCGAAAGGTATATTCATTTTCAACAATTAAACAATCTTTATTTTTAACCTCATCAATAACACATTGATATTTTTCTACACAAGTAACTTCAATAGAAAATTTTCTATCACAGAAACTTTCAAACTGTAATAATTGAGGGGCATTTATATCAAAATACACGACTGAATTATTATTAATATATATTAAATTATTAATAACTACATAACCATCATTACATTTTAAACTAACTTTAACTTTTTTTACAATTGAATCTTCAATAACCATTTCATATTTATTGTTTTCAAAATCCACACTTTTAATTGTATATTTCATTTTTCACTCCACTGTAATTTTTTCTATAAATTCATCAAATTTTTGTGCAACATTTTTAGCATTATATTCTTGTCTAGCATCCTTAGACATGCTAAAATTGTAATTCTTATATAAAATCAAATATAAATAATTTTTGACATTTTCTTTAGAATAAGTTACGACTAATGCGTTATTTTTTCTAAGTATCTCAGCACTAATTCCATCTAGCATAGTTAAAGCAAATATCTTATTTCCTGTTCCTAAATAATCTGCAATTTTAGCAGCAAAAAATATATTTTCAGGAATTATATCCGCCAAATTAGCATCAACATGAATTAACCAATCAGATTCCTGCATAACTTTTAAACTTTCAAGATAAGTTACGTTTTTCTTTATATGTACAACATCTAACAAATCATTATTGAGTAAATAAAGCTTATCATTGTCACTCAAATTACCGTAAAAATCAAATTCAACTTTTTGAGGTAAATCTTCAAAATCTTCTTTAAGTTCTTTTATAGATTCAAAAATTAATCTTGGAGTTCTGATATCATCTAAATGACCTACATAAGAAAAAACAATTTTTTCATTTTTAACATTCCTTTTAACTTTAGGATAAAGTTTTTCATCATATGAATGAGGCAAGATTAAACTTTTTTCTTTTAAAGAAACATTGTTTTTATAATTTTTTAACATATAATCTTGTTGATAATCACTATTATAAATAACATAATCACATAAATTTATTATTTGTTTTTGTAAATCATCATTTTTTAATAAATACTGTTTCTTAATAGATTTATTTCTACGATTATAAATAAAAGATTTCAATATTCTTTTTAAAGAAAATATCTCTTTAAAACTAAAAGGTCTATCGTACCTACTTTTTAATGAATAAGGATTTGAAAAATTAAGTGATTTCAAAGTAAATGGATTTTGAGATATAGGATCTCCAAATGAAGCAATCCATTTAACATCAGGCTTAATTTGTTTGATAGCTAAACCAATTTCATGACATTCTTCTGGCATTGATCTAGTCATGACTATATCATAATTTTCATAATTATTAGCAAAGTATTCTAAAGCTTTTTCTTTAAATTCTTTCAATGTGGTAGCATCACTATATATTCTATTGATATTTTTATTTACAATAAGATCATCAGATTGTTTATATGACCACAAATTATTATTATTTTGTGTATAAACATCATAATCATATTTTGAATTATTTAATAATTTATAGGTTACTAAACCTTCTGATGAATTAACAGGAGGAAAAAACCAACTAACAACCAATATTTTTTTCATACTACTATCTCCTTCTAAATAATTTAATAAAATTTATTATCTTATTAAAAAACTTTCCATTAATTCTAGTAAACACAAAATTAGTTTTTCTATTATATTTAATCAACCCAAAATTACTTATTTGATATAATTCCATACTCTTATTTTTTAAATACTTATCAAACTCTTTAATTAGCATATAGGCTTCTTTATGATTTTTATCATAAAGGCAAAAAATATTATAATGTGTATATAGCATGTACTTTATAATAATTGAATAATATTTTTTTAAGTTTTCAGAAAAAGAAGATAAATTATTAGTATAATATTCGATTAAAAATTTCATTACTTTTTCATGATCCATTTTATGATTAACAAAGGAATTCAAATTCATACTTTGATCTTTTCTGCCAATGAAATATCTATAAATGTCTAAATCATAATATTTAAAGGTTTTAACTTTAGAAAATCCCACAACATTATATTGCATATCTACATAAAAAGTTTTTTCTAACATTTTTAAACCACTATTACGTAAAACTTCGGTTTTATATGTTGATGTAGCCATAACAAAATATTCACCTTTAAGATCATCAATATTAAATTTATCAAAAGTATACATTTCATCATCTGCAAGTTTTTCATATGTATACTTAATTGATTCTCCACTGTAGATATGTTCTTGCCTATAATTAGTTATAACCAAATCAGCATCTTCTTTAGACAATCGTTTAACATATTCTTTAAAATCTAAACTATTAAACCAATCATCACTATCAAGAACTCTAAAATATTTTCCAGTAGCCAGTTCTAAACCTTTATTTATAGTTGAACCATGACCACCATTTTCTTTTTCTACCAACACTAAGGTATCTGGAAATTTATCAACATATTCTTTTACGATGTCTACCGAATGATCTTTGCTACCATCACTTACAACTATTACTTCAATATCTTTTTCAACATCTTTTAATAAAATACTATCTAAACATCTCTTAATATATTTTTCCGTATTATAAACGGGCACCAAAATTGTTAAAACTTTTTTCATACTACTTTCCTTCCATATATGCTAGATATTCATCACAAACTTCTTTTCCGCCTATTTTTTGTACAACACCATGTTCTATCCAAACAACTCTATCGCACATTTTTTTAATTTGAGCAATCGAGTGTGAAACAAATAGTACTGTAGTACCTCCACCTATCATATCTCTCATTTTATTCTCAGACTTAGATTGAAAAGCAATATCACCAACAGATAATATTTCATCAACGATTAATATTTCAGGATCAACTATTGTTGCAACAGAAAATGCTAATCGAGCAATCATTCCTGATGAAAAATTTTGTACTGGAACATCTAAAAAATCTTTTAACTCAGAAAACTCTACTATCTCATCAAACTTTGAATCAATTAGTTCTTTAGAATAACCCATAATTGCTCCATCAAGATAAATATTTTCTCTAGCAGTTAACTGTGGATCGAAACCAGCACTTAATTCTATCATTGGGCAAATATTTCCATAAGCATCAACATGACCTTTAGTAGGTTTCATTACTCCAGCAACGACTTTCAACAAAGTGGATTTTCCAGCACCGTTCGAGCCAATAAATCCCACTACTTCACCTTTGTGAACTTTAAAATCCACATCTTTCAAAGCCCAAAATTGATTTTTTTCCTTTAATTTTTTTTTGGCCTTTCTTTTTTCTTTAGATAACAAATCAACAAAAGCTTGTTTTAATGAGAACCCTTTTTCAATACCCAAATTAAATCGCATCGACACATGACTTACATCTATCATTATGTCTTCGGTTATATGTTTATTTTTAATATAAGGCTCATTAACTATGTTTATTTTCTTGACCATAAATCCTCCTACACATAATATATAAATTTATCTTGTTTTTTCTTAAAAATGTAAATTCCCAACAACAGTACAACTAAACTAGAGACTAAACATCCAGCAAATTGTCCAAATGTAGGACAGTTGCCATACAAGATTATTGTTCTAGCAAAATTTATAAATTGATATAAAGGATTAAGTTTCATAATAAATTGTAAAACCGGATTAGTAATAATCGTTATATCATACATTATTGGAGTTAAATAAGTCCAAATGGTTATTATAATTCCATAAATATAAAACATATCCCTTAAAAAAACCGATATTGTAGACAAAATAAATCCCATACCAACAGTAAATAAAAATAAGCATAAAAATGAATAAGGAAGTAATAAATGCCACCAATTAAGTCCCGTTCCAGTAAAAATAATAACTAAATATAACGGAATAAGTGTCAAAAGGAAATTAATTCCTACAAATAAACACTTTTCTAAAGGAAAAATATATTTAGGCATGTAAACCTTATTTATTAAACTAAAATTACCGACTACACTACTCATCGCTAAATTACTAGCTTCACTAAAATAATTAAAATAAGTAAGTCCAATTAACAAATATGCTAAATAACTAACTCCTGGAGTAGAAAACTTAAAAACATTTGAAAAAACAATAGCCATAACTGCCATCATTAAAAGTGGATATAATAAACTCCATACTACCCCTAAAACACTTCTTTTATACTTAACTTTAAAATCTCTAGCCACAAGTTGCTGCATTAAAAATGAATATTTCTTATAAACAAACTTTAAATTATTAATTATCTTTTTCATTAATCATATTCCTCTTAATCAATTATACTAAAATAAAGCTCAAGTGGCAAGAATTTAACGTTTTTAGTAAAAAAACATTAGCTTTTCACTAATGTTTCTTATCTCTCATACTTTTTACCAGTATCTTTTAATTTTTCAGTTTCCCAAGCATGTCCATCAAGTATTTGTTCACTCATTTTATCATAATTCTTATAAAATAAATATCTACGTGTTCTATTTTTAGTTATATTTGAAAGCAATTGATTAGTTTTTTTGCCATCTATTAAATCATTATAAATATCAGTTAAATCAGCATAAGAAACTTTCTTATCAGATATTTGCATATCATGTTTTTCATTAAAACCTTTAATAAATAATATCGGATTTTGTCTTCCGGTATAATCATAGCCACTAAAACCATGGTCAGATAAAATTATTATTGCAGTATTATCATACTGACCACTTTCCTTTATTCGCGTCAAATATTTATCAATAATGGTGATAGTCGATTCCAGTTTATCTTCATATGTACCATTATCTATGGATTCCAAATTTTTATTTAAATCATAAGGTAAATGTCCACCCTCTATGTGAACTAATTGGAAATAATTATTATTTTGTAATTGTATTTTATCAAATAATTCATAGTTTTTTAAATTAGACCAATTATATATTTCTCCATCATTATCCTTATTCAATTCAATTTTACATTTTGAATAATCCATAGTCTCTACTTTGGAATATTTTTTTAATGGAAAAGGCAAATATTTAAATAAAATATATTTAGTTTCTTGTCTAAAAAATGGTATTAAATTAGCTTTACCACTAATTTGCCTAACATTTTTAAAATCATAGGTATCATTATTAAAAATCCAAAGTTCATCATCATAATAATTTATATCGTAATCATTATTTTTTAACAAATCAAATAACTTAGAATGAGTTATAACATACTGGTAGTGTTCTGGATAACTAGTTTTAGCTTCATACCACTCACCAGAAAAAATAAAAGGTACTGAATCTCTTGTAAAGCCATAACCTGACAAAGTATCAGGATAATATGTAAAATCTTTAAAAACATCATCATTATTGTCTTTTTTCAAAAGTTCCTTAAAATTTCTAGAATCAACGCAATCGGTTAATAATATCAAAAAATTTTTATTCTTAGATAAATTATTAATATTGTCAACTGTTGCCGTAAAAGTTCCTTTATCGGCATACATTTCTTTTTTTGAAACAAGTACATTAGTTAAACTTACTAATAACATAACAAATATTGCGAGAGAAGTATATTTCACAATACTATTATAATTCTCTTTAAATTTTTTATATAAAAATATATTTAGTATAATAAGAACCAACCAAACTAAAATACTTACGACTCCCATTTTTGTATAATTTGACCATATTATGGGCGAACCAT
Organism: uncultured Bacilli bacterium; assembly: GCA_934102335.1. Taxonomy (GTDB): domain Bacteria; phylum Bacillota_I; class Bacilli_A; order RF39; family UBA660; genus JAEEKZ01. The sequence continues at coordinate 82,143 of CAKOSP010000005.1, read as the reverse complement.
CTAATGTAGGTAATGAGCCAGCTAAATAATTGCCTTGAATATAAGTTGCCACAAACACAATAAAAAATATCATCAAATAAACAGTCCAAACAATTTTTTTATTTATCTTATAGCACAATAAATAAAAAAGCAAAGAAAAAATTGTTAAACACATAAACAAAATTACAAAAATTAAAATATTATTTGTAATCAAAGTTTTAAAAGTAAACCAATAATCATTAAAACTTGACGAATAAGTAACTATTGGCTCAAAAATATACAACATAAATGACATTACAAATGCCAAAATAATTGTAGTAATAAAATCACTTAATTTTAAATTTTTCTCACTATTTTTTTTCATAATCGCACACTTTCCATCTAAAACTAATTATACTAAATATAACTTTTTTATACAAGTAAATCTACTAAGAGCCCTTTTGAAATTTAATTGCCATAATAAAAGCAAAATAAATTAACATATTAATACTATTTAAAATATTACCAGTTAAATATGCAATAGATGTAAACAAAACTATATTAATTAAACATATAAAACTTAAATAATCCTTTTTTTTAATTAAAGTAATAAAATTAGAAACTAAAAGTATAGGATATATACAAAGTAAAATAATACAGCCAACTATACCAAAAGCATAGTAATGCAATAAAAAATCTCTTTCTATATTTACAATATTTTGAATACGGGTATTAGAAATTCCAAACCAAATATCTGATGTTCTATCATCAATTTGCACTACCCTTTTAATAATACTCGTTTCAATATATCTATAATTTATTTTTTCATTTGGAGTATTTAAAACAAAATCATACCAAAAATCCGGATCATATACATAACTATAATAACTTTGATAAAATTTTTTAGGTAATTTATTATTATCTACATACGTATCTACATATGAAATCTTATCTTTAGTTTCCTTAATATCATGTTTAATTAAAGCATTTTCTAACTTAGAAGAATTTATCATATCTTCATGAGCGTCAATTTCATTAACTTGATCTAATTCTACATTTCTATTTTGGTAAGGAGAAACTGTAAATAAAAGCAATCCCCACACTAAGATTGGAATTAAAATAAACAATATTTGCCAATTAATTTTTTCCTTTTTATAAATTTGATAAACAAAATAACTTAAAAATAAAAGCATAAGAATAAGTAGTCCTCCCAAAGATGACACTCTCGTTCCAAGCATTAACATAGCTAAAGACAACAAAATAAGATAAATAATATTTTTAAGATTAACAAAAGCAGTCATATAAAAAGCAATAACTAAAAGCATAACCATAATTAAAGCCACTTGATTAGCGTAGATAAAAAATCCTCTTGACGCTGTTTTTATATAATAAAGTCCTTTGTTCCACTCGAAAATATTATAAGAAATAACATTTGTTCCATAACTAGATAAAGATATCTTAAAAAGATTGGTAAGAATTATTGATCCCGCTATAATGATAACCCAAGATTTTATAATAAACAAATACTCTTTTTTATTAAATTTTTGATAATATAAACTAAAAAGTAAAGTTGGAAGACACATAAGTTTTAAGATTGTTAACAATTCTTGATATCCACTATAATTAGAAAAATTATGTTGTAAAGCAAAAAAGTCAAATGAATGATAATAATTTATAATAAAATATATACCACAAAGTAAATACCAACTCCATAAAAACAAAGATTTTTTTCTTGATTGTTTATAAAAAATCAATGTAAAAATAAAAATCAAAAAAATAATTCCTACTCTTACTGCAGTTGTCCATTTACTGTAAAACCAAATAGTATCAAAAATTGGCATACAAAAAAGAAAAAATAATGTAAATTTTTTCAACAAATTATTTTTTCTTTCCAACATTTTTTACCTCTTTCTTATGTTCAAATAAAATATCAGTTTTCATTACAATAAATAAAAGTACTAACATTAACACAACATAAATGCCTATTGCAATAGCAGTATCTCCTATAACATAAAATATTGAAACTGCACAAAACATAATATCTATTGCATATATAATTAAAATACTAGCTTGAGGATTAAATTTTAATTTTAATAATTGATGATGAAAATGTTCTTTATCTGCAACAGCTATATTTTGATGTTTTAAAAGCCTTCTAAAAATAGCAAATACTGTATCAAAAATTGGAACTGCAAGTACTAATATTGGAATAATTAAACTGGTTAAGGTAGCTCCCTTAAATCCTAGTAAAGAAACAACAGCAATCATAAATCCTAAAAATAAACTACCAGTATCTCCCATAAATATTTTAGCAGGTGGAAAATTATGAACCAAAAATCCTAAAGTTGCACCTAACATAATAAATGCTAAAATAATATCTAAGCCACCAATTCTATTTAACAAAAAGGCAATAATTCCTATTGTTAAGAAATAAATTGAAGAAATACCTGATGCTAACCCATCTAAGCCATCTATAAAATTTATAGCATTGGCTATAGCACAAATAAAGATGATTGAAAATAAATACCCTACTGGTTTTGAAAAAACAATATGCAAACCCAGCATACTTATTTCCGTAAAATATATTTGGCCATAAATAACAACAATAGCGGCTGCGACCATTTGAACTAAAAACTTATATCTAGCCTTTACAGAATTAATGTCATCAATTATACCTAAAATTACTAATATAAAAGACCCAATTAAAATTGAAATCATTTGTGTGTTAACACTACCATATAATATATATCCTAATAAGAAACCAACATAAATAGCCAATCCTCCAAGTCTAGGTGTAGGAACTTTATGTACCTTTCTTTCGTTAGGAATATCAATTGCATTAACATGCTTAGCAATTACTTTAGCTAAATAAGTAAACAAAAAGCTGCACAAAAATGTAACAAATATAATTGTAATAACATTATGATTATTAACTTCTAAATTCATAAATAAAACTCCTAAATTTATTATAACCTAAAAATTTACAAAAAAAAAGAATTGATTTAAAATCTATAAGGTTCACGTTCTTTAACACCTAATAACTTATCAATCTCTTTATTCAAATCATCAATTTTAAAATTCATCAAATTTATACTTACACCCTTATAATTAGTGTCATTGCTTAACTCATATTTTTCTTTTAACAAAACAATTCTTTTAAAAGACTCCTTAATACTATTTTTAGGTATTTTACCCTTCTTAACCAAATTTGCTATATTATCAATCATATCATTTTCAATATTAGGATAATATTTATAACATAATACATCATTACCAGCTAATACAGCTAATTTTATACTTCTTTTTCTACCATATAAATATCTTACACTACGCATAGAAAGCTCATCTGAAACGACAACACCTTTATATTTCAAATTTTTTCTTAATTCATGTTTAATAAATGTATTTGACAAACTACATGGATATAAACCTGTTTTACCTTTAATTAGAATATGACCTACCATAATTGCATCAACATTATTTTGAATAGCTTTTACAAAAGGGTATAAATGAGTAGCTTTAATAATATCATAATTTTTAACAACAGGTAACAATTTATGTGAATCTGTTTTAACTGCTCCATGACCAGGAAAATGTTTAACGACTCCGATAACATTTTGATTATTTAAACCCTTCAAATAAGAAAGCCCATATAAAGCAACTAGGTCTGCATTTTTACTAAAAGCCCTATTACCTATTGCATCACTATAATTAGCAGTTTGCAAATCAAGCACAGGTGCAAAATCCATATTTATTCCAGTTTTATCTAACATATTTCCGGTATAAACCCCAGCTTGTTTGATCAGTTTAACATTATTTGCAGCTCCAAGTCTTGCTGCATTATAAATATTATGAAGTTTGTCAGGCATTCTATTAACCCTTCCACCCTCCTGGTCAATAGCTATAAAAAGTGGAAATTTATTATCTTTATTACATTCTTTTAAAGCCTTAACTAAGTTTACCATATCACGATAAGTATCATAATCTTTTCTATATAAAATAACTCCACCAATTGCTCTATTTTTTATCAATTGCATAACTGGTTCAATTTGTTCTTTACCATCAATTCCAATCAAACACATTTGAGCTATTTTTTCTTCCAAAGAAATATGCATACTCATCACCACCAAAATTTTATCATAGTAACATTTAATTAATCAACTACATGTCCGTCCAAACTAAAACTTTTTGCATCAGTTATTAAAACATTAATAATGCTGCCAATAGTATCTAAATTAGCATCAACGTTAACTAATTTATTTGTATCCGTATAACCATATACTTTAGTTTTATCTTTATCTGATTGTCCTAATATTAAAACAGGTACAACTTTATTAAGATACTTCATGTTGCTTTCTTTTGAAAATTTATTAACCAGTTCATTTAATCTTTGTAATCTTTCTTCTTTTACTTCTAAAGATACATTATCTTCCATTTTAGCAGCTATTGTTCCTTCTCTTTTAGAGTAAATAAAAGTATATGCACCATCATATTTACAGTAATTAACCAATTCTAAAGTATCTTCAAAATCTTTTTCACTTTCATTTGGAAATCCCACAATTATATCCGTTGTAATAGCTACATTTTTTACTTTACTTTTAATTTTATCAAATAAAACTTTATATTCTTCTTTAGTATAACGTCTATTCATCTTTTTTAAAATTTCATCAGAACCAGATTGCACAGGTAAATGAATATAAGGCATAACATTATCATATTTAGCTACAACATCAATTAATTCATCAGTAAAATTCCAAGGATTACTAGTTACAAATCTTACACGATCAATACCTATTTTAGCTACATCTTCAAGTAAATTACTAAATTTATAATCTCCATCTAAATCATAACCATAGCTATTAACATTTTGACCTAATAAAGTAATTTCTTTATAACCAGCTTGTTTTAAAGATAAAGCCTCCTTTAAAATACATTCTGGTTTTCTACTTCTTTCTCTACCTCTAGTAAATGGCACTATACAATATGTACAAAAATTATTGCATCCATAAGTGATATTAATCCAAGCAGTTATCTTTGAATCTCTAGCATATTTTATATTTTCATATACTTTATTACTGTTAGATAAAACATTAATATTTTGCTTACCAACTTTATCCAAAATCATATTAGGAAGTTCATGTAAATTATGAGTACCTAAAACTATATCAACATAAGGATGATTTTTTTCTACTTCCTCAATTTCATTTGGTTCTTGCATTAAACATCCACATATACAAATAATTAAATCTTTTTTCGTTTTCTTTAAATGTTTAGCACGTCCTAAAAAACCATATAATTTTTCTTTAGCGTTTTCTCTTATAGCGCATGTATTAAGTACAACTATATCAGAATTTTCTAATTCATCTACCTCATTAAATCCTAAGTTTAGCAAATAATTTCTAATTTGTTCTGAATCATGAACATTCATTTGACATCCGTAAGTTCTTAAAAAGAAATTTTTACCAAGGTATTTTTTATCTATATTTTCATTTAAATTTACATATTCAATTTCAGTTTTAACTCTACTTTTTGCATCATTATAATTTGGTTTATTCATAACACTACACCTCATCGACTTAAATATTCTAACATAATATTAAAAATATTGAAAGCGGTATTTAGTTGTGTGGATTAAGGTAAAATTTGGGTATTATGAATTGGAATGAAAAACAAAATTATTCTAAATATCGCTTTCAATAGTCATTTTAAATAAATTTAATTCTATTTCAATAGTTTCGACAAAAGTAGAAGTTATTTTTAATTAATTTTAAGACAATTAATTATATTCGACAAAAAAAGGAATGAAAATTTCCATTCCTTTACATTATAGACAAATCATCGCTTATTGGTAAAAGTTTTGAAACACTACCTAAATCATTAATTAAATTTAATAAAGCTTCGTTACTCATCAAGTTAATTTGAATCATACCTTTGTCATAATCAGTAAGTTCAGAAACCTTTGTGACTTTTTCTTCATTAATTTCTGCCTTAGTAACTGTAACATTACTTTCAAATGAAGCATCAAGAGTAACTGTTAAGTCATTAGAATCAATAGTAATTTTAACAGTTTGTGTTTGTCCGTTTAAATTTATTGCAACTTTTCCACTTATTGCAGTACCACCAACACTAATGCTATAATTAAAGCCATTATCAATAATATTATCTACTGTTATTATAGCATTGTCATCTTTTAAATCCATAACTATTTTTGATACAGATTTACTTGAACCAGTATATACAGATATTTCAATATTTTTTCCTTCTAAATTAGATATTTCATTATCTAAATTATTCCTAACTTCCTCCTCTGAAGAATCATTAATATTGGCAATTTCTTTAACATAAGCATTATTTGCTTTTAAATTATTTAAAAAATCAGTCATAAAAGTTACATAACTATCATTAGTTAATGTAAATTTATTAATTGTAACGTTATCTTCAACAGTTTGTGTAAAATATTCATCTTTAAAGGAATCTTTTATTGCACTTATTATAGAATCTATAATAACTTTTGTATTACCATTATTAGTTGAAGCACCAAAATCATCAAAATCTAAAACAAAATCACTACTATCAATTTCTAATAAATTAGAATACAAACTATCAGCTTTTAAATATAACTTATTATTAGTATAAAAAACATCGCCAGCTAAAGCACTTTCACCATTATATCTAGCATCTATTCCATACTGTAAATAATTTGCATCTCTGTCAATAGTACTTATAATATTTAAATCAAATTTTTTAAAAGCACTATTTTTAGGGCTAACGCTTAAAGAAATATTACCAGAACTTGTTTTAAAATCATCTAATAAGCTTACATCAGTATTCATTGAATTTAAAACTTTAACATAAACTTCTTTTGGAGTTTGTTTAACAAATTTATCCTTTAAAAAGAAATACCAAGCTGCTCCAGCACACAAGCCTAAAACCAAAATTATTAAAACAAATATTAAAAATCCATGACCTTTTTTCTTTTTCATACCACTGTCTGGTTGTCCACTTATAGGTTCTGAGCCCATCATATTATTAATTGGTGTTACTGGAGGAACATTTCCCATCGTATTATTAGTATTATAATTAGCATTAACATCAAAACCTTGATTCATATTTACACTATTAACTGTTTGATTAGTATTAAAACTATCATTCATATTAACACTATTAGCAGCATATGATTCATTATTTATCTGACCAACATTAGTTGTATATCCCACTCCAATATCCACTGGATTAGCATTAACATTATTGTTCACTACTGGTTCTTGAACAACATTAGTATTTGGCAATGTATCAGGTATACTACTATTAAAAGTCAAATTTTCAACAGGTTGCTCTAATTGAGGAGTTACTGATTGAACGTTTTGTACCGTAGAAACATTTTGCTGACCAATATAACTTGGATTATCTACCACTGTATTTGGAGTCATAACTGGATTTGTAGGTGTAACGTTATTTGTAAAATTATTAGGCATTGGTTCTGGTTGAGAATTTAAAGTACTATTTGTAATATTGCCTAAAACTACACCACCTTGAGAATTATTTGTATTGTTATTCATATCTGAATTATTCACACATATCACACTACCTTTTCTTATTATTAATAATATCACAAGTAAATAAAAAAGCAAAGAAAAAATGTATTATACACATAATACATTAATAATTATATTTAAAATTTGTTTTTTCATTACATTATAGTCTAAAGATTTATGTTTATGATATACAACTTCATGGCAAAAGTTCTCTATAATACCCACAATAACATGAACCTTTTCTTTTTTTCTTCATAAGTTTTTTCACACCTTTGATCCTACTATATATTCATGATACCATAAAAAAAAAAAAAAAAAGCCTGTTTTTTTCAAAACAGGCTATTAATTCTTAAGTTCTTGTAAAGACAAAAGTAGAATTAAAAGTTTTATCCAAATTAACATTTTGATTATTATTATAATTTTTAAATGTAACTGTGGCATTCCATGTATCTGTAGTTGTTGCACCAGCCGCAGCACTAATTGTGTGAGTTGTAGTATTTCCACCACTTGTTGTTGGGACACATACCTCTCCAGTTCCATGAGTTATATCTTTTGTTAATACCGTTGTTCCATTTTTAGTTACTGTAAGCTCTAAATCCGGATTAGTTACAGATCCATATTGATCATATTCTTCGAACCCACTAGCAGAACACATAATATTTTTTACAGAGTATTCATCTGGTGCATAAGTAGATTTTCTTACAATACTTAATGTTATAGTTTTTGACGCTAATATATAATCACTATATGGAGTGCTACTACCATACAAGCATTTAGCTTTTCCATTGGATAAAGTATTACAACCATTACCACTTAATCTAGTTCCACTATCATCCATATATGCGGTATTAAATACAAATTTTGTTCCATCAATATTACCTGTAACATAAAGTTTTGACCCTCTTTTATTCCAATCTATTTTAAATGTTGCCACTGAATCAAGATTAGGTAAAATAATTTTATCATCTTCAATCTTTGCTCCACCAGTTAAAACCCAGTCTGATGATGTTAATGGTTTGCATAAATTATTTGTTAAATTAGTTGTGCCAGTTTCATCAACTTGTGAATGTACAAATGTATTTTCTGAGATATTTAAACATGCTTTGTAATTATAACTTGCACTTGCATCATTTCTTGCTTTTAAAGTTACTGTTGGTGAAGTACTTGATGACAAGTTTCCTTTTCCACTTCCAAAATTTGTTTGGGTTGCAGTTATTGATAAATTTGTTCCTTGATTAAAGGTTAAACCATCGATTGTTTTGGCAGTTACTGTGGCATTTGTTGTTGATCCAGTTCCTATCCTTGCTTGAAAATATGCATAGGTTGCTGTTAATATTCCCACAACTAATATTGCTACTAATACCGAAGTTATAACAATTCTTTTGCTATTCATTACACTATCACTTATCCTATCATTACCATGATACCATAGAAAAAAAAAAAAAAAAAAGCCTGTTTTTACAAAACAGGCTATATTATTTTTGAGGTTTAATAACTTCTAAACCACCCATATATGGTTGTAAGACTTTAGGCACTTTAATAGATCCATCTTTTTGATAATTATTTTCTAAAAGTGCTATTAAAGCTCTTGTTGAGGCAAGTACTGTATTATTTAAGGTATGAACGTAATAAGTACCATTTTCTCCTTTAGTTCTAATTTTTAATCTACGAGCCTGAGCGTCTCCTAAAGTTGAACAAGAACCAACTTCAAAATATTTTTTCTGTCTTGGACTCCAAGCTTCAACATCGCAAGACTTAACTTTTAAATCAGCTAAATCACCACTACAACATTCTAAAGTTCTAACCGGAATATCCATATTTCTAAATATTTCAACAGTGTAATTCCACATTTTATTATACCATTCCATTGATTCTTCTGGTTTACAAAGAACAATCATTTCTTGTTTTTCAAATTGATGAACTCTATAAATTCCTCTTTCTTCAATTCCATGAGCTCCTACTTCTTTTCTAAAACAAGGAGAATAACTAGTCATTGTTATAGGTAACTTATTTTCATCTATTATTTGATCTTTAAATTTACCAATCATAGAGTGTTCACTAGTTCCGATTAAATATAAATCTTCACCTTCAATTTTATACATCATAGCATCCATTTCCTTAAATGACATAACTCCATTTACAACGTCACTTCTAATCATAAAAGGTGGAATACAATATATAAATCCTTTATTTATCATATAATCTCTAGCATAGGCTAACATAGCACTTGAAAGTCTAGCTGCATCACCCATTAAATAATAAAAACCATTTCCACTTGTTCTTCCGGACGAATCCTTATCCAAACCATTAAAACTTTCTAATATATCAGCATGATATGGTATTTCATAATCTGGTACAATAGGTTCACCATATTTTTTATTTTCTACATTTTTAGAGTCGTCTTCACCAATTGGAACACTTTCATCAATTATATTAGGAATTACCATCATTCTTTTTTTAATTTCTTCTTGAACAACAGGTATTCTTTCATCAATTTGTTCAATTTTTTTACTATCTTTAGCAATTTCTTCTTTAATTTTTTCAGCTTCTTCTTTCTTTCCTTCACGCACAAGTTTTCCAATTTCACTACTTAACTTATTTTTAGAAGCTTTTAAAGTATCACCTTCTACTTGTAAATCACGAAATTCTTCGTCCAATTTTTTTACTTCATCTACAAGAGGCAATTTTTCATTTTGAAATTTTTTCTTAATATTTTCCTTTACTAACTCAGGGTTTTCTCTTATTAATTTAATATCTATCATTTTTATCTTTTCCTTCCTTCACTATATTTTCTTTCTAAATTTACTTCATAAAATTTATATCCATCATGTTCATTGGTAAAACTTGCACCAATTTTTTCTAATGATTTTTGACTTTGAACATTTTCAAGTTTACTAGTATAAATTAATTTTTTTATTCCTAATTCATAATAGGCTATTTTACTCAATTGTTCCGAGACTATACTTCCTATTCCCTTATTTTGATATTCCTTTTTTAAACAACATCCAAGATGTCCACCAGGTTTATTTAAATCAATAACATGTTTTAAAGTAGCATAACCAATAGGTTTATCTTTATGCATTATCCAGTATGTACTGCAAGGTAAAACATTTTTAGGTAAATCAATTCCACTATGTAGTTTGACTCTTGCCTTTAAAAAATGATTGAAATCTTCATAAGTAAAATCTTTTGGTACAGGACGAGCAAAAACATCATCATAGCTTGCAAGCTCTATTAATAAATCACAAAAAACTTTATCATCATTTTCATCAATTAATTTTAACCATATATTATCCATAAATCACCTTAAATAAAAACCACATACTTGCAAGGAGCAAATATGCGGTACCATCCTATTTTTTAACTTAATTTAAATAACGGTTTTAACCGGGATTTATTAAATCCTTTCAGAAAGTAGATTCATTTGTTAACATTAATTAGTTTTCACCGACCACTAACTCTCTTTATAATATTTTACAAATTACTAATCTTTCGTCATCAATTTACTTATATTATACTAATTATTTTTTATTTTGCAAGTACTCTTCTATAGCTTTTTTAATTCCTACGTAAGGTAATGTAGCACAAGTCTTACGTGATTTTTGTTTATAAATCTCATCATAAGCTAAAGCTTCTTTTAAAATATCTTTATTATATGCTTTTTCATTAATCATATTATCAAAGTTATTAATATAATCTAATGCTTCATCAACACTTAATCCTATTAAATTCGATATCATAATTGATGTAGAGGATGTAGAAATAGCACAAGCCTCTCCATTAAAAGTAATATTATCGATCTTATCATCTTTAAAACTTACATATAAATCAATATTATCTATACACGATTCATTATTACTATTAACATGTACTGCATTATTATCAAAATCTGATTGTTTTCCTCTAGGATTTTGATAATGTTCTAATATTATTTCTCTTTTTAATTCTTGATCCATTTTATATCATCTCTTTTATTATTTTATCTTTATCACTTAGTAAATCCACTAAAATATCAATTTCTGATTCTGTATTATAAAAATATAAACTAACTCTTATCGTATTATTAACATGAGTAGCATGTTTTAAGATTTTTGCACAATGATTACCTGCTCTTACACAAATATTATATTTATTCAAATAATAAGCAACATCTTGTGAAAAAACTCCATCAACATTAAATGAAACTATGCCACTTTCTGCTTCTAAATTTACAATATCAATATAAGGTATTTTTATCAATTTATTAACTAAATACTTTCGTAAGTATTGTTCTTTAGCTTCGATTTTTGCCATACCAATATCCATTAAATATTTTGCAGCCGCACCAAAACCAATTACTCCTGCAATATTTGGAGTACCAGCTTCTAATCTTGTTGGAAGTTGTTTTAAGTAAACAGAATGTTCATCATCAAAAGATTCATTCATACCACCACCAAGATTTACTGGATCAATATTTTCCAATAATTCTTTTTTACCATACAAAAGCCCTACTCCAGTTGGTCCACACATTTTATGCGCCGAAGCTGCAAAAAAATCAACATCTAAATCTTGTACATCAACTTTTATATGAGGTAAACTTTGAGCACCATCTACAACAACAAATATATCACTTTCGTGAGCTAATTGTACTATCTGTTTTATAGGCCTTATATCTCCAATAACATTGGTAATTTGAGCTAAACTAATAATTTTAGTTCTAGGAGTTATTGCTTTTTTAATATTATCCATTGTTACATGATAATCTTGATCAAGTTCAACATATTTAATAACACAACCATTCGTATTAGCCAACCTAAACCAAGGTAACACATTAGATGCATGTTCACTCGTGCTAATAAGAATTTCATCTCCTTGCTCTAAAATTGGTTTAAAAAAACCAGTTGCAATAACATTTAAAGATTCAGTTGTTCCACTTGTAAAAATTACTTCTTCTCTACTTTTAGCATTAATAAATTTTTGAATAATATTTCTAGCACCTTCATACTCAGTATCAACTTTATAGGATATATCATAATCTCCTCTATGCGCATTTGCACTATAATTTTTATAATAATCATTCATTTTTTCAATAACTACTGAGGGCTTTAAACTAGTAGCTCCATTATCTAAATAAATAATATCTTGCATTAACATTGGAAAGTCTTCTCTATTCATAAAAAACCTCCTTAAATTTTTCATCTACTTTATTAAATAAGTATCCAGACTTAATTAATTCTTTAGCCAAATTCAAATCAATGCCTTTACTCATCAAATAAAAAAGCTCATTTTTATCATAACTAGATATTGTAACAAAATGGTTAGCCACTATATTATTTGTACCAATCTCCATATTTGGTAAAGTCGTAATTGCTCCACCACAGACTAATCCTTTTAATAATTCAACTGCTTCATTATTATTTGTATTTTCTTTAGCATTAATTTGTTCTAAAACTTCACTATGACCATCTATTTGAACAATTCTTATATCGATATTTGTCTTATTATTACTTCCAAGTATATTAGTTACTATAGATTCTTTTACATCACTTGCTGATTTAAAGGCATCATATAATCTTAAATTAGTATTAGAAAACTGATTAATTACAACAATACTATCAAAATTCTTATTATCACTATACATATACATTTCTAAATTTGCATTATCTAAAACATCTATTGTTAGATCTTTAATATTATCTAAAAAATATAATTTACAAGTTCCACTAACAGATAATTTATTACAAACTTCACTTACATTAACACAACCAATATAAGAATCAATAACATTTTCTTTGTTATCTATAACTATTTTATTCATTTTCTTAATTCTCGCTTAATTCATTTGCATTATTAAAACCGTATTTTTCAATATTTTTTGCAAGATCATAATTGCCAGTTTTAACAATACTTCCATTTTTTAAAACATGTACAAAATCAGGTTTAATATATTCTAAAACCTCAGTATGATGGGTAATAATTAAAATACTTGGTTTGTATTTTTCATAATATTCTTTAATTGATTCACTACATATTTTTAAAGCATCTACATCTAAACCTGAATCTAATTCATCTAAGATTAATAGTGATGGTTTTAAAACCCACATATGTAAAAGTTCATTTTTCTTTCTTTCTCCACCACTCATACCTACATTTATTTCTCTATGAATAAAACTTTTTGGCAAATGTAATTTTTCACAAATAGTTTCCAATTCTTTATTAAATTCAAATATATTAATTTGTTTACCAGTTTTAGCCTTTAAAGCCACCCTTAGCATTTCTGCATTTGTAACACCCTCAACTGAAATGGGCATTTGATTTAAAAGAAAAATACCATCTAAAGATCTCTTACTAGAATCATAATCATTTATAACATTACCATTATAAGTTATTGTTCCAGAAACTATCTTATACTCTAAGTCTCCCATAAGTACTTTACAAATTGTACTTTTGCCAGTACCATTTGGTCCCATTATAGCGTGTATTTCACCATCATTTATATTTAAATTTATATTATCTAAAATTTTTTTATCGCCAACATAAGCGGTTAAATTTTTAATATTTAACATAAAAAACACCCAGTCATATTTTACTAAAAATGGTATATTTAGTCAATGAAATAAAGGATTTAAAGTAAATCTAAAAGCATCATTAAAATAAAACCTACCAAAGTAAAGACTGTAATTAAACTATTATGACCTTCAGATTGAGATTCTGGAATTAATTCTTTTATAGCAACATAAAGCATAGCACCAGCAGCACAAGCTAAAAATATTGGCATAATATTGTTAATTTTTAAAACTAAAATTGCCCCAAAAAGAGCTGATATTGGTTCCACTATAGCAGATAAAGCTCCATACAAAAATGATTTAAAATTACTTAATCCACTTCTTTTAAGTGGCAAGCTAACTGCACAACCTTCGGGAAAATTTTGAATTCCAATTCCTATTGCTAAAGCCAAAGCTCCCAAAATATCGTTATTAAACGCTACTGAGCCAAATGCAACGCCTATAGCTAAACCCTCAGGAATATTATGCAAGGTTATAGAAAACATTAAAAGTGTATTACGTTGTAACGCCTCTTTATTAATTGTCCCTTTTTTAGATAATAGTTTATCAAATGTTATATCTCCTAAAAACAAAATAAAAATACCACCAAGAAAAGATAAAACTACCAATAAAACCGAATTAGCTTGTTCAATTGAGGGTAAAAGAAGTGACCAAATTGATGCGGAAATCATTACACCAGCAGAAACTCCCATCATAATATTTAAAACTAAATTATTTACTTTTTTAAAAACAAATACTAACATGGATCCTAAAGCTGTAATAAAAAATGTTAATAATCCTGCAAAAAAAGCTTGCCAAACAACATCTATATTCATAAAAAAAGATAACATTTTATCACCTATAGTAATATATTAAAAAGTGCTTATTTTGACTAGACAAAAGTCATTATAAATGATATAAAATAGTTAGAGGGTAAAAATCATGAAAAGAGTTTTAATTGAATATTTTGAAAATGAAAAAGGAAAAGAAATAAGTTTAAGCAAAATCAAAAAATATCTAGGCCAAAAAATGGAGTTTGAGATTGAAAATCTTTATGAGGTTTTAAAGCAATTACAATTAGAAGGAATCATATATGAAAATAATGGTAGGTATATTGAATTCCCTTCTAATTTTTTTATTACTCAAATTTGTCAAACTAAAACTGGTAAAAAATATGTAGTAGATAATAACAATATAATATTTTTAAATAATGAAGATGCTTTTAGAGTCCAAGCATTTGATGATGTAGTTATTGCAAAAGAAGATAATAAATATACTTTCAAAAAAGTGTTAAAGCGAAATTTTCCTCAAATGGTTTGTGAAGTTATTACAAAAGATAATATCAAAAAATTAAAACCAATAGGCAAACAATTTTGCAACATAGACATAGGTTCTAAAAATATGAAAAAATTAACAGAGGGACAACTTGTATTATTAAATGTTTCTGAAGAAAAATTCGAAGATAAATATATTGGAGAATTTGTAAAAGTTGTAGGGCATAAAGATGATCCAGATATAGATTATAAAATTATAGCGTACAATATGGGCTTTGAATTTGATTTTCCAGAAGAAGCTTTAAAACAGCTTGAAAGTATACCTGATGAAGTTACTGAATCTGATTTAGAAAACAGAGTTGATTTTCGTGATTGGACAACATTTACAATTGATGGCAAAACATGCAAAGACATGGATGACGCTGTATCAATAAAAAAAGATGAAACTGGATATTTATTAGGAGTTCATATAGCAGATGTAGCTTATTATATAAAACCTAATACTCCCCTATTTAATGAAGCAATAAGAAGATCTACATCAGTTTATTTTCCAAAATATGTTATACCTATGTTTCCTCATAAAATATCAAATGGAATATGTTCTTTAAATCCCAATGTGGATAGACTTACAAAAAGCACAATAATAAGATTTGATAATCAAGGAAATGTTATAGATTATAAAATAGTTGATGGTGTAATACATTCCAAAAAGAAAATGAACTATGAGGATGTAAATGAAGTAATAAATGGTAATACACCAGAAGATTACAAAGCTTTTGAAAAAGATTTGAAATTAATGCAAGAATTATCTAGTATCTTAAGCAATATTAAAAATAAACGTGGATTTTTAGCACTAGACACCTCTGAAGCTCAATTTCAAATTAATGAACAAAATCAAACTGAAAAAATTAGTGCTCCATCAAGACTTGAATCTGAAAACATAATAGAAAACTTTATGTTAAAAAGTAATGAATTAAATGCTATGAATAGATATCTTCCTTATATCTATCGTAATCATGAGATTATAGACGATGATGCTTTAAGCAATGCCATAAACGAGTTAAAGTTTTTAGGATATCATTTTCAAAACTTACATAACCTAACATCAAACAAAATGATTCAAAAGGTACTTATCTCATTAAAAGATAAAGAAGAATTCTTTGTTTTATCTAAACTACTTCTTCAAAAATTAAAAAAAGCCTACTACGGAACGACCAATGTTGGGCATTACGGATTGGCTTTGGAATACTACACTCATAGCACTTCTCCCATAAGAAGAATTACTGATTTTATAAATCAATACATAGATAATATATATAAGACTCAATCATTAGAAGATGAAGATTTAAAAAAATTAGAAGAATTCTTAGAAAATGTTGCCAAAAGAGCTTCTCAAAAAGAAAGATTAGCCGATTTAGCAGAATATGAAGGAGATAAGCTTAGAAATGTTGAATATGCCAAACAACATATAGGTCAAAATATTGAAGTATTCATAGAACAAATTCATCCTACTTATTTAGTTGCAAAATCCAAAGAACTAATTAATTTTATTATCCGTTACGATGAAGATTTAGACGATGATATTAATTATATTTCTGATAACGAACTTCCAGTACTAAAAAGTATAAATAATGGTTCTTATTACAAGATCGGAGATAAATTATTAATTAAAATAAAGGAAGCTAGTTTTGAAGAAAATGTAATATATGCTCACACATTAAATCACTTTAATAAAGACTCAATAGTACGAAAAAGAATAATGGAATAAAAATAAAATCTCTAATTAAAACTAGAGATTTTTATTTTAAAATTTTTACTCTACATAATCTATATAAGTTAGTAGATATATCAGAATTTTGAATTCTATTATTTATTTCAAATTCTTTTTTAATGTCTTTAAGACAAGTTTCAATTGCCAACATTTTTTTACATGCATTTTTATCAAACTGACATAATTGATGGTAAACATTCTGATTATAAGTTAAAAGTTCAAAAAGTTTTAATAAATCATAAATCCGATCATTATTAATAAATTCCATACTATATATTTGATTTTCTAAAAAGGAAGAAAAAGATGCTTTTAAATTATTTAAAGTAAATATAATAACATCTAAAAGTTTAGACATTACAAGTTTTTGGTTATACTCATCTAATTTTGATATATAATCTAATGGCATATTTTGAAAATGATAATTAGAATAAGAATTTATGAGATTACTTAATTTAACATCTGGAACAACACATTTCAATTCTTTATAAAAATTCAACAAAGAAACAATACTTCTTAAATTACCATCTTTTTTAAAGAAAATATTTAATAAAGAGTATTTTTTTAACTCTGTTGGATTTTCTTTTAAAATAGATTCTAGATTATCAATGTTATACTTATATGCTTGATAATAATTATTTTGACTATCACGTCTAAGATCTAAAGATTTTTTATATTTGGAGTAAGTATGATTTAAAGAACACATATATGCATCAACATCATTTTTACAAAACTCACTAGCTATTTTTTCTGCAAACAACCATCCAAAAATTTCTGCATTTACTTCCATTTCAGTATAAAAATAATTTTTCTTATACTCACTATAACCTTCAGTTGACAAATATCTATCAAACAAGCATCTAAGAGTTATATTGTATGTATTATTATTAAACTTTTTATTATTGAAATCACTAGTTTGTTCAGCATGTTTAACCTCATGAGCAACAACGTGAATTATTTGACTTAACTTAGAAACAGGAAAATAATCACATTGAGCAGCACAAGCATTATCGCTAACTAAATCTTTATTTATAGTAGCAACTTTTAATTTGGTATTAAAGTTTCCCTTAGTACAGTCCATAAGTTCATTTGTATTGTATCTATATCTTGAAATATAAAACATAGGACAATCAATATTTAAAGCTTGAGAAACAATTTTAGCCGTACATTTAATTATAAAATTATAAACCTCATAAGTTCTCTGTGATTCATCTATAGTTAAAACTTTTTTATAAAGTGATACTAAATTTTTTTCCATTTTAGAATTTTGAAAATTTAAATATAAAGTTCCTATTTTGCACAAATATTCTAATTTAGAAGTACTAATCCTTTTGTTTTTTAAAACTGATAACTCTTTTAATGCCATTGGCAAATTATTTCCCAAGTACAAATTTATATTATTAAGTTGTTCTTTACTAAATATTCTTTTAGCAACATCAGCTTCGAACAATCTACTTTCTAAAACTACATCAGGATATTTTTTAAACAGCTCAAAAAATTTAGGTCCATTTTCTAAAAGTAAAGTATGGCACTTAAAATTTCCTTCAAAATTATTTTCAAAATTTCTTAACTGACTAATTAGATCATCCGGAATTTCCATAAACCCTCCAAATTAGGTTATATTATAGCACTATTTTTTTATTTGTGTATAATATTTTCTCTCAGCAATTAAATTTGCTACATAATCTAAATCATCCAACTCTTCATCATCATCAGCTAATTCATTAACACATCTATCGATTAAAAGCAAAATCTCATCATAACTTTGAACATTTTCATAACTAATATTATATTTTTTTAATATATTAATCTCAACATCGTCTAAATAAATAAATTTATTAATTTTCTTTAACATATTATAAACTCACCTTCGTAAATTCTTTATCTAAAAATGAATACAAAACAACATCTATGTCTTTGCACGTAATAGTTTTTAAATAATTTTTATATCCCTTTAATTGATCCTTATAAGCATCATCCATTGTGTTTTTTAGTTTATAATCTACTATTAAAAAATGATCTTCATATTCTAATAATAAATCAATAATACCATGATAAATATTATTATCAGTTTCATAGATAAATTCATATTCTTGATAATAATTAATTACTCCTTTTAAAACTGATGATTCAATAAAGGCTTTAACATATTCTAAATAATTTGAAGGTACTATATCATAATTTGGATTTAACAAATTCATATTTTCCATAATACTATGTATATCTAAACCTTGTTGTAATTTTTTTTTATCTTCTAAAGTTTTTAATTTATTCATCGACTTAGAAAACCTAGTTTGATCTAAAATATCTAATGGCATTTTAAAATCCAACGTTTCTATAAAATTACCATCTTCAAAGTCGTTTGTAAATTTTTGTAAAGATAAATTGTAATCTTTTGTTAACGCCAGTTTATTTACATCAATATTAATTAAATATGGTTTTAAACTTTTATAAATTAAAGATAAAAAATCTAAAAATGATCTTGTAGCTAGTCTATAATCATCTTTAATAACCAAATCACTATTTAAAGTTTGTTTTTCTTTTAAATCAGCAACAAAAATCATTTTTTCTCTTGCTCTAGTTAAAGCAACATAAAAAAGTCTAATCTTTTCTGAAATTTCTTCTTTAATATAATTCTCTTTTAATAAATCTTTTAAAATTGTCGATTTAAGCCCATCATTTAAACAAGGAATTATAAAACCATATTTATTGTCATATATAAATTTATTGTTTAATTCTCTAATATTAAATGGTTTATAAAGACCACAGAAATAACATATTGGATATTCCAAACCTTTAGATTTATGAATAGTCATTATTTTAATACCCTCTAATGAAGCAGTTTGAACATTAAACTTAATGTCAATATTTCCACCAGTTATATTGTCTAAATACTCGTAATACTCTTCTATACCATAATTATCCTGTAAAGATTTCGTTAAATCAAGTAAATAATCAAGTAAAGCAATATGTGAATTTACATCACCAACTCGAATCATTTTTTCATAAAATTTAAAATGCTTAATTATATTATTTAATATACTATAAATTGAATCGTTATACGCATCTTTTGTTACTAACAAGCACGTTTTATATATAGGACTATCCTGATAATTTTTATTTACATAATCATCAAATATTTTCTCATCTTCTATATTAAATAAATAACTTCTAGCGATTGAAAAATATGTATACCAAAAGTCTATATCAAATTTTTTATTGGCAATTTTAATAAGCATTTTAACAATATTTTTTATTATCTTTATATCAACAGATGAAGAAATAGACTCCTCTTTTAAAATAGTTAATGGTAAATTTAAATATTCAAATATTTTTTTAAATAAATCAAAGTCTGTTGAACGATCCATTATTATAGCAAAATCACTATAATTACAAGCTCTAGTAGTATTTAGTTTTCTATCATAAACCTTATATTTATTATCAATTTTATTTTTAATATCTTGAGCCACTGCAAATATCTCTACTTCATTTTGGTAAAATCCGAGGCTTTTATCATACTCATAATTTAATATTTCTAAATTAGAATTATCACTTATCTTACCCTCATCATTATAAACATTATTACCAAATACTAATCTAGAAGTATTTCTATAATCAGCTCCACCTAAATTTTGATCCATTATAAAGTCAAAAATTAAATTAATATTGTTTATAACTTCTTCTCTTGATCTAAAGTTTTTATTTAAATCAATTTTTTGACCTCCATTATTTTTAGAATAACATTCATATTTTTCTATAAATAACTTTGGATTAGCATTTCTAAATCTATAAATTGATTGTTTAATATCTCCAACCATATAAACGTTATTGTTTTCGATTTGCTTTATAAATAAATCTTGCAAATCAGAAGTATCTTGATATTCATCAATTAAGATTTCATTAAATTTATTTTTATAATAATTACGTGCTAATTCATGTTCTTCAACAATTTTAATAGCTAATTTTGCTATATCAGTAAACTCGTATAAGTTTTCAGCTTTTTTTATTTTATCTAGACGAGTATTAAATTCTTTTATAACCATAATTATAGCTAAAACATTATCCCTAGTTTTTAAAATGCTACTTTTTATGTTTTGATCACTTTCATATCTACATAGTTTTTTTATTGCTTCTAACTCATTTTTAATTTTATCTCTAACTAATTTTACCTCATCGCTACTATTTTTAGGTATTCTAGGGAAATCAAAGCCAATATTATTTTTTATTTCCGTATAATTGTTAGCCATAAATACCGGATTAAAAACAAAGATTAAAGAATTATAATAATCACCAGCATCTAAAAAGGTTAACTCTTCTAAATAATTTTTGATATTCTCAAGCTTATTTTTTAACAAAGTTAAAAATTGTTGATATAGGTTATCCACATAACTTTCACTAAAAAATAAAGAATCATAATTATTTAAGTAATTATCACGCTTATATAAAAGATCTAACTTACTTTGAGCCTCCATAATAAAATTTTTTATTTCATTTGTATCTTTTAAAGAATATGAATCTATAAGCCTCAAAAAATTTTCATCGTTTTGAAAAAAGAAATCTTCAAAAACATTATCTAAAATTTTTTTCTTTTTTAAAGTTAATACCGAAGCATCAGTTATTGCTATATCACTAGAAACATCAATCAAGTAATGATATTTTTTTACTACAGACAAGGCAAAAGAGTCAAAAGTAGTTATATAAGCAGAATCAATTTTTTCTAATTGTTCAGCAATTCCAGCTTTTTGAATATTATTTCTAATTCTCTCTTTCATTTCTTTGGCAGCAGCATTAGTAAAAGTTAAAACTAAAATATCATCAACTGAAACACCATCTTTAACTTTTCTTAAAACTCTTTCAGATAAAACTGCAGTCTTACCAGATCCTGCACCAGCACTAACTAATATATTAGAGCCTTCTAAATCAATTGCTTGTTTTTGTTCTTTTGTCCAATTAGGCATTATTATCACCACCTAAAATATCTTCTAATTTTGTATTTTTTAAGTTTACTACATTCTCTTCTTTCATATAACATATATCACTAAACTTACAATACTGACACCCGATTAAATCATTATCAATCCTTTTAGGATTTATATCAAATTTAGAATTTAAAATATTCAAAGATGCATCATTAATTAATTTATCTGTAAGTAAAGAAATATGGTTAATATCATTTTCACTTAATACTTTAGCACTTTTATACCATCCATTCGAGGACATTCTAAGTGACTTTATAACTTGACTATTCAAATAAGTATCATCAAACAAAGAAACCATTTGTTCTTCATTAATTGTAAATCCATCAAGTTTTAATTTTTTTACATAATCACTTTGATCTTCATCTACTGAAGGTTGATTCAAAATTCTTTGTAAATAAAAACCTACAATATTTACACTTTTAAACTCTTTTTTTGACAAATAAATATAAACAGGTAATTGTAAATGAAACCCATAATTAATATTATCTAAGCAAGTTTCTAAATTGCCAGTTTTATAATCAATAATAGCCAAGGTCCTGCCATATTCATCATCTTTATATTTAATTTTATCAATAACACCCATGAATGTCACTTTAACATCGTTAGATAAATCTACGAATATCTTTTTCTCAGTCATCGTTTGGCAAAGTTTACTATGGCTTTCCTGTTCTTTTATAACATCGATAACAAACTTTAAATCTTTTTTTAATTTAGTGGAAAAATATTTATCTTCATTAGATAAATTTTTAAAACTCAAAAAATTTGTATATTCACTTTCAAAATCAAAAGTTTCATCATACATTTTTGATAAACACAAATGAAATAAATTACCAATCATAATTGCAAACGTTTCTTCATAAGGTTCAAGTTTCAAAATATTTTTAATATAATATTTAAAACCACAATGAAAATAATTATCCAAACTAGAATAAGAAAGCAACAATTTATTATGCAAATAATCCTTTAATTTATCGGAATTAAGTCCAGTAAAATCATTATTATAACCATTATAATCTAACGTTTTATAAGTTGAATAATAAGAGTTAAGATTTTTATCTCTATCATTATATTTTAATAATTTATCCATCATAATTCCATAATCTAATACATTTTTAGAAAAAGAATAAGTATTTAAAATTTCAGGATTTTTAATCACTTTTAAATTAGCAAGTCCAATAATATGACTAGGCATATACTCATTAAAATAAGATTTTAAATGATAAGAAGCAACTAGATTTTTAGTATAAATAAGTTTATTATAAACTAAATCACTATTATATTTATTAATCTGTAAAGAAGTATTAATACCAAGTTTTAGTTTTTGTAAATCATCTAAATAATCATCGTCTTTTACTACTTTAGGTAAAACTCCTTCATTTACTCCTAAAACAAAATAATAATCATCATTATTTATTATATCTTCAATTTCAATAAGTTGAATTTCTTTTTTATAATTAATATTTTTAAAATAGCATTTTTTTAAAGCATATTTTAAAACTTGTAAATCAAGTTCACTTTCATTAGATAATTCAAAATCATTAATAACTTCAATAACTTTATTTTTAATTTCAATATTATGAATATTATTAAGATTTAAATTAATATCTACATCTAAAAAATTATTAACAAATTTTTGAACGCTTCTTGTATTAAAAATTGAATTTTTATCTTTAGAGGCTATATTCAAACCATAAAGTTCAAAAATTCTTTTGACGCTTGTAATAATATCATCATTTACATTTACAAGTTTTATATTGTTTACAGAAATATTCGCTTTCAATAAATCAAGTATCCTACAAGCAACAAAACTTATTTCATCGTCTAAAAAATCAAACTCATATATTTTGTCATTAACATTATCTTTAAAGTCATTATAAAAAGTAATTTCATATTTATTTAAATCATCTAAAATATGTTTGTCCAAAAAAACATCTATTATCAAGATCTTTTTAATTTTAATCATAAACCTTGGATTGTAATCAACTAAATCATTAGTTTTCAAATACTTCCAAAGTTCCTTATCAAAATAAGCATTTTTTATAATCGTATCAATTATACTAATTGAAATATTCAAATACTCAATTATTTTTTTATAAGCACTTCTTTTTACAGAGCCATAAAATTCATTTTTAAATTCCGTTAATGTAACAATCTTAGCTTTTAAAAATTGTTGATTCAAACTATAATTTTTTAAAATATTTATCTTAGTAGCTTGATTAGTAATTATTAAATCATAATCGTTATAGTTCATACATTCTCCTTATATTTCATATAATACCACGAAGTTTTACAACTTAAAAGATAAATGTTATAATACTTGTGAATGTGGTTAGTTATATGAAACAAGAATTTGAATTTAAATCAAAATTTGCTGAGGGATTATCATTTGAAAAATTATTTTTTATTTTCCTAATTGGTAGTTTTTTTGGAGCAATATATGAAAGTTCTTATGGATATATAAGAATGTGGTTAATTGGTGAAAAACCAATGTGGATAATTCATAGAGGCGTAATATATGGTTCTTTAAATATCATATATGGTGTTGGAGCCGTTATTATGGCTTTAGTTTTAGTTACAAAAAAAAGACCAGAATGGAAAACGTTTTTATATGCGTCCTTACTAGGAGGAGCAACAGAATACGGATTATCACTATTACAAGAAAAATTATTAGGAACTATTTCTTGGGATTATAGTACTAAATTTTTAAATATAAATGGTCGTACTACAATCCCCTATATGCTATTTTGGGGCTTATTAGGAATTATTTTTGTAAGGTATGTTTATCCTTCAATATCAAACTTTATTGAAAAAATACCTGTAAGATATGGTAAATTATTTACTAATATTTTAGTTACCTTAGTAATATTTGACATGTTAATATCATGGACAGCTTTATTAAGGCAATCACAAAGACGTAAAAACATTCCGCCTAGAACTAAAATTGAAGAATTTTACGATCAATACTATACTGATGATTTTTTACATAAATATTATGACAATATGGTACCAACAGATAAATAAGGAGGATATATGCGCATATTATATATTTTATCTACATGTTTAATATTAAGTGGATGCTTAGTAATTATAATAAGTTTTATTAAAAACCTTAACAATAAAAAATGGAAATTAAAAAAGAAAAAAGACTTAAAATTTGGAGTTGTTATTCCTGCCAGAAATGAATCAAGTGTAATTGAAGAATTATTAAAAAGCTTACAAGTTCAAATGGATACCAAAGATATTTATATAATTGTGGAAAAAGCAACAGATAAAACCGTTAAAATTGCTAACAAATATGGTGCTAATACATATATAAGAAAAAATATAACACCTGAAAGAAAAAGAAAAGGCTATGCCCTTGATGAATGCTTTAAATACTTACTAGAGCAAAAGAAAAAATATGATTTATATTTTATATTTGATGCAGATAACGTCGTAAAAGAAAATTTTATCAAAGAAATGTTAAAAACTTATGAAAAAGGATATTTAATCGCTTCTGGATATCGAAATATAAAAAATAATGACAATGTATACGCAACATGTTCCGGTTTAACTTTTACTATGATAAATTCTTTATTTAATGAATTAAAAAACAAGACTAACCATAGCAATATAATCATGGGAACCGGTTATTATATAGATAGTTCTTTAATAAAAAAATGGAAAGGCTTTCCTTTTCATTCTCTAACAGAAGACTACGAGTTATCTATCTACTGCAGTGAAAATAATATAAGTACTTATTACAACAAAAATGCTGAATTTTATGATGAACAACCAACAACAATGAAGCTTTCCATAATCCAAAGAACCAGATGGGTAAAAGGATTTTTAGATTGTAGAAAAGGAAAATTAAAAAACATTAAAAATGATTATGAAAGAAAATTTGGTATTATACCTTACCTTTTAATTTTGGGAGGTATAACAATTCATTTATTAACCTCTATAATTGGCTTCATTATTCATTTGATTTTAAAAGATACACTATTCATAAGATATTTAATTTATTTTGTTTTATGCTTATTATTTTTATATTTAATTTTATTTATTATCACTTATATAGTTATTGTTCATGACATGGAAAAATTAAATATGTCTGGTAAAAATATATTAAAAACTTTATTTTTTAACCCTATATTCTTACTTTCATATTTAATATGTTTTATAAAAGCTATTAAAACAAAAGAACTAGATTGGGTAACAATAGACCACAATAAAACGATGTATTAATTTACATCGTTTTTATATTAGTAGTTTTCACTTTTTAATTCCATATAACTTTGTGGATGATTACAGATAGGACATACATCTAAAGCTTTTTCCCCTACATAAACATGTCCACAATTTCGACAAATCCAAACTTTCTCTTCACCACGTTCAAATACCAAATTATTTTCGATATTTTCAACTAATTTTAAATATCTTTCTTCGTGATGCTTTTCAATTTCTGCAACACCTTTAAATAAACGAGCTATTTCTTCAAACCCTTCTTCTAAAGCTGTTTCAGCAAATTCTTGATACATATCTGTCCATTCATAGTTTTCTCCATTAGCTGCATCTTTTAAATTTGTTAATGTATCAGGAATACTACCGCCATGAAGTTGTTTAAACCACATTTTAGCATGCTCTTTTTCATTATTAGCTGTTTCCTCAAAAATAGCAGCTATTTGTTCATATCCATCTTTTTTAGCTTTACTTGCATAATAAGTATATTTATTTCTTGCTTGAGATTCCCCAGCAAAAGCTGCCATTAAGTTTTTTTCTGTTTTACTTCCTTTTAATTCCATATTTTATTCCTCCTTATTACATTCATTACATAATCCCCTAAAATATATATCATAATCCAAAACTTTACTACCCAAAATAATATCTGCAGGAAGCTCAAAATCTTGATAAACATCTTCCACTTTTCCACATTTTAAGCACTTAAAATAATGGTGTTTAATAAGCAAACTATCATACCTATATTTACCATCTTTATAATCAATTTTATTAATTTCTCCATTTAAAACTAATTGATTAATATCACGATAAACAGTACCTAAGCTTATATTTGGTATACTTTTTTGACATTGTTCATAAATTTGTTCAGCAGTTAAATGTCTATTACTTGAATTAACTATAGACAATATCAAACTTCTTTGTTTAGAACTACGCATAACTATACTCCTTATTAGTGATTACAAATAAATTATACCAAATAAAAAAAGACTTTAAAAGTCTTTTTTTATAATGGGTCTCCACCAAAAACACCATTTTGTGGAGTCTTAATTGAACTATCCCAAGTTGAAGAACCAAGTCCTAAAACTGGATACATAATTCCTGGAAATATTACTAATAAAACTGTAATTCCCGTGGATTGATTCATTTTTAAAGACAAATTACTAGCAATACAAATTTTAACTAACATTTGAGCTATCCAAGCTAAGCTAGAAAATGCTGCAAACCCAGGAATTAATACCATTAATGCTGGAAGAACATCAATTAAAAACCACCACCAGTTTAAACCTACTATTGTAATCAAAGTATAAGTATTATAAAAAGGAATTATTGCTTTCCAACCTTCTTCACCAGCTTTTTTAAATAATTTCCATAACCCAATTACATATATAACATAAAAAGCAAGTGCAATAACAGCAATGAATAAAACTATAGTAATTGCCATTGCAGTAACACCACCAAATAAAAGAGCTACCGTTCCATTAAGATTATTATCCATAATATTCACCTCAATAAAATTATACAACAAAATTATTTGCAATATCAATCATTTTCTAAATTACTAATTGCATTTAACACACCAAGTTTTCCATATTCGTAAGTTAATCCACCTTGTTGATATGCAATATATGGGGCTCTCAAAGGACCATCACAAGAAAGTTCAATTGAAGAACCTTGAGTAAATGCCCCAGCAGCCATAATTACTTTATCCAAATATCCTGGCATATCATCAGGAATAGGAACACTATTAGAGTCAACAGGGCTGGCAGCTTGAATTCCTTGGACATATTTAATTAAATCTTTATCATTAAAGAAAGTAATTGTTTGAACTATATCAGCACGTGCTTCATCATATCTTGGGCTAGTTTCATAACCTAACTGTTCTAATAAATAAGAAGCCAAAATAGCAGTTTTTAAACTAGATGCTACAACTTTTGGAGCCAAAAATAAACCTTGTAAAAGCATTTTATTAATACCTAGTGTAGGGCCAACTTCTTTACCCTCACCTGCCACCGTAAGTCTTTCAGCACAAAGATTAATATATTTTTGTTTTCCAACTATATAAGCACCATTCGGTGCAATTCCACCACCTAAATTTTTTATCAATGAACCTACTACAACATCTGCTCCAACTTCAATTGGTTCTTTTTTATCAACAAATTCGCAATAACAATTATCAATCATAATAATTACTTCATCATTAACTTTTCTAATTGTATTTATCACTTTTTCCAACTTTTCAATTGTAATACTCTTTCTAGTAGAGTAGCCAATACTTCTTTGAATTTCTACTAATTTAACATCTTTTTTGGCTAATCTTTCTTTAATTTTATCGTAGTCAAACTCATTATCAATTAAATCTATTTGTTCATATTTAACATTAAATGAAGCCAAAGAACTAGGATTATCAACAATACCTATTACTTGATCTAGTGTATCATATGGTTTTCCTGTAATACTAATCATAGTATCACCAGGTCTTAAAAGTCCAAAAAGGCATGTTGAAAGAGCATGAGTGCCCGAAATAAACTGACTTCTTACTAAAGCATCTTCAGATTTAAATATATCAGAATAAATATTTTCAATAACATCTCTTCCTATATCGTTATAGCCGTATCCAGTTGTACTATTAAAGTGATATTCACTAACTCCATTTTTAATAAAAGCATTTAAAACTTTCAAACTATTTCTCATGCAAGTATTATCAACATTTTTAAAAACGACATCTAACTTTTTTTCGGCTTCATTAGCCATTTCAAAATATTTTTTATTAATATTTAAACTCATTTTAGTATCCTCCATCCACAGTTATTACCGTACCATTAACATAACTTGCTAAATCGCTACATAAAAAATATACAACATTAGCAACTTCAATTGGCTCAGCAAATCTTTTTAATAAAATTAATTCTTTTTCCAACTCAATATCCTGATCAATCATATCTTTTTTACTCATATCCGTATCCATCCAACCTGGTGCTACGGCATTAACCCTAATACTAGGAGCAAATTCTTTGGCCATCGTTTTAGTAAGTGAAATAACCCCCGCTTTACTTGCAGCATAATCCATTTCATCTTTATAACAAGTATTTAACCCATCATTACTTGCAATATTAACAATTGCCCCCTTTTTCATTAAGCATTTAAAATATTTAACTATAGTATAAGTACCAACTAAATTAGTATTAATTACATTTTTAAATTCAGAAACACTTTTTTCATAAATAGGTTTATCAGAAGAAATCCCAGCATTATTTACTAATACATCAATATTATCAGTAATATTTAAAACCGCATTATAAAATTTTTCTACATCTTCTTCCAAAGCCACATCGCACTTAAATGCATAACATTTTACTTTAAAATTGTTTTCAATATCTTTAACTAGCAAGTTTGCCAAATCATTTTCTTTTTTATAACAAAAAATAACATTATATCCATTTTTAGCAAATAATTTTACACATTCTTTTCCAAGACCTCTAGTGCCACCAGTAATTAAGGCATATTTATTCATAAAATCACCAAAGATATTATAACACATTAAATAAACTTATCAATTCTTGCTCTTCTTAAAAAAAGGTTCAACATGAACAATAACACGTTCTACACTTAAAACTTTAGATAATATATCCTTTTCCACTTTATCTGAGATTTTATGACTTTTAACCGTAGACATTTTGCCATCAATAAATATAGTCAAAACAACCACATATTTACACCCAATAGGTATTGAGTAAAAAGCCCCTATTCTTTTTATTTCCGGATAATTTTTTATTAATGATAATATTAAATTTTTAGTTTCTTCATCTATTGAACTATCCATTAAAACATTATAACAATCAATAAAAAGTTTTAAACCCACTATAAATATCCAAATAGATATAAAAATACCTACCAAACCATCAAACCAATAAATACCAAATTTAGTTAAAATAATAGAAATTGTTGTAAAAAATGTTATAACACAGTCATTTCTATGATCTTCCATATTAGCCTTAACTAATAAATTTTGACTCTTTTTATAGATTTTATAAGTATAAAAAAATAAGCATAATTTAACTATAATAGTTATTATACAAACAATTATTAACCACCAAGAAAAGTTTAATTGATTCCTAAATATAATTGACTTAAACGAATCAACTAATAATTTACAGGCTATCAACAACATCGATATACTTATAAACATCGAAAATAAATATTCAGCTTTTCCGTGACCAAAATTATGATCTTCATCATTTGGTACACTAGAAATTTTATTTCCTATCCAAGTCATTAACGATGAAAAAACATCACCAGCACTATTAAAAGCATCTGCAAGCATAGACTGACTTTTACTTAAAACCGCAAAAACTATTTTAAGTAAAAATAAAAAAGCATTGCATAAAATGCCTACTACGCCTACTTTTTTTGCAACATTAAATCTTTCCACTTATATCACCTATTAATTATATATAAGACTAATTATATCACACAATAAAAAAATTAGTTACAAAATGTAACTAACTTTAAATTTTATTTACTTAAATATTCACAAATTAAATTACTAATTTCAGTTGGATCATCAATACTTAAACCTTCTATCAATCTAGCAAAAGCATATAAGACTTTAGCATAATTTTTTAAAGCATCTTTATCATTTTCATATAAATTCTTAATTTTTTTAGCAATATCATGTGATTCATTTATTTCCAAAACCTTAGTGGCTTTAATATTATCATTATTAGGAATAGCATTCAATGCTTTTTCCATTTCAATAGTTATTGCACCTTCACTAGCTAAAGCTACTGGATGATTTTTAAGTTTATTAGTAAATCTTATTTCTTTAACCTCTGGAATAGCTTCTTTCATAAGACTAAACATATCTTTAGCAGCTTCATTATCTTTTTTTAGATTTTCTTTTTCTTCTTCGGTATCAATATCCACTTCATCACTAGCAATGTTAACAATATCTAAATCATCATATTTACCTAAAATTTTAAGTGCAAATTCATCAACATATTCGGTGCAATACAATACTTCAAATTTATCTTTTAAGGCTTCAACTTTTGGCATCTTATCAATTTTATCCACAGTCTCACCACAAGCAAAATAAATAGCTTTTTGACCATCTTTAATACGATCTTTATATTCTTTTAAAGTAACCATTTTTTTATCTACAGATGAAGTAAATAACATTAAGTCTTTTAATTTATCTTTATCCATGCCATAGTTGTTATAAACACCATATTTAATTTGAATACCAAAAGCTTTAAAGAACTTTTCATATTCTTCTCTTTTATTATCCCTTAAATCCTCTAATTCCTTTTTTATTTTACCTTCTATAGAATTTTCAATAGTTTTCAAAATTCTATTTTGTTGTAAAGTTTCTCTAGAAATATTAAGAGTTAAATCTGGAGAATCAACAACACCTTTCACAAAACTAAAATAATCAGGAAGTAAATCAGCACATTTTTCCATTATAAGTACTCCATTACTATAAAGTTGAAGACCTTTTTCATACTCTTTTGTATAAAAATCATATGGAGCATGTGAAGGAATATAAATTAAAGAATTATAACTTACTAAACCTTCAGCCGAAGTGTGTATTTTTGCAAGAGGTGGCTCATAATCAAAAAATTTATCAGAATAGAAAGTATTATATTCTTCATCTGTAATCTTATTTTTATTTCTCTTCCAAATTGGAACTAAAGAATTAAGTGTTTCTACTTCAGTTACAGTTTCATATTCATCTTTATCTTTCTCATTCTTTTTTTCTTTCAAATGCTCATGGGTCATTTCCATCTTAATTGGATAAGTAATATAATCACTATATTTTTTAACTAAACTCTTAATTTCATAACTATCTAAGAACTTATCATAATCTTCACCATCTTTAATGGTTAATATTATATCAGTTCCATAATTATCTTTTGAAGCATCAAGTATTTGATAACCATCAATACCTTCACTTACCCACATATAAGCATCATTGGTACCATAGGCTTTAGATACCACTTCAACTTTAGAAGCAACCATAAATGAAGAATAAAATCCAACACCAAATTGACCTATAATATCAATATCTTTTTTATGTCCATTATTTAATTTAAAATCTTGTGATCCACTTTTAGCAATAGTTCCAAGATTACTTTCTAATTCTTCTTTAGTCATACCTATACCATTATCTGATATAGTTAATTTTCTATTATCCCTATCAATACTGATAAATATTTCTAATTTTTTCTTATCAATTTTTATGCTTTTATCTGTTAAAGATTTATAGTGTAATTTATCAATAGCATCTGAAGCATTTGATATAATTTCTCTTAAAAATATTTCCTTATTAGTGTAAATTGAATTAATCATTAAATCCATCATTTTTTTGGATTCAGTTTTAAATTCTTTCTTTTTCAAAGTTATCACTCTTTCTAGCAGTCCAATTATTCGATTGCTAATTATAATTTATCACTTACACTATTCGTTGTCAATAAAAGTTATAAACATTTAACATAATTTTCACAAAGACTTATTATTCATTTTATTTAAATTATAAGTCTGTCTTAAAAGTTCATTATTGCAAGTATCTTCCAAAGTAATTTTTACATGTAAATCAAAATCGACATCAGTTGGATAGAAAATAACATCTGCACCCGTATGATGATGAACAGTTCTTAAAATAGTTCTAATTAATTTTTGCGTCATATTATTTTGTACTAAATTTGTTTTTTCTTCATCATAATGTGTACTCATTACTTTGTTATCATATCTTACCAAAAGCACGCTTGAAGTAATTAACTCTAAAATATTATTATCCTTTAACAAACCCATTAAAATATTAGAACTCATAACAAAACTTGGCGTAATATCTTTTAAAGATTCTTCAAATCTACTTTCATAATTTACATCAAAGCCATCATTAACTTTATACAAAGCTCTATTAATTTTCTTAGAAAACAAAGACTCATTTTTATATTTATTTTGAATAGCATATAAATAAGCTTTACTATCACTTATTCCCAAAAACACTGACGGCAAATAATATTCATTTTCATAATCAGTAAATTTACAATCCATTTCATAAGGAGTTTCCGAAAGTACACTACTTTTTTTAAATTCAACAATTAAATCACAATTCAAAAATGGAATATATTTAACTAAATTTTTCATAGGCATATTAAAAAAATCAATTCTTTTTCTTAAATAGTTTATTGGACTTGAAAAATCATCAATAGTTGCATTACTCCAAAGTACAGTAAGTAAAAGCTTGTCTTTATCTCTATCAGTTTGATCCGAATCAGTTAAATATTTATCATTACAATAAAATTCCTTAGCATACTCCAAGTATAAAGATAAATAATTTAAAAACAAATCATAATTTTGAATCTGTAAAACTGGAATTAACATATCATTTTTATCTGATTCAGTAACTTTAACATTATCAATTTGTGTTTCAAATATTATACCAAAATGAAATAAAGCATTAACACTACCAATGCTAGCTTCCTTAATTATTTCTTCAAATAAGTTTTTAACATAATCTTTATTCATAAAATAATTATACCACTTAAAAAGGAAAGTTTAAACTTTCCTAATTAATCCACATCAAAGGCTCGACTACCATCTAAAACATACACATAATTGTCTTTGATTGTATAACTACTTTTTATTCCTGAACTAGTATTTTTATATTTAATTCCAACATAACCATATGAAGAACCCATATATGTATATATCTCTGAATTAAATACTACAAAACACTTATTTGTATTATAATCACTTTTTACCCATTCAGCCCAAGTCATGTCTTTTTCTGCCTTATAAGTTCCAGCACAGGAACTGTTGTTTTCCTCAAATGTAAAAATTATAAGCGAAGAAGTCGAAGTATCAATCTTTTCATTAACAACATATATATTCGAATATTTGTTATTACTATCAATTACTTTAACTATTATTCGGTAGTTTATTCCACTTTTTAATCCTGTAAATGTATAACTATTTGAGGTACTTTCTACATATGTGTTTCCACTATCTATTGAATAATAATATTTTGATATTGCATTACTTCCCTTTGTGGCACTTACATCTATTTTTATACTACTATCAGAGGCTGTTGTAGTTACACTATTTATCACAGGTAAAGTATAACTACTTGATGTTAAACTATAATTATATGTATTAGTTTTTAATTTCTTTTTATCTACCGCATAAGCATATATTTCATATTCTCCACTATCACTTATATTACTAAAGGTATGAGTGTTTGTGCTACTTTCTACATATGTTAATGAGTTTTCTGCAAGTGTTTTATTACTTAACATCATGACTTTACTTTTTTTATTAGTTGTCATAGCCAAGCTATCTTTTTCTTTTATTGCAAAATAATATTTATCTATTTCATCTGTTCCTTCATTTAAGTTTAGTTTTACTGTTAGATTTCCACTACTTCTTGTTACACTTAATGAATTTATTATATTTGGTGAATAGGAATTAAAATCATCTTTTGTAATTAATATTTGGGCTTCAAAACTTTTATTTTCATTACCAGTTTGATCTTTTGCATAATTTACAAATGTTACAGTTACATTCCATGTTTCTTCTTTTGTTGGTGATGCCGTTATCTCTCTATTATTTAATATTGTTATTAATCCTGTTTTTGTTGTTACATCAAATCCTGATATTTGATTTCCTTTTCCATCAGTTACGGTTTTATGTTCCAGTCCTGTTATACTAGTTACTTCATTATTATCTCCATCTTTTATTGTAAGAAGTAATTCTGGTGTACTTTCACTTACACTATATTTAAAGTTATTATCTGAGATATTCAAAAACAAATTATAATGTTCAGTTGAGGTATTACTAGCATCATTAGATGTAAGTGTTGCCTTAGCTGAAGTTGTACCTGTTATATTTGTCTTTCCACTTGCAAAATTGGTTTGATTAGCTTCCAAGGTTATAGCATTACCTGTTGCAAAAGTTAGAGAATCCAAAGTGGATGCCGTTACTTTTGTACTTGTACTTGATCCCGTTCCAATACTTGCTTGAAAATAAGCATAAGTTGCTCCCAAAGTTGCCACTACTAATATTGCCACTATTATTGAGGTTATTATTACTTTCTTATTTTTTATTTTCTTCAACATAATCACTTATCCTATCATTAATATGATACCATATTACAAAGCATAAAAAAACCTGTTTTTTTCAAAACAGGCAATTAATTTACTCTTTCCATTTAAAGTTTCTAACTTCTGGAATGTCAATTCCATTTTCTCTAATATATTTATAATGTTTTTCCAACATTTTTTCACAATAATCTTGCAATTCAGGAACATTTCTTCTTGTATATTTTAAAACATCCATTACAATATGATATCTATCAATATGATTTTGAACACGCATATCAAAAGGAGTTGTTATTGTTCCTTCTTCATTATAACCTCTAACATGGAAATTACTATTATTTCTATTATAAACAAGTTCATGGATTAATGAAGGATAACCATGGAAAACGAAAAGCACTGGTTTATCTTTAGAAAATAACTTATCAAATTTTTCATCTGTTAAACCATGTGGATGTTTATCATTAGATTGCAATCTAAATAAATCTATTACATTTACCACTCTAAATCTAATTTTAGGAGCACGTTCCTTAAGAATTTGGGCAGCAGCAATTACCTCTAAGGTCGGAGTATCACCACAACATCCTAAAATAATTTCTGGATTATTACCATTGTTTGAACTAGCCCATGTAAACGTTCCAATTCCATTAATACAATGATCTTTTGCTTCCTCTTTATTTAACCATTGATATCTCGGATGTTTAGAAGCTACAACAACATTAATATAATTCTTAGTTTGTAAACAATGATCAACACAAGATATTAATGTGTTCGCATCAATTGGTAAATACATTCTTACAATATCTGCTTTTTTAGTAACAAGATGGTTTAAAAATCCAGGATCTTGATGAGTATATCCATTATGATCTTGTTGCCATACATGACTAGTTAAAATATAATTTAAAGAACTGATTGGTTTTCTCCAACCCAGTTCTTTTGAGACTTTAATCCACTTCGCATGTTGACTAGTCATCGAATCAACTATTCTTATAAATGCTTCATAAGAATGCATTATTCCATGCCTTCCAGTTAACAAATATCCCTCTAAAGCACCTTCACATACATGTTCTGAAAGCATTGAGTCCATTACTCTACCTTCAATATTTAACATTTCATCTTTTTTATTTATGGGTAAATCCCAAGTTTTGCCTTCACTTTCAAATACTTTAGTTAATCTATTTGATACTGCTTCATCAGGACCAAACATTCTAAAATTTTTATTGCACTTATTTAAAGTAAATACATCTCTTAAATATTCACCTAATTCAATCATATCTTGGGCTTCTACACAACCATGTTTTTTAACTTCAACACCATAATTTTGAAAATCAGGTAAATTTAATTCTTTTAATATTGTTCCACCATTTGTTACAGGATTTAATCCCATAACATGATCTATATCAGGCACTAATGCTTTTAAATCACTTCTTAAAGTTCCATCATCATTAAATAAATTTTCTGGATGATAACTTCTTAACCACTTTTCTAAACGTTTTAAAGTTTCTTCATCATTAACTTGAAAAGGAATTTGATGTGACTTATAAGTTCCCACTATTTCTTTAGGACCAGTTAAACCTTTTGGTGTATCCAAAATAATCATTGGCCACCAAGGTCTTTCAAGACACTTATTAGCTCTTCTTTTTATTTCCAATATATTTTGAATAACTTCATCCATAACTTTAGCCATTTTCTTATGAAGCTTCATTGGATTACTACCTTTAACTAAATAAGGTTTCCAACCCATTCCCACAAAATAATCGTATAATTCATCCTCTGATATTCTAGAAAGTATTGTTGGATTATTTATTTTCCAATGATTTAAATGCAATATCGGAAGTATAACTCCATCAGTTTTAGGATTTATAAACTTATTTAATTGCCAAGAAGTAGCCAAAGGACCTGTTTCAGCTTCACCATCACCTACAACAGTAGCAGCTATTAATGTTGGATTATCAAGTATAGCTCCATAAGCATGAGCTATACTATAGCCTAATTCTCCGCCTTCATGAATTGATCCAGGATTTTCAGGAGCATCATGACTTGAAATACCACCAGGAAAACTAAATCTCTTCATAAGCTTTTGCATTCCAGCTTCATCTTGAGTTATATTAGGATAAATTTTAGTATAACTTCCCTCCAAATAAGAATTGGCAACTGGACCATTACCACCATGACCAGGTCCAGATATATAAATCATATTTAAATTATACTTTTTAATTACCCTATTTAAATGAGTATAAATTAAATTTTGACCTGGTACAGTACCAAAATGTCCTACAACAACTGGTTTTATATCACTTAATTTTAATGGCCTTTTCAACAAAGGATTATCCATCAAATATAATTCTCCAACAGATAAATAATTAAGTGCATTCCAATAATCATTTAATTTAACTAATTCACATTTACTAATTCCCATATGTATATCAACCCTATTCTTGTATAATTATAACAATTCTTTGTTTTTTTTACAATTATATATGCAAGAAAACTTGCAATTTACAATTTTTTTTGATATTCTAGTAATGCATATGGCGGAATTGGTGAAGTGGTTAACACGGCAGATTGTGGCTCTGTTATGCAAGGGTTCGACTCCCTTATTTCGCCCCATTAAAAAAATAACTAATCTAATAATAGATTAGTTTTTTTATACAATTTTTTGTTATAATTAAATTGTGATGATTATGAATTATTATGGTAAAACTAAAAGAAATATTAAAAGAGCTCTTAAAGCTGGAGGTTTTTATGATACAGGTAAAAGAAAAACTGAAAACTTACCAATTAATAAAGATTATAATATTAGCCTAAAACCCAAATGGTTATTAATAATAAGCATTATTTTTCTAATATTAATCATTTTTTTACTTAATTTCAACAATATAACAAATTTATATGAAAATAAAAAAGACTTAAAACTTTTAAAACAAAGTTTTAATGATAAAATAATAAATTATAACATTACTGATTATAACTTAGAATTGAATAGAAAATATAGTGATCAAAAAAACACCTGTGTATATGATGCCAACTTAACAATTAAAAATGGTTCTTTTGAAAACCTTGAATTAACAAAACAATATGAAATCTTAACAGATTTATCAAATTTTAGATTAGAATTAAATAATTGTGTTATTGCCAAAACCACCATTTTCATAAAAGAAGACTCTTATAATATAAAGCTTGGTATACTATATAAAAATAATCAAGAAATATATAATTCATTAAATTAAAAAAATATGATATTCTTATAATAGAGAGGTGAAAAAATGGAATACGCAAAAATAATAATTATTGCCTTAGCTTTTATTATCATTTTAAAGTTTATATTAAATCTAAATCTAAAGAAAATAATCGGTTTAGCATTAAACGCTTTAGGAGGATTTATAGTACTTTACATAATAAATTATACACAAATATTATATATACCTATTAATCTATTTACTTCTTTTGTAGTAGGTATTCTTGGTCTACCAGGCATAATAATTCTAGTTATATTAAAATATTTAAGTTTTTTATAGATGATCTTATCATCTTTTTTTATGAATAAAAATATCTATACTACATAAACTAGTAATATGAAAAAGAGTTTAAAATATTTTTACATTTTCACTCCAATAGTTTTAGGAGCAGGTATTGGCCTTATAACCAAAAATGGCATGGATTATAATATTATAACTAAGCCTCCATTATCTCCACCAAGTTTTCTTTTTCCAATTGTTTGGTCAATATTATATTTAAACATGGGAATATCATATTATATACTTAAAAATAATAATGAAATAAATGAAAATTTAGATAAATTATATTATGGACAATTAGTAGTAAATTTAATATGGCCTATATTGTTTTTCACATTTAAACTAAGACTATTATCAAGTATTTGGATAATTTTACTAGATATTTTAGTAACCATCATGGTATATAAATTTTATAAAAAAAATAAGGCAATTGGCTATTTAAATATTCCTTACCTTATTTGGGTTTTATTTGCAACATACTTAAATATTGCTATTTATGTTTTAAATTAATTTTTTTTATTTTTTAACAAATCTCTTATCTCTTCTAATAATTTAACTTCTTCAGATTTTTCTTTAACAGCAGGTTTTTCCTGCTCTTTTTTCTTTATGTTACTTAATTTATTGAGTGATTTAACAATTAAGAAAATACAAAAAGCCACAATTAAGAAATCAATTATATTTTGTAAAAATAATCCATACTGTATTTGTGCCGTTCCTACTGTTATTGACAAAGTAGAAAAATTAATTCCACCTATAATCATACCTATAAGAGGCATTAAAATATTATCAACAAGTGAAGAAACAATTTTTCCAAAAGCAGAACCTATAATTACACCTACAGCCAAATCCATAACATTTCCACGAGAAATAAATTCTTTAAATTCTTTTAAAAATCCCTTTGTGTCTTCCTTAACCTTTTTCATTCTCATTTCAGTTTTTTTATCCATAAAAATTCTCCTACTTCTCTTTTGACATATCAATAATTTTACTCATATCTTCCTCTAATAATTTAGGATTATCAAAAATATATTGTAATAATTTAATTGATTTAATTAAATAAAAACCATCAGCAACTCTTTCATCAAAGTTTATACCAAAATCACATAATTTTCTAATCTCTTTTTTACCATCTTTGTTAATAATTTCTTTATCTTTAATTTCTCCAATAGCCGTAATGGATGAACAAGTACCAAAATTAGTTATATTGTGATAAATAGCCCCACATCCTATTGAACCTAAATTTGTAACTAAAGCACTACTATAATATAAATTATCATTAGTTAAACTAGAAGGCAACATTCCTTTATCATCTAACCATTTAAATATTCCCATTAAAGGAACTCTTATTATATTTGGTAATTTTCCAATTACATCAATAGCATTATTAGCTCCTTTTTTCTTATCGTTTCTCTTTCTTACTCCATCAATCTTATCTTTAATTTTTATTGAAATAGTTTTTAAATTATCATCTTTTTCAATAGGAATCAAAACCATTATTTCTTCAGATTTATCCTCAAAAGCAACCTTAGCCACAAATGATATAACGATATCATTATGTTCATAAACATGTCTATTTGCTACAAATCTATTAAGTTTGTTTCTATTATATAAAAGCTTAGCTATCACTGCTACAAATACATGAAAATAAGTAATATCTTTATCTGTCTTTTTAATTCTTTCAACATACTTAACTAGATTAGTAACATCTAAATCCTTATCAATATAAACATCACTATCACATCTTAAAGGTTTTAAATCAATTAAGATTTGCTCCATACCATGAAGATTCTTTACTCTAATACCATCTTTCCTTTTCATCTTATACCTCTTTGTTTCTACTTTTTATATTTTCCTCTTGTAACTTTCTAAAATCAACTTTTCCCACAATAGTTTTAGGTAAACTAGCTCTTACTTCTATTTCTTTAGGAATAGCGTAATGAGCTAAATTCTTTTTACAAATACTTTTGAGTTCTTCTCTAAATTTTGTGTTATCAACATAACCTTTTTTCAAAACTATATATGCTTTAGGCACTTCAATTTTATAAGGATGGGGAACACCAATTACTGAAACATCTAAAACTCCTGGATGAGTTTCCAACACTTCTTCAATTTGTGAAGGATAAACATTATAACCAGAAGAAACAATCATTCTTTTTAATCTTTGTTTATACTGTATAAATCCATCTTCGTCCATACATCCAATGTCACCAGAATGTAACCAAATATTACCATCTTTATGTAATCTTAAAGCTGCATTTGTTTCTTTTTCATTATTATAATAACCAAGCATAACAACATCACCACAAATACAGATTTCTCCATCTGTACCATAAGGCACTTCAATTTCTGTATGAGGCTTACATATCTTAACATAAATACTTGGCCATGGTATTCCTATAGTTCCTGGTCTACTGGCATGTTTTAAATCAACAGATATTGCTGCTACTGCCTCGGTCATACCATAACCTTGTATCATATTAGTTCTAGCCCCATGTGAATGTAAAAAATCATTAATGTTTTCTACCCTTGCTTTGTTTAGAGTATCTCCACCAGATATAACATATTTTAAATTAGAAAGATCTACCTCATCCATTCTTTCATTTCTAGTTAATGCTTCAAATAAAGTTGGAACACCCACTAAAACACTTGGTTTATATTTAACTAAAAGTCTATCAAAAGTACTAGCTTTAAAGGTCGGAATTAAAACTACTTCAGCACCACAACAAAAGGCATCATTTATACTTACTTCTAAACCAAATCCATGAAAAATTGGCATAATACCCAAAATCACATCATCTTTGCATAAATCAGGATAAGCCGCAAAAGCCGATAAAGTTGCTGCATTAAAATTACCATTAGATAATACTATTCCTTTAGGCGTACCAGTTGAGCCTCCACTTTGTAAAATAACTGCTGGAGTATCCTTGTTTCCCGGTTCTTCTATATTTTGATTTTTATATCTTCCAGATTTAATAAAATCATGCCAATAAATATATTTACTATCAAAATGAGGTTTTTTAATTTTATAATCTT
This sequence comes from uncultured Bacilli bacterium, assembly GCA_934102335.1. Classification (GTDB taxonomy): domain Bacteria; phylum Bacillota_I; class Bacilli_A; order RF39; family UBA660; genus JAEEKZ01. The sequence continues at coordinate 40,238 of CAKOSP010000005.1, read as the reverse complement.
GAGTAAGTTTATAAAATATTTTTGTAATCATACCCATTGAATCCTTAGCAGACACAATAATTGTTTTATAAACACTAGTATCATTAATTATATTTTTCAATTGCTTATAACATATATCCATAGCTACGACTACTACTGTACAATATTCATTTAAAGCCTGCTTAATTTCATTTTCTGATAACATGGGATGTAACATATTAGCTACAGCCCCAATTTTATTTAAGGCATAAAAAGAAATTAAAGCCTCAGGAATATTAGCCGAAAGAATAGATACAACATCACCCTTTCTAATTCCTTGAGCTTTAAATGCACAAGCACATTCATCTATTTGAGCAATAAACTCTTTATAAGTTCTTTTTTTACCTAAGTAATTTATAGCAACATTATTTTGATATTTTCCCTTTTCAACTCTATTAACAAAAAATCTATATAAAGATGTTTTGGGAGCATGAATACGCATATCTTTTCTATTATAATACTTTTTCCAAGGGGCACTTGGTCTTTTTTTTAACCCTAAATATCGTAAATAACGTAAATCAAATAATGCCATAATTACCATCCCTACTATCACATTATATCATAATATTTACAAAATTATATTAATTGTTCAAATTGAGAGTTATAAAGTTTAGCATAAAAGCCATTTTTTTCTAAAAGTTGTTCATGTGTTCCTTGTTCAATTATATTTCCTTCGTTCATTACTAAAATTAAATCAGCATTTTTAATTGTTGATAATCTGTGAGCAATTATAAAAGAAGTTTTACCAACTGTTAATTTATCCATAGCCTTTTGAACTAATTCTTCTGTTCTTGTATCAACATTTGATGTAGCCTCATCCAAAATTAAGAAAGGAGCATTTTCAATCATTCCTCGAGCAATAGTTATAAGCTGTTTTTGACCTTGACTAATTGTATCATTTTCATTTAACTTAGCATCTAATCCATTTGGTAAAGTTTTAATAAAATGACTAATACCAACAGTGTCACAAACCTCCCAAATTTTCTCATCACTAACATTCTCATTATTGAATTTAATATTTTCCTTTATAGTGCCATCAAATAACCAAGTATCTTGTAAAACCATAACAAATAATTTATGAATATTTTCTCTAGTAAGATTTTTAATAGATTTACCATCAATTAAAATATCTCCATCTTTAATATCATAAAATTTCATTAATAAATTAACCATTGTTGTCTTTCCTGCACCAGTAGGACCAACTATAGCAATTTTTTGGCCAGATTTAACATTAGCACTAAAATTTTTAATTATAACTCTTGTATCATCATAACCAAATTTAACATGTTTAAATTCAATATTACCTTTAGCTTGATTTAAACTTAAAGAGTCAGATAAATGTGATTCATCACACATTTCTTTTTCATCTAAAAATTCAAATACTCTTTCAGCTGAAGCCGCAATAATTTGTAAACTAGATAATGATTGAGCAATCATTGAAAGCGGATTAGTAAATAATCTAACATATATCATAAAAGCCACTATTGTACCAAAAGAAGTCTTACCATTCATAACAAGTAAAGCTCCCACAACACATACAGCAACATAACCAAAATTACCAATAAAAGCCATTAATGGTTGCATTATACCAGATAAGAACTGACTTTTTTGATTGGAATTATATAGTTTTTTATTTATATTATCGAATTCTTCTAAAGCTGATTGTTCACCATTATAAGTTTTTACTACATTATGTCCAGAATAAATTTCTTCAATATGTCCATTTAAATTACCTAATAATTCTTGTCTTTCTTTAAAATATTTTTGAGATTTTTTTAACAAAGCAAATGAAAAGCCAAAACCAAATAAACTTGCTAAAATTGCAGTCAAAGCCATAAGACTATTTGTAACAAACATCATTATAATAGAACCTATAAATAAAGTTACACTTGAAATTAAAGATGATAAACTATTATTCATATTTTGGGCCACTGAATCAACATCATTAGTAACTCTTGATAACACATCGCCAGTTTCATGTTTATCAAAATAATTTAAAGGTAATTTATTAATTTTAACACTTATATCATTTCTAAGTTTTTTAGCGTAATTATTTGAAACCGTGGACATTAAAAATGATTGAACGTAACCAAAAAGGGCACTAGTTATGTATATAACAGAAAGTAAAATAGCAAAATTTTTAACTTTAGTTAAATCCATAGTTGGTTTAACAATATTATATATTGTATCAGGTAACTCATCCAACTTAGAAAGCATATCCTGTGTAACCATATCTTCATTAAGTTCACTTATTATTTCAAAAAACTTTACTTGATCATCAACAGAAACTATATTTCCATCAATTTCTACGTCTTCTAAATAATTCTTTTTATCTTCCAAACTTAATAAATTAAAATCATCAACAGCATTTGTTTGATCAATATAATATTTTGTATTTTTAAGTACAAAATTCTTTATAGCATTTGAATAAATTGTTTGACTTACATCTTTTAACTTTTCAGTATTTGGTTTAATACCATCAGTAATAACGTCAGTTAAACTAGATAACTTATTAGGAGCAATGGTAGATAATATAGCACTTGAGAAAGCCAAAACCATAGCGACAATTAAAACTGCACGCCATTTATTTAAGCTTTTAAATAATCTTAAAATTGTTCCTTTAAAATCTTTAGATTTTTCAAAGCCACCCATAGGGCCACCATGTCTAGGCATTTAAAAGTTCCTCCTCACTTAATTGTGATAAAGCAATCTCCTTATAAATATCACAATTTTTTAATAATTCTTTATGTGTACCTATTCCCACACATTTTCCATTATCTAAAACCATAATTTTATCAGCATTAATAATAGTGCCAATTCTTTGAGCTACAATCATGCAAGTAGCATTTTTAGTATGTTTTTTTAATTCTTTTCTTAAAGTGGCGTCAGTTTGATAATCCAAAGCTGAAAAAGAATCATCAAAAATATATATTTCTGGATCTCTTGCTATTGCCCTAGCTATAGCCAATCTTTGTTTTTGACCACCAGATACATTGGTTCCTCCCCTAGCAATATGAGATTCATACTTTTTATCCATTTTAGTAACAAAATCTTCTGCTTGAGCAACTCTTATAGCTTCTTCAATTTCTTTTTGGCTAGGTTTTTCTCTACCTCTTTGTCCATAAGCGACATTATCATTAACTGAGCCAGTAAACATTACTGCCTTTTGAGGAATATATCCAATTTTATTATTAAGCTTACTCAATTCATACTCCTTAACATTTACCCCATCTACTAATACCTCACCATCAGTAGCGTCATAAAGTCTAGGAACTAAATTAATTAAAGTTGACTTTCCTGATCCTGTTGATCCTATAAAAGCAATTGTTTCACCTTTATTTACTTTAAAAGATATATCTTTCAATAAATATTCATCTGCATCAGGATATTTAAAACTAACATTTTTAAATTCAACAGTTCCTTTTAATGAAGTATTACCATCAAAAGTTCCATCTTTTATAGAAATATCACTATCTAAAACTTCCGTTATACGATTTGCAGAAACTTTAGCACGAGGCCACATCATAAATGTCATAGCAAGCATTAAAAATGACATTATAACTTGCATTCCATAACTAGTGAAAACCACCATATTACTAAATAAATTTACTTTATCTACCATACCAGCTTTATCAATTAATATTGCTCCAATAAAATAAATACCAAGTGTTAAAAAGTGCATTACAAAATTCATTATTGGTTGCATAATAGCAAACACTCTTTGATTAAATAATTGTGTTTTAGTTAATTTATTATTTACATTATTAAATCTATTTTGTTGGAATTCATCAGCATTAAAAGCCCTTATTACACGAATACCTGTAAGATTTTCTCTTGTAACCCCATTAACTTGATCAGTTAATTTCTGAACAATAGCAAATCTTGGAACAACCACAATCATAATTAATATTATTGTTATTAAAAGAATAACAACTCCAGCTCCTGTAAGTAAACTCCACTCCGTACTTTTACCTATGATTTTTAAAACTGCCCAAACCGCCATAATTGGAGCTTTAATTAAAAGTTGTAAACCAATACTTATAAACATTTCTACTTGAGTGACATCATTTGTTGTTCTTGTAATTAAACTACTAGTTGAAAACTGCTTTATTTCAGCTATACCAAAACTTTCTACTTTTTCAAATATACTTCTTCTTATATTTTTAGAAAAATTAGCGGATAACAAAGAAGATAAATAACCCACACAAACTGCTGAAGCCAAAGAACCAAAAGCACATAATACCATATGACCACCAGATATTAAAATATCTTTCATCAAACTATCTTCAGTTTGAATTAACTTAGTTATTTGACTCATATATTCTGGCAAACGCAAATCCAACCATACTTGAAATACTACAAGTGCAACACAAAATAGTATTAAAAATAAATCTTTTTTTGTAAATTTCTTTAATAATTTAATCATTTAAATTCTCCTTCATATTTTTAATCATATTTTCCATTACAGAATTAAATATATTCAATTCGTTTTCACTAATACCACTAACTAATTTATTAGATAAATCCCCAAGATTATTCAATGCATTTTCATAGGCAATCTTAGTTCGGTCACCTAAAACTATCTTTTTACTACGATGATCTATTAAACAATCTTCTCTTTTAATCAAATCATGTTTTTCCATTGTATCAAGAATTCCAGATAAAGTCGACCTTCTAAATCCAAATTTTTTCTCCAAATCTTTTTGATAAACACTATCATTTTGATGTTTTACTAAATAACCAACAATAGCCATTTGATATGGAGGAAGTAATTTGTCTTTTTTATCTTTTATAATATTTCTTCCAATTAATATATCTAAATCTTTAATGGATTTTATAATCTTCAAATTCATTTGTTAGCCTCCTAACAAAAAGATTATACATCAACAAAGCTTTATTGTAAATAAAAAAGTCTAATTAATAGACTCTCTTAAATTTTACGTAAAAACATAACTTAGTATGTAAATATTAATTAAAAATATAAGGTATAAAAATCATCAATCCCACTATAAAAGCTATAGTAGCATTAAATAACACTGCTCCAGCTGCAACATCTTTACAAAATTTTGCTTTTTTATTTACATTGGGTTCAGTCATATCCACTAACATTTCAAACGCTGTATTAAATAACTCAGCAGATATAACCAGTGCAAACATAATCATACAAATAATCCACTCTAAAACACTTATTTCAAACATAAATCCAAAAGTTATTACTAAACTCATTATAACAAAATGAATTACCAAATTTCTTTCTGATTTTAAAGCTGACAAAATACCTGTAAAAGCATAGCCAAAACTTTTGTAAAGTGGTGACTTACTACTTTTCATCACTTAACACCTTCTTGTAAACCACATTTATAAAAAAGTAAAGCCATATAAATCCAAAAGCAAATCCTGCTAATACATCACTAGCATAATGAACTCCTAAATAAATTCTACTTAAACCTATAAGAAGTATTATCAAAGTAAATATGATTTCTAAACTAATTCTAATTTTCTTACTTTTAACATTACTATGAATTAAGTATATCAAAAGTCCATAAAATACCACTGCATTTAAAGAATGACCAGATGGAAAACTAAAACCATTTTCAGCAATTAATTTATAATCAGGTCTAGGTCTTTTTATTATATTCTTTAAAAATGACATTAAAAGTGCTGATGCAACTACATTGCCTATCATCAAAAGAGGAATATCTTTATTTTTTATAAATATCAAACCCAATACTAAAAGTACTATATACATATAACTACTTCCCATATAAGTAATTACTTTAAAAAAATTAGTTAAATTTAAACTTCTTAAATTAACCACTATTAAATTATAAAATATAGTATCAATATAAATTTGTTTATTAAAAATAACGCATACTGTTAAATAAATAAAAATTAACGATAAAACTATAACTAATAAAGTTTTAAAAAATTTTCTTTTCTTTTCCATACTACACCATTCCTTTAGGATTTTTCTTATATTTTTTATAATTATCTAAGCTAAAAGTTGTTATAATTTTTTGATTTTCTTTAAGATTATCAATAATATTAATAATATCTTTCTTTAAAAGACATACTTCAAAGCTATTTTTATTATTTAAGTTTATCACCAAATAATACTTCCTTTTACTTTTTTTAGAATATACCCATACAATATCTTTTGTTTTACCCATTATTTCTAAGTTTTTAGTTGTTATATAAAAATACTTTTTCCCAATTGTCACATTCTTATTAAAAAATAACAAACTGTCATCAGCATTATTACTCAAAATTGCTAAAATTTCTTTTTTATTTAATCCATTAAATCTCTTTGATCTAAAAGGGAAAATCAATTTAAAAAGATTGATTATTAAATTGATCATAAAGATTAAAATTGGTAAAAGCAAAATAAATACATATAAATACATATACCATAATGAATTAGAATAAGTATAAGAATCAAAGTTAATGTCTAAAATAAATGCCTGAGCTTGTTCTTCCGAAAAAATTATTCCATAATTTTTAGCATATTCCTCAGAAGTATAATAATCTATATAACTATTTTTGATGTAATCAAATCCTTGTTTATAATCTTCATTAGTAAATGAACCTAAATGGGTCACAAATTCAACAGTTTGACTATTATTATGCTTTTCTAAAAATTCAGCCGCACTTTTTAAAGGCAAAATACCTATTAAAGATACATAGCCATCTTCTTCATTATCACTAATTCTTAACCCTACATCTAATAAAGCAGCAACATCATCCCCACTACTATTTAAACTAAATACATACTTAGGATCAATGACACTATCAGTTTTAATCTTAACAAAGTAATCTTTTCGATCTATACATTTTTTTACATCATCAAATTCATTTACAACACAATAATTACCAAATAAATCATTAAATGTATATCCTTTATATATAAGTGGTACAAAACACAATAAAATGACAATCACAGATAAAATTATATTTAAAACAGCTTTTAACCGTAATCTTTTTATCATTTTTCCTCCATAATAAATTAAATATGTAGCACTAAGCTACATATTTAGGTTCAGGTAATTTACTTGTAGAAACAAATCCAGGTTTAGATGCTATAACATTTTCTAATCTATTAATAACATCAGCACAAGTCAACTCTACAGTACTAGGTCTTTCAACCACAACAGTAGTATCTGGCTCCCCATATACAGTCCATATATTTTTATCACATTCATCTTTTGTATATACTTTACCAATACATTCAGCTTCTATAACAATATTTTCTTTTGTATGAGCTGTTACAACTGCACTCATACCAGTCGCGTCACCTTTTTTAATATTCATCTTTAAAGTTTCAGAATAAATATCTTCTTCAGCTATCTTTGGGACACATTTTTGATTAATATCTGTTATATGAAGATTTAATTTATCTGCTAACCAACCAACAGTATTCCACATATAACTTGGTAAAAACTCACCTTCATTTATAAGTTTTTGTCTTTGTTCTAAAGAAATATCATCAGCACTAGCAACATCTTTTTCAAATTGAGAAATAGAAAGTCCTGCACCATGTGCTTTGGCAAGAGCGATTCCATAATCCTCAACATTATATGAACTAGAACCTTTTATTTTTTTAATATTATGTGTTGAAGAGGCTATAACACTTACCATGTTACCCCAGAAAATATCTTGATAACCGCAACCAGTTATAGTAACACCATTTGCTCTTGCTAAAACATCAAGTTCATTAAAAACACTAGGATTACTATTACTAGCAAAAAAAGCTTCTTCACAGGTTGTAATAACATTTACCTTATTACTTACAATTGTTCTAACAACATCTTTAATATCATTTAATAAACTCATTGTAGTAACAATACAAATATCAGGTTTTACATCTTTAAGTAAATTATCTAAATTCTTAAGAGGTTCTATTACTACACCTTTTTCTTCCGAATCCATAATTTGGCCTATGTCTTGACCAATGATATCTTTATTAATATCTACTGCGCCAACAATTTCATAATTTTTGTCAAAAGCATACTTCATCGTATACTTACTCATTTTTCCACAACCAACCTGAACTATTTTAATTTTTGTCATTTAAATCAATTCCTTCCGTTAAAATCATATCTTTAAATTCTACTTTAAAGCGCTCAATTTCTTGTTGTTTTGCATCATCATAAATACTTTTAGTATTACAAATTGCTTTATAAAAATATTTTAAGGTAACAACCGATGAATTATCATAGGCAGCATAAGTTAAAGCATTAGAAACAATTGCTAAACATATATCAGGATACCTACTAGACACTTCATATACTCTTTTATATTCGTCAGTCATTTCTACAATAAATGTCATAATTTTTTGAATAACATACGGTGCGTAAGCAACTTTAACACCAACTTTTTTCTCAAGTTTAGGTAAAGTTCCCATCAGTATCTTAACTGTTGTTTCTTTATCCGCTTCTTCAACATCAATTTTTTGAAATCTTCTCAAAAAAGCTCTATCTCTTAAAATATAATGTTCATACTCTTCAGTAGTAGTAGCGCCAATCATTTTTATAGTTCCACGATCTAATCCTGCTTTTAACATATTAGCAAAGTCCATACCACCATCTTTATTTATCAACAAATGAGTTTCATCAATAAAAACAATTGTATTTGGAAGTGCAGCCAATTCATGAACTAACAAATCAATTCTACTTTCAGTTTGACCCTCACTATTTGTTGAACCTATTAAACTTGTAATATTAACTTTTATAATTTTATGATTTTTAATTGCATCAGGTACCTCATTTTTTTGAATTCGATAAGAAATTCCCTCAACTATAGCAGTTTTACCAATACCAGGTTTACCAACTAATAAAGCACTTTTCTCTGGTGTTAAAAGAGTTAATATACACTCTTTAATTTCCTTATCTCTGCCTATTGCCGGATCAGTAATATATTCCTTACTTGTTAAATCTTCTCCATACCTTTGTAAAATACTAACTTTTTCTTCTGGCATATTATCACCCTAAATCAATTATAACTATATTTAAATAAAATATCAATTTTTATTACTATTTATTGACACAAAAAAACATACATAAAGTATGTTAATTTCTTATGGCGCCCGTTGTAGGACTCGAACCTACGACCTAACGGTTAACAGCCGTGCGCTCTACCGACTGAGCTAAACGGGCATTTTTTTCGGTACGAATTAATTATATATAAATATTATGTAAAAGTCAAACATTTTTTAAATAAAAAAAGAGTATTTTATTAAAAATACTCTTAAACTTCTTGAACCACCGCAATAATCATCGGCTTGCATTCAGTTTGTTCATATAAAAAGTCACTTAATTTTTCTCTAATATCTAACTTAATTTGATTATAATCAACATAATGGGCATTAATATTATGAGTTATAACTTCCAAACTAATTTTTTTCATTTCCTCAATTAAATCATATGAATCTTTAACATAAATAAATCCTCTTGTCGTAATCTCAGGGCCAACTATAATATGTTTATCTTTTTTAGAAATAGTCGCACTTATTAGAACAATTCCATTTTCTGAAAGCATTTCTCTGTCTTTTATAACAAGTTCACCAATATCATCATTACTATTACCATCAATTAAAATAGAATTAACTTTCATATGTTCAAAATTATCTAATAATTTTTTGTCTTGAATAGTTACAACATCACCATTTTGTTTAAGCAAGATATTTTCCGGTTTCATACCTAATTTACTAGCTAAATTGGCATTACCAACCATATAACGATATTCACCACGTACAGGCATATAATATGTAGGATTCAACAATTTAATCATTAACATTAAATCTTCACTAGAAGCATGGTGTAACACCATTTTATCCTTAGGAATATCAACAATATCACAACCAAACATTGCAAAGTCATTTTCTAATTTAACCAATAATTTTTCAGTACTATCATATCTTGGTTCTGCAAAAGCAATTGTATCATCATGTTTTAAATTAACAAATTTATCATATCCTTTTAAAATTTTATTTAAATTAGCATAAGGATTTGCCCTATCATCAGCAATTAATAATATTGAATTTGAATCATGAATGTTTGATAAGTCTCCAAGTAAATCATCACTAAAATTTAAATATCCATTTTCTTTCGAAAAATTTACTACATTTTGCAATTTTTTACCCATAACTACAACTTTTCTATGAGTATTTTCTGCGGCTTTAAATATTTCCTCTATTGTAAATAAATGGTTTGTTAACACAGAAAATAAAATTCTACCATCATGATGTTTAATAATTGATTTAAAATGGCCATATAAATGATGTTTTGGAGATGTATGACCTTGATTTTCTGAAAAAGCAGATTCACACATTAAAGCGAGAACTCCTTGCTTTCCTACATATGCTATTTTTCCTAAATCGGAATCATAACCATTTGACATAGTAGGATCTATTAAAAAATCACCAGTATAACATATTGCCCCATCCTTTGTATTAATACAATACATTACTGAATCTGGCACACTATGGGATACAGACATTGGAAAAACTGAAGTAGCTCCAAAGTTAATTTTTTTATGAGCCTTAATTTCAATAATATTCTTACTAGGAACACCATTTTCTAAAAGCATAAATTTAGTAAACTTAGTAGCGTAAACATTTATATGTGGTATTAACTCAATTAAATCCTTTACACTTCCCATATTTTCATCATGAGCATGAGTTATAAAAACACCTTTAATACGTTTTTGATTTTTTACAAGATAATCAAAATCAGGTACAATATAATCAATTCCCAATAAATTTCCAGAAGCAAATTTAATACCGCAATCTAATACAAAAATATCGTTATCTACTTCCACTACATAACAATTCTTACCATTTTCGTCTAATCCGCCCAGACCAAAAATTTTTATTTTACACATAATATCACCCTCTAATTTTAATAAAAAAGTTTTCTGGTGACATAATAATATCAAAAAATTAAAAATAAATCAATCTCTTTGCTCACTTATAAGTTCACTTAAATAAACAAATTGTAAACCCTTATATTTAATATGATTCATTAAAATAATTACATTATCTAGCTTACTATCACCATTAATATAATAAATATTACCATTTTCTACAGTATTTTTTAAAGTTAAAATATCATTATCAACCTTATATGTATATTCAATTAAATATTTTTTCTGTGCCATGCAAAAATCTTTTTTAGACAAACTAAAACATAAATCATTATTTAAATTATATTTTTTAAATAAATTATCCAATTTTTTATAATTGTTAAAATCATTATTAATTTGTTCTAAAAAAGAATCAGAGGAAAATTCCTCAATATTTACTAAAATGTTAGCTTTAATATTATTTTTCAAAAAATAATTTTTAACTTGTACATTATCTTGTATAATAAAAGCTACTTCTTGTTTTTGAATATTACCTTTTTTAATTATTTTATCTTTATTGTTAGTAAGAGAAATATCTGGCTTAATTTCATCAAATTGCAAAAACATTTCATTAAAAGTATTATATCTTTTCATTTCTTGATAACTTCTTTTATCATTTACAGTCTTACCATTTAGCCCTGGTATTATAAATTCATCTTCAATTAATGCATTAACGGGCAACACATTATAATTAACACTTTCATTAACTATTTTTTTATACAACTGATTTTTATATAGCCCAAGTGTCGCAACCTTATCAACATAGAAAAAAGAAAACAAAACTAAACATAATAAACCAATACTCTTAAAAAATTTCATTGTTCACCTCTTTTTAAATATATGATAGTAATCATTAGAAATTAATTGATTTTAAAAGAATTTAAATATATAATATACACTAAAAAAGAGGAATATCTATGAAAGAAAATAATTACGATATCGAATTATATAATTTGTTTTTTTACATATCAGAAATTGTAGATGCAAACTTAGACGAAAGAGTTCAATACTACATTGAAGATAAATTAACAGAAGAAGAATTTGAAAATGAAATGAATCAATTAAGAGAAAGAATATTAAAACAAGAGACGCTAAGAATAATGGCTAATTATTTAAAACAAAATATTCATATTTTCTCAAAAAAGAGAAGACTTATTTTATATATATTCTATGAAATATATAATTATCATCAAGAATTTAATGATGAAAGCTTACCCATTAAAAAAGAGTACGTTAATGCTTTATATGATTTAAAAAATAACGAAAAAATTTTTAATGAAATTATTGATGAAAGAATTTTAATACTATTAATCAAAAGTTACTTTAATGTAATAAATATTTTAAACACAAGTTATGAAGAATCAGATGACATATATAACCTAGATGAAATCGAATTCACTGAAGAAACTACCAATGAATTATCAAAAAAATCAGAAAATGACATCGAAAAACATGAAACTTTTATAGAAGAAAATCAAACTTTATTTTTACCAAATTTGTATAAATTAGTTTTAACTGATTTAGATGGTATTTTTTTAGAAGCTCAGATTGATGAGAATACAAAACTAAGTATGCTTAGTTATAATATCTTTGATGAAATAAGTAATGATATACCTAGTCCTTTAAGTTTGTCATTCGAAGAAATCTTTTCAAATAATAAAGTGTTTCTAGAAGATTTATACTTAAATTCTCTAATATATTTTGAATGTAAAGACAAAGCAATTGGATTAACCCCAGATGAGCAAATAATTTTAAAAAGATTAAAAAATCCTCGAACTGAAGAAAACCCAATAGAAACCTTTACTGAAAATGACAAAATGCTAATATTAAAAGCATATATACATATGTGTTACAATCAAGAGCAAATAGACAATAATTATAAAAATATTGTAGATAACTGTATTAAACTTACCAGAAAAAGAATTAACCCAATTTGCGCAATAGCCTATAAATACTAACATACTAAAAAGCAGCCTACCCTGCTTTTTTTGTTTCTTCTTTTGGCTTTGTTGAAGATAGAAATGTTATCTTATCTGCAATTACTTCTGTAACATACTTCTTTTCTTTATTTCCAGTTTCATAACTTCTAGTTTCTATTCTTCCTTTTACTCCAATAATATCACCGGCATGACAATATTCACATGTGGTTGCAGCCACACCGTTCCAAAGAATACATCTTACAAAATCTGTTTCATATATTCCATCAGAATTTTTGTAATTACGATGAACAGCCAGTACAACTGATGTTAACTTTTTATTAGATTCAGTTGTAATTATTTCTGGATTATCAACTAATCTACCGACTAAGACTACTGCGTTCATTGTTCCTCCTTTCAACAAAAAACTAACATAACAAAAAAAATTAGTCAAAAGACCAATTTTCAATTTTATTTATAGAAAAAATTAAATTCTAAGTAGAAATAATAAAATGCTTAACAACAATTTATCTATTCCTTCAATAATCTATTTAATTCAACTGCATATTCCATAGGTAAACTTTTTTTAAAATCGGAAATAAAGCCCATAATTAACAATTCTTTTGCTTGATCTTCATTTAATCCTTTACTCATTAAATAAAATAATTTTTCTGCATTTACTTTTGAAACAGTTGCTTCATGCTCTATATATGAAGAATCGTTTTCCAATATATTTTTAGGATAAGTATCACTAGAAGATTTTTCATCCAAAATTATTGTGTCACATTTAACTTTAGCAAAACTATTTAAAGCATTTGGTAAAATTCTAACTGTACCACGATAATTAGCCTTACCACCATTAGAACTTATAGATTTACTTAAAATATTACTTCGTGTATTCTTACCTATATGAATCATTTTTGCACCAGCATCTAAAACTTGAATATCTTTCGCATATGCAATACTTATTGAATTTCCCACCGAATTATCGCCATTTAAAATACAAGATGGATACTTCATAGTAACTTTACTTCCTATATTTCCATCAATCCATTCCATTACGCCATTTTCATCTACAATAGCTCTTTTTGTTACTAAATTATAAACATCATTACTCCAGTTTTGAATTGTAGAGTATCTACACTTAGCATTTTTACCAACGTATATCTCTACTACTCCAGCATGCAGTGAACTTTTAGCATAACTTCTAGCAGTACACCCTTCTATATAGTTTAATTCTGAATTATCATCAACAATTATAATTGTTCTTTCAAATTGTCCCAAAGATTCTGTTTCAATACGAAAATAACTTTGAAGTGGTCTATCTAATTTAGTATTTGGTGGTATATATATAAAAGATCCCCCACTCCAAACCGCACTATTTAAAGCTGTATATTTATTTTCATCGTATTTAACTAAATTATTAAAATATTTTTTGAACAATTCAGGATATTTAGCTAACGCATCATCAGTGGATGTAAATATTATATTTTTATCAGTTTTTGTATTATGATAAATTACTTCACTTTCAAATTGATTGGTAACTCCATCTAAATATTTATTTTCAGCGTCAACTACACCTAAACTACAAAATGTCTGTTTAACATCCTTGTTAACTTTTTCCCAGTCATCCAGATTTTTTTCATAATCATTTTTATAGTACAAAATTTTATCAAAATCTATATTTAAAAGTGGACCAAAATTGGGATTTTCTAACTCTTCAAATTTATTTAAAGCTCTTAATCTAAAATCTAACATCCAAGAAGGTTCATGCTTTTTTTTAGATAGATCTATTACAAATTGTTTATCTAATTTACTCATCAAAAATCACATCAATATAATACAATAAATATAGAATAAAAACAATTGTAATTTAATACTATATTTGGTATTATTAACATAAAGTAGGATGATTTTATGGAACAAGAAAAAGACATAAAAGAAATATTGAACAGAGAAATTAATGAAAATTTAAGTAATAAGATTTTGACAATTCAACAAACGCTATCCAAAGAACAACCAACTGATGAAGAAAGAAATACTTTAAACACTTTTTTTTCTGACTACATAAAAATTAATAATTATAGATTAAATACTGCTGGCTTAAAAGAAGAAGAAAAAAGATTTATAGACTGGTATTTATCACAAGTTGAAATAGTTATAAGCCTATGCTATGAAGAACCTCTGACACAGGCAAAATCTATTTGTTTAAATACATTTAATCAAGAAAATTCATTTGATTTAGATGGCCATGGAAAATCAAATAGTTATACAAGAACGAAATTAAAAAATGGAATCAGATATTATGAAGATCAAAATGAAGTATATAAAATAAATGGCTTTGCTAAACCAATATTCATAATTATTGGAGTAATTCTTCTAGGTATTATTTTAGCTTTAGTGGCGTACAAAGTATTATGAAAAAAAGATACATTATTTTAATAATTACACTATCAATTTTAATTATTGGAATGTTACATTTTATATTTAAAATAAATAACCAAAAATTTAGTATTAAATATGAACCAGTAATTGAAGAAAAACCTATTGAAAAAAAAGAAGAAATAATAACTTATAAAGAAGAATTATTAAATGGCGCCTATCCTGAAATTGAACAAAATATGATTCCTGTTTATTACGAAAATGGTTGGAAAAAAGCTAATACTGAAAAAGAATGGTATAGTTATGAAAAACTTAATTGGGCTAATGTTATAGTTCCCAAAAACGAATTATTAGATTATTATAAAAACTTAGAAAATGATTCTTTAATAAATTTAGAAGATGTTTTAGGATTTTTTGTTTGGGTACCAAGATATGAATACAAATTATTTAATGTTGATAATAAACGTGTTAAAGAACAAACTATCGAAATAAATTTTGTTAACAAAGATACAGAGAAAAAAACAGAAATTCAAAATGGATTATTTTACACTCATCCAGCTTTTTCTACCGATGAAGGAGAATTAAATGGTTTTTGGATTGCTAAGTTTGAACCATCTTTAGAAGAAAATATAGTAAAAATACTACCAGGTAAAAAAACTTTAGTAAATATTAATACCAAAGACATGTGGGATTACGCATTTGGTATTACAAATTCCTACAAATTAGAAAATCAATCAAGAATGATTACAAATATGGAATGGGGAGCAATAGCTTACTTATCATATTCCGATTATTCAAAACAAAACAATCCCAATTATAAAGATTTAAATAAAAGAATTTTTATCAACTCAGCTGCCGGAAATGACACAACATGGGATAATGTTACAACAGGATGTTCGTCAGGAAGGATAAGTGGCGCCAGTTCCTACAAATGTCCATACGCCTATGATGTTGATTACTATGGAACTGGAGCCTCTTCAACAGGTACAATTTATGGTATATATGATTTAGCAGGTGGATCATGGGAATGTGTAATGGGAATAATAAGTGAATATCCAGTAAATGATAACTTAGCAGGATACAAAGGTGCCATCCCTCCTAATAAAAGGTATTATACTCTTTACAAAGAAGGATCAATGAATGACTACAAAAGAGGACTAATTGGCGACGCAACAAGAGAAACTTTATCAAGTACAGTAGAAGATAAAAGCTGGAATAATAACTTAGCATATTTTGCAACAAAATCTTTTCCATTTATAAAACGTGGAGGAACATTCAGAGGAGGAAGTTTTTCTGGTTTATTTGATTATGGTATTACTGATGCTTTGCCTAGAGGAGATAAAACATTTAGAGTAATTATTTCTAAATATTAAAAAAAGATTGTTTACAATCTTTTTTATTTTGAAATTATTAATAATTTTATCGCAGTTTTTGCATCATCACCTATATAAAGATCATTAAATGACGGCACAATTACTAGTTCATCGCCAGATGGAGCAACAAATCCCCTTGCTATAGCCACAGCCTTAATAGCTTGATTTAAAGCTCCAGCACCTATTGTTTGAATTTCTAGCTGATGATTTTCTCTAAAAATACTCGCTATTGCACCAGCAACTTTATTAGGATTAGACTTAGACGATACTTTAATTATTTCCATAATGCCTCCTAATAAAATATAGGCATATTTTTAAATAATATTACTTTTTTTCATCGAGAATATAATTAGCAAGTGGATCAACAAGCTCTAAAATCCCATTAATAAAGAAGAAAAAGCCTAATACAAGAATTTGAATATCCACTGTATAATATAAATTAATCGTGGCCAAAATACCCGCAACAATAAATAAAATCAAATTAGCAATCTTAATTATCCACATTTTACTATTTCGATCATTGTAATAGTCACTTTTCTTTAATTTTATCAAAGACATCATTATAATCCATACAAATAATGTTATGGCTAAATTCCATGGTTTTAAAGAAATATCTACCTTTAAAGCTACAATCATTGTAACAACTGATGCTAAAAAAGTTAACAAACCTTCATAATCTTTAGATTTAAATGTTAACAAAAATTTAATAAAGTTTAAAATGGCATAAATAATTAAAACCCCTAAAAAAATATTTTTGACATTTAAAAAATTTACTAAAGGAAATACTAACAAACTACATCCAGTAAGTATTAAAAAAATAGCAATAATCAAATCCACTAACTGTTTTCTTTTCAATTAAATCACCTACATCAATTATACAATATAAAAATTTAATTAACAATTAAATAATTGTAGCTATTTTTTTAAAATAGGTGTAATATGGAATTTACATACAAGGAGGTATTATGAAAATATTAACAGAAAATGGTTTGTACATTCAAAAAAGTGATTTAATTTTATTACAAAATACTAAAATTGGAATTCCATTAAAAGTACAAAAAGACATAAACAAAAACAATATTAGTGAAAGTAATCCAAATGAATTTATAAGATTTACAAAAGAAGAAACAATTAATTATTTTAAAGACCAAGAATGGATTGTAGATTACAAATTAGTTAATGCCATGTCCCATGAACAAATAATAAGAATATATAAAGTTTTAAAAGATAAAATCAACATTCTAAATCACCGAATATTCTTAGCCAAAAATGCCGATATAACTTTACTAAATATTCTTTATTTAGAACGTGAGCTATTAAATCACAAACTAAAGGACATTTTAAAGATTATACAATTAAAAAATGAAGGTTTAATTATCTCTTTAGATGAGTATGAGAATAAAGGCGGTATAAAAAGAATATTTAAAAAAGGGAATTAATCCCTTTTTATTTTTCAAAAAAATTTCTTTTATTAAAAGCACAAGTCATAAATCTCCATGCTGCTCTTTTATTAGTAAGCCAAGCAAATTTAACATTATTTTTAGTATTGTTAATTATTTTATCAACCATATACTCCGCTATAGTTTCAGGATAATCACCTAAGATATTATAGATTTTTTTAGTTTTATCATCAAGATCTATTTTTTCACCATCGCCCAAAGAAGTACTAATAAAATTTGTAATCATTATACCAGGAGTTATTTTACCAATTAACACATTCGTACCACATTCTTTTGCCTCATAAGCAAGCGCTTCAGTAAAATAAGTAACCGCTCTTTTGGTAGTGCCATAAATTGAAAGTCCCATAATTGTCGCATCATTACTTCCATGCCCTTCAACATTATAAATCTGACCACTTTTCTGCTTAATCATCACTGGCATAATAAGCTTTGAACATAAAATAGTACCTTTTAAATCTATATCAATTAGTCTATCTATTACTCTAGTATCAACATCCCATATTGGATTATTAGTCTGATTTACACCAGCATTATTAATCCAAATATCAATACTACCAGTTTCTTTCAAAGTCTCATTTATAAGTTTTTGAATGTCTTCTTCAGAAGTAACATCAACTTTAAAAGATAATATTTTAGCCTTAGAATTAACATTATTTAATCTTTCGAAAGCCTCTTTTAAAGCATCTGAATTTATATCACATAATACAACATTAAAATTTCTTTTTCTAAAAAGTTCCAACATTGCATAACCAAAACCCCTGGCACTACCAGTAACAACAACTGTTTTCATTATTTAAAATCTCCTATCTTCATGTTAACTTTAACATAAAATTTAATTATTTAAAATACTTTATAACAAATTCTGTACCATTCTTATCTGAAGTAACAGATATATTACCATTACTTTTTTCAATTATAGTTTTAGCTAAAGAAAGACCTATACCTATACTATCATGACTAGAATTTTCACCCTTATAAAATCTATCAAAAATATGTTTAATATCTTTTTTAGATATACCATCACCATTATCTTTTATTAAAACTTGTGTATACAAATTATTTTCATCAATTCTAATATTTATTACTCCACCTATATAGGAATGTTCAATACAATTTTTAATAATATTAGAAAAAGCCTCAATCTGCCATTTTTCATCACAATAAACATAAGCAGTTTCGTTTTCATCCACAATTAATTTTACATTTTTTACTTCAGCTATTAAGCTAACATTTTTAACACTTTCCAAAACAATATCTTTTAATAAAATTTTTTTATTTAAAAAATGAACGGTATTTGTTTCAAGTTTAGAAAGTTTTAATAGTGACTGTACTAAAAAATTTATATTAATTATTTCTCTTTTAATATCTCTAATAAAATCTAGACGTACTATATTATCCATATTAGGATTGTCTTCTAAATTTTCCAAAATTATCAGTATTGAAGTAAGTGGGGTCTTAAGTTGATGAGAAATATTAGATAAAGAATCTTTAAGTTCTAATTTATCTTTTTTAGAATTATAAGCATCTTCTTTTAGCATAATAGTTGTCTTATATATTTCTTGTCTTAATATAGAAAGTTCATCTTCACTTATTTTATCTATATTTAAAGCATAATTTTTTTTGTTAATTTGCTCAATACATTTAATTATCTCGTTTATTTCTTTACTCTTTTTCCGTTCATAAATTATAAATATCAATATTATTATTAAAACTAAGCTCAGAATTATAGATATATTCAACAAAAGATATTTATAAAACAGTCCATTATTAGAATTCATTAAACTGATATTATTTAAATCTAAACTATACTTATCCAGTAAAGATGTATCGACACTTTCACTACTTAAAATTTGCATGAGTTTACTTTCATCAATTGTTGGATAAGTTTCTTTAATATTTGATATAATAAGTATCAATTTATCATTAAAGTTTTTTTCATATTTTTTATATTGCCACAAACTAACAAAAGAAAAAACAATAATGAATAAACTAACAACTAACATACTCATTTTTAAAGTGTTTTTATATTTAACTCTATTTTTCATAATCAATTCTATATCCAATTCCCTTAACTGTTACAATAATATTTGTTCCCAATTTTTCTCTAATTCTTTTAAAATAAACAGTAATTGTGTGATCATCAACATCATTTCCGGTCCACTCCCATATTTTATCTAAAATCGTACTTCTTTTAACTACCTTATTAATATTATTAAAAAGCAAATCAACTAATTTAAGCTCAATTGAAGATAAAATTATTTTTTGATTATTTTTATATACTTCCATCTTTTCATAATCATAAATAATATCTCCAATTTTAATTACACTATCTTTTTTATTCTTTTTTAAAATTCTATTAATTCTAACTTGCAATTCTTTCATACTAAAAGGCTTGGTAATGTATTCATCCGCACCTAATTCTAGCCCTTTAACTATGTCATCTTCGTCATCTTTAGCAGTTAAAAATATTGTTGAAACATTTTTTTTACTAATATAGTTTTCATATAAAGAAAAACCATCACCATCAGGTAAAGAAACATCCAAAATAATTAATTCTGGCAAATTATTATTTAAATAGGTCAAAGCCTCAGAAAAACTAGTCACATAATCAACTTCATAATTATTTAATTCCAAATTATATTTTAAAGCTTTAATTATAGTTAAATTATCCTCGATTAATAGTATTTTCATATTTCTCTCCACATAAATTATAACATAATAAAAGGGCTAAAGCCCTAATTATTAAATATTTTCATTTCTAATAGTTTCAATTGTATTTTGTCTATTTATTTTACTTATTGAATACTTCATCAAAATAGAAATTAAAATAAACACAAATAAGCAAGAAATAATTATTCCATTGAATGGAACGTTAAATTCTAATCCCTCTGAAGCTCCAAATACATAATAAATAATATAAGAAATTACTAACCCAATAGATATTCCATAAAATAACGATTTAATACACATGAGCGCACTTTCTAATCTAATCATTTTATTAAACTCTTTTTTTGTCATACCAACGGATTTTAACATAGCAAATTCAGGTTTTCTAAGTTCCATATTAGTTGTTATAGTATTAAATATATTAGTAACCCCAATTAAAGTTATAACTATAATAAATCCATATAAAAATATACCGACTAATAATAACATTTTCTTAATAACTTGAATATTATCTTCATAATTATTTACACTATATGATTCACCGTTTAAAATATTGTCTATATCATCACCAAGTTCTTTAGCATTACTTGAATCATAAAATAATTCATAAAATAAGTTATCTTTCACTAATGAATCAAAATATTCATCAGTTACTAGTAAATACTTAGTATTATAGTTATTAGCTAAACCAAAAGGTCTTGTATTTAAAACTGCTGCTACAGTAACAGTTTTATTTCCTTCTAAATTAATAACGTCATTTTTTTCATAGCTAAATACTCGCATATCATATTTTTTTGTTTTTTTATTTTCATCTTGTAATTGAAATCTTACATTATCAATTAAAATACCCTTATCTTTACAATCATTATAATTTAATTTATTATTTTTAATAAATCTTTCGTATTGGTCATTTCCAACTGATATAACATTTACAAAACTATCACTTTCATAATCCCCTAAAAGATTCATATACTCACTATTAAACTTAGCATCATTTACTTTAAGTGACACATTTCTAAGCATAGTATATTCTTTAATATTATCTAACTTAGTTGTTTCTAAAACTTTAGAAAGTAATTCATTATCTTTATTAGAAATAGAAATACTATATGATAAATTATATTTACTATATGATATTTCCCTATTAATTGAGGCCATAAAAATATTCATAAAATAGGTCAAAGATATAAACACAGCCACAGAAATAATTATTGATAAAACTGTTACTCTATATTTTTTCTTATTACGTTTTAAATTTTTAAAAGATATTTCTCCACCTACTCCAAATAATTTATTAATTATTTTAGGTGTTTTTAGTTTTTTAGCCTTAACAGTTATAGAAGCACTATTTCTTATAGATTCAATAGGACTAACTTTACTAGCTTTATGAGCACTTTTAAACGCTGAAAAATATATTGTTATTATACCCAAAATTATAGCAAAAATATAAGATACCACAGAATAAGATAAGACTAATTTTAAACCTTCAGTAAATGCATCTGCTAATAAATAATTAGTAATTAAAATTAAAATATATGAAGCTATAAATCCTAATAATAAACCTAAAGGGATTCCTATTAAACCTAAAATACTAGCTTCATAAAAAACATTTTTCTTAATTTGTTTTTTAGTAGCGCCAATACTTCTTAACATTCCATACTGTTTAGTTTTTTCTGTAATTGAAATATCAAAACTATTTTTTATACAAAATACAGAAGTAACAACAATTATGATACATACAATATAAACAACATAAATTAATTCATTCAAACCATTATTTTCTATAGGATTATTTTCAAGCATTATTAAATATTGATTTAAATTAACCCCATATTTGGCTTTATTAACTTCAGATAAGATCTCATCAAATTCTTGTTCAGTTTTAAAACTATCATTTAAATAATTATCATAAACTTTTTCATCAATTTCTAATATATTTGCCGTAACTTTACTATATTGTTTAGAACCAGCTTTATTATATAAAGCAAAAACATTAACATCATTATTTTTATCAGGTTGATTTAACAAGGTTATAAAAGTATATCCAGGTGCTGTATATGGTTCAATACTAGAAGTAGGTCTTTTAGAAATACCAACTATTTTATATGTCTTGCTATACGTATCTTTAATTATTTCTCCAGATTTATTATAAGGATTACTTTGATCAAGTTTATCATTATCAATATATCTTTTTCCAATGTCTAAAGTAATTTCATCACCAACATTTAATTTAACTCTACCATTAGTTAACAAATGATTTGAAATAACTACCTCATCGGCATTTTCTGGTAACCTTCCATCAATTAAAGATATTGATAAATTTTTCAAAGAATCTTTATCAAAAGCTAGTACATAAGCATACGGTTTATTAACATTTTTAGATTCGCTTATTTTAGCATATCCAACTTCTTGAGTTAAAAATACTTTATCTACTCCCAAGTTATTTTTTATTTTGGCAACATCATCTAAAGGAACATTTAAAAATTCAGCATGATAATTTCCTTTTACTAGTTTTTCATACGTTACTAAACTTTTTACACCACTAACATAAATAGTAGTTACAGCAGTAATTAAAGCCACTGATAACATTATACCAATTATAGTAACGATTGTTCTTTTTTTATTTAATTTCAAATTTTTGATAGTAAGTTTATTAAGCAAGTTCATATTAAACCTCCTCAACTATTTTTCCATCTTCAATTTTTATAATTCTATCAGCGCATTTAGCTATTTCCAAATTATGAGTAATCATAATAATTGTTTGTTTATATTCTTTATTTGTTTTTTTCAAAAGAGAAACAATTTCCTCACTTGCTTTAGAATCCAAATTACCAGTTGGTTCATCAGCAAGTATAATAGTAGGATTAGTAATCAAAGCTCTACCAATGCTTGTTCTTTGTTGTTGTCCACCAGAAAGTTCGTTAGGCAAATGCTTTCTTCTGTTTTCAAGTCCCAAAGTCTTAATCATATTATCTAATTTTTCTTTATCAACACTACGATTGTCTAATGCTAATGGCAACGTTATATTTTCTTCTACATTTAAAATGGGTATTAAATTATAAAACTGATAAATTAAACCAACTTGACGTCTTCTAAAAATAGCAAGTTTATCATCATTTAATTGATATATATCTTGCCCATCAACAAATACTTTTCCACTAGTAGGTCTATCAACACCACCAATTAAATGTAAAAGAGTTGATTTACCACTTCCAGATGCCCCGACAATTGCTACAAATTCTCCCTTTTCTACTGAAAAAGAAACATGATCAAGGGCTACTACCTTTGTAGAAGCTTTACCATAAACTTTTGTTAAATTTTCAACTTTTAAAATTTCCATAAAAACCTCTCTTTCAATATAGATTATATGTCACTATAAGTTACAACTAAGTTACATTTAATAAAATTGACAATCATATTATAAAACAATATAATATAAAACAAAAATTGCAAGGGAGAAACTTAATGAATAAAGATTATTTAGAAATTTTAAAAGACTTAATGGAATATGCTAAAAAAAATGGAATAAATTTAGATTTTTATAACCAACTTTTAAAAGAACTAATAAATAATGATTACATAAATTTTAAAGTACAAGAAAAAGGTCTAAACACTGCAATATTTCAACCTCAAAACATGCAAATAATTTTATCTACTCAAAAAATGAATACATGGCTAAACATAAATACAATTAGTATAAGTGAAATGTATAACGAAACCAATAGGGATTTATTAAAAATATATTTAGCTTTATTTGCAATCAGACATGAAATTGCGCATTCTAATCAATTTTTAATGAGTAAATGTTTAATAGATTCTCCAAATGACATGATAAAAAATGGATATAAATATATCTTTGAATTATTTCAAAAAACACAATCAATTATTCCGCGACCTTATAAGGAAGGAAAAAGAATAGTATCCCTATTTCTATACAAAAAAGATGAGAATTCATATATTTTAGAACGAAACGCCAACATTGAAAGTCTTGATTTATTATGTCAATTATGCTTATTTATGAAAGAAGAAAATTTTTATAAAACCTTTAACAACATAAAAAGTCAATACGCCAAAATTGGATATTTAAATAGTACTCAAGGGTCCTTAGAAGAAACTTACAAAAAAATACAAATGTATAAAAAGTATCAAAAGTTTTATCAAGATACAGATTTATCCGAAGAAGATTGCATTCGTTATGGATTAAAAATAAAAGAAAGTACTAGAAAAAGAATCTTAAATATAAAATAAATTTACAAATCTCAAAAATTATGAAATACACATGAAACAAGAACATTGGTATTATAAAACATATAAATTGCTATACAATTTATATATTCTATAATATAATAAATATAACACTGGGAGGTTTTAAAATGACAGTTGAAACAGCAAAACAAGAACTAATAAGAAGATACAAATATTTATATGAAAATGCATGTTTTATATTGGCACCTTTTATGCGCAAGGAAACAATAGAAGAACTTGAAAGAAGGCTAAAAGAACAAAAAGAAAAATACGGTACAACATTTGTAAATGAACAATTAATATATTTAAATATAAATAGATTAGATAAAATAAATTTATTATTTGAAGAATTTTTATTATCTAAAAAAGTTATGGAACAAAGTGAACTTTATAAATTTATCGAAAAAAATAGAAATAATAAAAATTATTTAGAACAAGCAAAAAATGGACTAGCATTATTGGAAGAAGAATATAAAGATAGAACCTCATCACTTAAGACTATAGCCATGTTGAAAATATTAAGAAAAACTTATGATTATATTAAAGAGCAATCAGGCGATTTAAATAACAAAAAAAATAAATTAAATGTTATTGAAGAATATTATAAAATAGGAAGCTACCAAAATAAGGGAGAAATATATAAAAATGAAAGATATTTAAAAGATTGGAATCAATATTCAATGACAATAATGGTTATTGAAAAAGAGCCAAGAAAACCAACTAGAGACAAAACGGATATAGGAATCCCAAAAAATTCTTTCATAAAAGCCATTTCTTTTGCTTCACGACATAATAATTGGTCAGTTTTATCAGAAAATGAAAAACAACAAGTTTATTTGCAATATCATGATGAATTAACAACTAATAAGCGAAAAAAAGCACTAACAAAATAAAACTACTTTCAAATTAAATTGAAAGTAGTTTTTATATTATCTCGAAAAGTTCGAGTTATCCCTAAATCTGGTGCCATAGTTAGACACGTTTGGAAATTTTTAATAAGATTAATTTCTGTAATCATTATACTACATATTTTACATTTTTGATTAATAAATTTGTATAATTTTACATAAACCAAACAAAATTAAAATAATCTATGATAAAATAATTGTAGAAAGGTAGGTAGTAGCTTATGCAAAAAAATAATTGTACTGAAACATGTAAAGGAGTAATTAAAGAAACAAAAATAAAAGTTTAATTGAAATAAATACTGGTATAGAAGCTGTCGTTGGAAATGAGGTTAATGTTAAATATAATCTAGAAAATCCAAACGAATCATATTTACCAGACAATGATTCTAAAACAACTTGGAAATAAAATAGGAGTTAAAATATGAAAAAAGTGTTATGTGTTTTTAGTTTGTTAATATGTATATTATGTTTATGTGGATGTGAAAGTAATGAAAAAGATAAATCCAAAATTTTTACTGCTTTAAAAAACGAAAAAATAATATCAGATAGTATGGAACAAATTGATACTGAGTCATACAATCATTGGCCTTTGGAATGGTGCAAAACAGAAAATTATTATATTTATAAAGATAAAGATTCAAAAATGATTGCAATTAAATATGAGAATAATCGTTATTCAAAAGATTCTGAATATGATCATTTAGTGACAATTTATTATGATGTAACTATAAATAATGATGTAAATACTATAAGTTCTGAAGATGCAATATGCGATAGTGACCATTCATACTATAAATATCAAAATGGTGAATATACAGATAATAGCAGATATGAATTTGGAACTAAGAAAGAATACTATGCAACTGAAAAATCCGCATTATTTAAAGGAAAATATTATTCTTTAGAATTGGCAAAATAAAAACATAATTTTACTTGGATTTATGCCTTGCTAAAATTATGTTTAAAAAGGATTTTCCTTTGCGCACCGTTATTGGTTTTGTCAATAGTGTAGTATGTTACTAAAATGGAATTTTGCTTTTATTGACGAGCAGTAGCTCGTTTTTTAAATATCCAAATCGATATTATCATATTCATAATTTTTTGGATATAAATAACAATTTATTGTTATCTATATGTATTATCTATTATATCATGTAATTCAAAATTATTATGTAATCGCCTTCCTTTTTAAACAACAAAAAACTAACATTTCTGTTAGCATTTATTACTTTAACTAGAAAAGTTCGAGTTATCCATAAATCTGGTGCCGATTGGCAGAATTGAACTGCCCTTTGATGCTTACCATGCATCTGTAATGCCACTATACTAAATCGGCTTAATTAAAGTATACCAATAAACTATTTAAAAGTATACTAAATTATATAAGTTATAATACTTCTTTTAGGAATTTGATCACTAATTTTTCTATTTGAAATTTTTATTACAAATTTATTATCAAAATTTTTAGTATTCATAACAATTACAACAATATTTTTCCCAGTACTTGCTGCAGTAACAAACAAATCACTATTATTATTCACATCTAAAATAAAACTACCCTGCTTAATAAAATGTGAAAAATGGTATAAATAATAATAAATTGGACTTTTAATATATGTTCCATTTTTATAAATTGAACTACTTTTAACTGGATTATAAAAATGACAGGGGCCACCTTTTTCGTCAAGTAATATATTCCAATCTAAAAAAGCATTTACTCCACTATTTGCATCTCCAATTAGTTCTTTTAAATAAATTTCAGCATCATTCAACCAATCAAGCTCATTAAACCTTGAAAAACCACAACACATTTCTGTATTAATAAGTAATAAATTAGGATATTTAGCTCTAACTATTTCTATATTATCAAAATAACTTCCAGTATAATAATGAAAACCAACGCCTCCTATTAAAGGATTATTTTTATAAAGCTTATCTACAACTTTAGGCAAATTTTCTTTATTATGATCCCATAATAAAATTTTAGTATCATCCAATTTAGAAATTAAATATTTATAAATAAAAGTCTTTTGTTGTTTTAATGAGTACACACATGATTCCCATTTTTGATTTGCAAAAGGTTCATTTTGCATCGTTAAATATCTTATATTAACTCCTTCTTTTTTATAGGCATTCAAATAAAACTTTAAATACAAAGCATATTTGTCATAATACTTTCTTTTTAGTTTTCCTCCAATTAATAAATTATTATTTTTATACATTTTAGGAGGTGACCACGGTGAAGCAATTAAATCAATTTTTTTTACATTTAAAACCCTTTTTATAAAAGGCAAAGTATATTTAAAATCATCAGAAATATTAAAGTCGATCAAATCTAAAGAAGAACTATAATCAAAAGATTTTAGTGAAAAATCATTACTTCCTATAGATATTCTTCCAAAATTAAAATCTAACCCTTCTTCTGAAAAATAATCAGTTAAAAATTTTTCTTTGGCACTATCAGAAAGTAAAGAAAAATTATAGGCAGAAGCCTCCGTTAAGGCGGAACCTACTCCCACCCATTCTTGTTTTTTTAATTTATTATTAATAATTATACAGTTGTCATTATCAATATGTTTTAATAATTTAACATTTTTTTTATAAACACCATTATTAAAATCAGTTAATATTTTTCTCATACTACACCTAAGTCCATTATAACAATAAATGTTAATTATTGCACATAAATAAAAAATTTGTTAATATATTAATAGGGAGGGTTTATGAATAACAGTTCTAAAACATTTGACTTAGCTACAGTACTCACAATTACCAGTGGGAGATATTTTACAGATATAGAAAATGTATTTGAAATATTAAGTTTTGTTTGTAACAATCAAATTACATCTTATAATGAAATGCCATATTATCACCCAGTAGTACAAAGCTATCTTTTAAAAAAATATCCTCAACTTAGAAATGTAGGAATTGATGTTATGACTGACACATGGGATGATGTTCACAACTTCATAAACAGTCAAATTAAAATTTACGGTGACAAATTTGAAATTGAGCCATTAAGTCGTGTCATAAACTTTAATGTTAATCCATCAGATGCATTTAAACAAGGAAGATAAAATAAAAAGAGTTTGTTAACTCTTTTTTGTTTGAATTAAATTATATATTTCTTGATGTATCTCTTCTTTACTACGCATTACATCATTATCATTACACTGAATTACATCCCAATTAAGATAATCAGCTATAAACAAAGCGCTTTTATATACTTTTTTCATAAACTCCAAATTACTTTCATGAATATCATTTTCTACCCCATCATTTTGCAATCTAGCATTCCGCATCTTGCTTACTAATTCAAATGGAGCAAGTAAAAAAACAACATGATCCGGTTTTTTTATACCGATTTTATTATACTCAAAATCTATAACAAAATCTATAAACTTTTTCTTTTGTTCTACATCTTCAATTAAAGCTGATTGATAGATTAAACTAGAAGTTGTATATCTATCAAGTAATATAGTCTCACCTCTTTCATATAAAGGTTTTAATTCTGAATACCAAGTTATAGCTCTATCAACAGCATACAAACTATTTATAAAATAAGGCGACAATTCTTTTGGCATACCATATTCGCCCTTTAAATACATTTCAACAGGTTTTGCCTGATATGTATTATAAGAAGGAAAATGATGCTTACAAAGTTTTTCACCATCTTTAGATAAACGATCAATTAACATTTCATATTGTGTAGTTTTACCAATACCATCACACGCCCCCTCAATAACAATTAACTTTCCACTTTTCATTTAATTACCTCCGTATGATTATTCTCGTATTTATTTTATCATAATTTTAAACATATAAAAACTCGAATTTTTATAAATTCGAGTTCCTTCGCAATCTAGTGTTCTTATGGTAAAAATCTATCAACTGCTAAGCACAAATATTTAAGTAATAACTACTAACTGATATAAATATATCACATTTTTCTAAAAAATCACATAAATTTGATTAATTTTATCAAATTTATGGTAAAATTGATAATAGAAAGAAGATAAAAAAGTATGAAGATTCACAAATATAATGATGAATATGCCATTAAAAATGGTGTTGGAGGAAGTGTTGAATTTTTAACAGCAATCTTGATTGGAATTATTGGCGGTATTACACCAGCAATTTTACTTGGTTCTGGGACTATAAAATTTATACTAGCACTAATAATATGGGTAATAACTATTTTACTTTGTGTATATTTTATAAGAAGATTTGGAGTAATCAACAAGTCATCTATGTCAGTTTTGATTGAAGATAAAGACGATTTATATTACATGATGATAGCACCAAATTTAAGAGGTAGTATGTTTCCTAAATCTTTTACCACATTATTAGCTGGACCATCCGCAATTTTTACAGAAAATAAAATAGATGCAGAAATAGAGGCAACTGGTATAGCCCAAGATGATGAAACTGTAAAAGCACTTTTTGAATTATATAAAAACAATGAGCTTAAAACAACTTTTGATACAGTTATGTATGGTAAACCAGTTTATGTTTCTAAAATATTAGAAAAAAATTTTAAAGGCAATAACAAAAAAATTTATAAAGTTAATTGTGTAAAAGATAATGGCAACAAATCTACTGTCAAGATTCCTAAAGTGTATCCAACTTTTTTTAAATAGTATATTATATTATGAAATTACGAAGTAATTTTGTAAGTAGCGATAAGCTTTCTCTTTTATTTTCATTACGAAGTTTTGAAAATAAAAACATAATTTTGCATGGCTTTATGCCTTGCTAAAATTATGCTTAAAAGGTTTTAAAAAGGAAAATTCCCTTTTTCACACCGTTATTGGCTTTGCCAATAGCGTAGTGTGTTACTAAAATGGCATTTTAGTATATTTACGAGTTATATATAACTCTTTTTTTGTATTATAAAACTCGAAAAGTTCAAGTTTTCTATCAATCTGGTGCTGGAAGTAGGAGTCGAACCTACGACCTACGCGTTACGAGGGCGTTGCTCTACCAACTGAGCTATTCCAGCAGTAAACTAATTATAACTTATTTTGGTCTTTTTTTCAATGATATGCTACAATTATTATGGTGATTATTATGTTTAAATATACATTAGATAATAAAAGATATCACACATTAAATTATTTTTTTAGAAATAAATTTGGTTGCAAAATAGCCAAAATTCCATTAGATGCAAATATTAATTGTCCAAATAAAGTCAATGGTGGTTGTATTTATTGTAGTGATAATTCTGCAGCCAATATTATAAATAAGGATTTATCTTTAATAAATCAATTTAAAGAAGAAACAAAAATACTAAATAAAAAATGGCCCGATGCTAAATATATTGCTTATCTTCAAGCTGGAACAAATACTAATACAAGTGTTGCTAATCTGAAAAAATTATGTGATCCTTTAATAGAGTTACACGATTGTGTTGGAATTTCAATAGCAACAAGACCAGATTCAATCAATGAAGAATGCTTAACATACTTAGAACAATTAAATAAAAAAACTTTTTTAACAGTTGAATTAGGGCTTCAAAGTAATAATAACAATACTTTAAAATATATCAACAGAGGACATACAAAAGAAGATTTTGAAAAATGTGTAAAGAGACTTCATGAAAAAAATATATTTGTAGTTGTCCACATAATTAACGGTCTTCCCAATGAAACAAAAGAAGATATGATAAATACGGTAAAATATGTTAACAGTTTAAACATTGAAGGAATAAAAATTCATATGCTCCATATAGTAAAAAATACTAAACTAGCTAAAATATATAGTGAACATCCATTTCATGTCTTAACAATGGAAGAATACATAGAAATAGTTTGTACACAATTAAGATATTTAAACGAAAACATGGTTATTGAAAGAATAACCGGAGACCCAATAAAAGAAGATTTAATCGAACCACAATGGTTAGTAAAAAAATTTATAGTGTTAAATAATATAGATAAAGAAATGACAAAAAAAGATATTTTTCAAGGAGATATGTTATAATCATAATAGGGTGATACTATGGAAGATAAAACTTTTGAGCTAACTGACAATCAAGGCAACAAAATAACTTGTCAAATACTACACACTTTTAAGTATAATAACGAAAATTATATGATATATACGGATGGATTACTAGACGAAAATAAAAATTATGAAGTACTAGCATCAAAATACGTTATTAATAAAAATAAAATAACTTTATTACCCATTGAAAATGATAAAGAATGGGATATAATTGATGCAGAATGGGAAAAATATAATGAGTAATCCATATATAAAAATAAAATTAAAAAATAATAAAGTATATAAAGCATTTTTAGTAATCAAAGGTCAAATTGTTGAAATAAATTTACAAGAGTTAGAAAAAAGAATAAATAAATTTAATGTTACAAGCATAGGATACAGTCGAAGTGAAAAAGCTTATATACTAAACGACAATAATTTAATAAGAAGTTATTTAGAAAGAAAAAATGAAAAATTTATATATCATAAA
This sequence comes from uncultured Bacilli bacterium, assembly GCA_934102335.1. GTDB lineage: Bacteria > Bacillota_I > Bacilli_A > RF39 > UBA660 > JAEEKZ01. The sequence continues at coordinate 7,895 of CAKOSP010000005.1, read as the reverse complement.
GCTCCAAAAGTAACTAGAAAAAACAAATATAGTTTTAAAGTATTTACAGCCGCCATGGGTTTAGTAACTATTTTATCAACAGCTAGCATAATCTCATCACATGCAAAAACATCTCAAAAAGAAAATGAGATTAAACCTGAAATTGAAACTTTACAAATATATGAACCAGAAGAAAATAAAATTGAAAATTGTCTAAGTGAAAACGTTAAACCCTTACAGCAGGAAAATATTATATCAATAGATTATGAATTTCGAAAAGATTCCGAAAAAAATAGATTTGCTAAACAAAATTATAAAAATATTGTAGATAAAATAGCACCTATGTATGGATTAGATAGTAATTTAGTTTTAGCAATAATTACTCAGGAAAATGCCTATAATAGTACAGAATGTTATGCTAAAGGTGTTATGTGTATTGAACCAGTATGGTATGAAAATGATATAAATGCTTTCAATTATAAAACAAATTCTTTAGAAACTCTTAAAATAAACGGTGCTATGTTAGTAAATCCTGAATACGCCATTAAAGTTGGTTGTATGATTTTAGCTAACGAATATAAAAATATTTGTAACAAGTACCCTACATTAAATGAAAGTGAAAAAATAGTTGCAACGATAATGGCTTATAACAAAGGCTCTGGAGCTATAAGTAAAATAATTAGTCAATATGGAAATAACTTCAAAGAACATATAAATGAAACAAACAATGGAGATAATCTATACTACCAACATGTTTTAAGTTATTTAGACGATGGCCAACAAATTAATTTTAAAAATTATGATGGAAGTATAACAAGTGCAACTATTGATAACTTACAAAGTAATTCCTTTAAAAAATAAAAGACGATTACTCGTCTTTTTCTTTTGTTTTAATGTATTCTTCTACAGCTAAATAAGTGTCTCTAACTACATTTTTTCTAGTACAGTTATCCATTGATTTTTTTAAAACATCAAGTATTTCCGTATTTTTTATAAATACACATTTAAATTTACCATCCAATTCCTCGTCAGTTAAGTTAGTTAAATCAGCTCTAATATTTTTATCAGTTATTGTCCAATAATAATTAGCAATATATTTAGAATCAATTCCAGTTTCAGGATAATTCTTATTATAATAAATAATTTGCATAATAGGAATAAACTTTTCATTTGTTAATAAAATGCCAGTTTCTTCCAAAGTTTCACGTTTTATACATTCAAAATCTGTTTCTTTATCTTCAACATGACCACCAATTAAATGGTAATTTTTATAGGAATTGGCAATTAAAAATTCTTTTTTATTATTTTCAATTAAAACTTTTGCTCTTTTTACAACATTATTTATATCATTATCCGTTAAATTATCATCATTAAATATAATAGTTTTCATAATACCTCTTTATTTTGTATGTATATCAAGTTGATTATAAGGAATATCTATTTTATTTTTAGCTAATATATCTACAATAACCCTATTTACATCACGATCAACTTGTAATTTTCTTTTGACATCAACTTTTAATATAATCTTATACTTTATACACGAATCATCTAATTTAGATATATTCCTATAATTTGCCTCTTTAACATATTTATTTTTTAATATTTCTTGAATTATTTCCTCAATAACCTTTTCAGCATGTTTCAAAGTTACTTCATATGGCATTGGCACATCAATCCCTAAACATCCTGAAAGAATTTCAACTTTTTCAATGTTTCGATTAGCAATAGATACAATATTTAGTGTATACATATCTTTAATTCTAGTAGTTTTTAGGCCCATGTAAACAACTTCGCCAGTATTATCCCCTATTTTAACTATATCCCCAACTTTATAATAATCTTCTCCCAATAAAGTAATTCCACGAATAATATCTTTTAAAGCATCTTGAATAGCAAGGCCTACAACTACTCCAACAATTCCAACTCCTGCTAACATTGTCGAAACATTTACACCATTAACTTGTAAAATTATTAACGCAATTACTATCAAAAACACATACTTTACTCCATTTGACAAAAGATAAAAAAGTGTTGTTTTTTCTTTAGAAACTTTTAAATTATGCTCATTAGCACTATTTATTGCTTTTTTTAACAATAAGTTTACTAATTTATAAAAAATAAAACTTATAACAATTATTATAGTAGATTCTATCAGTCTATTTAAAATTATATTACCAGTATCCATATAATCACAAGTATTATTATATCATTAATAAACAATTCAAGTAAATTATCTTTTTTTAATCCAACATCTAATTTTTGTCTTAGTATTATTATCTACACAATTGATGTCATTCAATGTATTATTAAGATCATATGAAACGTATCTTTCTTCAATTTTCAAACCATCTTCCTCTAAATGCAAAATAATATAATAAGCTTCAGTTTTTTCATCCAAAGATCCTATACCAGCCCCACGAAGAGTAAGGGTATTATCACTTTGATTTCTAAAATGAATATGTCCCTGAAAAACATAATCATAATTTTTTGGATTATAAATTATCTCATTAGTGTTATAATCTCTTAAACTATGGCATAACAAAATCTTCTTATCACCAAATTGTAATTCTAAAAATTCAGGACTATTAGCAATCTCTTTCAATTGATCTTCTGTTAAATTATTCTTAGTCCAATTACTATTCAAATATGCTTCTTGGTATCCACCTACTTTATCTAGATGTTCACGAAGTCCATCAAGCCCATCTACAACATATTTTTCATGATTTCCTTTTAAAGATTTAACATCATATCTTTTTAACAAATTTAAAACTTCACTAGGATTAGGTCCAGTGCCAATATTGTCACCCAATGAATAAATTTCATCAACATTTAAGTTTCTAGCATCTTCTAAAATAGCCAAAGTAGGTTCAAAAAGGGCATGAGAGTCAGTAAATATTGCAATTTTCTTACGAGTTTTTTTATATTTTAAAAGTTCATTTTGACATATCAATAATTTAGTTTTTTGTCCATCAAAATAATTATAATTATTTTTTACATTTTTAGGATTATCTATTGTAATATTTTTAGGTTGTGTAAGAATAATACTTAAATTATATTTCTTAGCAATACTTATTTTTTCATAATTAATTTCTTCATCAGCAGGAACTATTATAAAGTTTGGTTTTAATCCTTCTCTAAAACATAATATTTCTGAATTACTTTTCGAATCACTAGTATCCATTATTCCTCTTTGATTAATATGGTCTAGATCAAATTCAAAACTATTTCTTTTCATATGATAGTTAGATCCCATATTTTCGCTAGAACTACAAACATAATTACCGATTGGGATTTCATTATAGCCAAATTTTAATTTATCAAAATTATAATAGTACTTTTGATTACGATGAGTAATAGCGGATAAAGAAATAAAATTTTTATTACCATCAGATACTCCATTTACAATATCATCTATAGTTTCATTGTAACTTTTAACATGTGTATATAAAACATATTGTTGTTGTCTAAAATCATAAACATTTACACCGTATAACTCAGTCTTTGCTCTATTTAAATAAAATTCTTTATTTTCCTCAGTTATTTTTGTCAAATTAGTTTGAGCCTCTTTTGCATATAATTGTCTCATCATTTCTTTATAATTAATCTCAGAAAATTTATTAACAAGTAAATTAAAATTATCTAAAATATGCTGAGCCATCACTTTTATTTCATTAATATCTGAAATATTATACAATTGTTCTAACAAAATAGTAAATGATTCCGCTTGTTTAATTTCATTAATAATATCTTTATTAAAACGATTATTGAATTCTAGTTGAATTAAATCCTTTAAAAATCCATAGGTACTTAACCATTTACTAGAAATGCTAAATTCACAGTTAAATAAAAGTGAAGAAATAAAATCTTTAATTTCAACTAATGATTCAGAATTACTAATTAAATTTTCCAGTTTTTCTCTTAACATATTTTTAACATTTTTACACTCTTCAATAGTACATGGTTTACATGAATTTTCATAAGATTCTTTACAATTAAATAAAAATAATAAATCATTAAGTTGTTGTTTTGAAAGGTTTTGTTTTTTCTGAACAATACTTCTACATAATTCAGGATACCTTCTATAATTTTTAATCATTGACATCAAACTAAAACTAATAAAACCGTCATTATCATCTAAAAATACATGTTCATTAAAATAATCATAAGTTTTAACAAAATTATCCATATCTGTTTTAAATATCAAAACAATATCACTAACATAATTATAACTGGTATTTAATGAATATTGCCAAAATTTAGACGGATTAACATTAACGTTTTTTAAAAAATCATTAACAAGTTCAAAATTTTTTACAAATTCAATTTTCGACCCATTATAATTTTTTATAAGTGTTTCAACAATATCATAGTTAGACTCATTACCAAATTTATAAGCATATATTAAAGAAGCTAAATCTTCTCCAGTATTAAAGCTATTAACAAATTTATCATCAGATAAAATTTCAATTACTTCTTGATCAGACATATTTTCAACAACTAGTTTTAGAATATCTTTTGGCAACCCTTTTACTAAAAGTGACTTTTTATCAAAATCAGAACATAACAAACATTTTTGAACTAATTTACTAAAAGAATTATACTTAATTTCTAAAAATGATTTTTGAAGTTTTTCTGGAACATCATCAGATAAAAAATAAAGATACTCATCTATAGTATAATCAAATAACGAAATTGTAAATATAAATAAATCCTTAGATAACTCGTAAATACTTTGGACAATTTTAAAGAATTTTGATACATTCTTTTCCTTCATTTTATAAAAATTGTTTTGAATTACTTCTTTACAATGATTTTCTACTTCTTTATTACAAATAAAAATACTCACTATAAATGATTGTGTACTTAATAAATCTATAACCTGATTATCACTTAATAAACTAAAAGCATACATATTTACAGAATAGTTTTTAACTAAATAATGCATATGATAATTAGGATCATTGTCAACAGCATTTTTTAATATTTCCTGTACAAGTGCCTTATTTGTTTTATAGTATTTATCTTTAACAAAATCGGGAAAGTATTTAAAAACCAATTTAACTATGTCATCTGGTAATAAAAAAGCAAATTTCTCAGCAACAGTACTGTCACTAAATGAAATAAGTATACGCTTACCCACTTTATAATCATTTTTAATAAAAGTAAATAAAGTCTCTTTAATATAGTCGTTTTGCTCAAATACCAAAAGCTTTATTTGGGAATTAAGATTAAAGTCGGTATACATTTGTAAAATAACATCAGAACCAAAAGTAGCACTAAATTTAAGTATTAATTCATCTGGCATTGTCTTATTAAAAACATCACATAAAGTATAAGGATTTTTATTTAGTCTTCTAGAAACAATTAAATCTATTTTATCTGGAATTAACTTATAAATTAATTCTTTAGTACTCTTATCAATGTAAGGTGACACAATAATTTTATCCAAATCATTTATATTTAAAACCTCTTTAGTTAAACAATCATAAATTATCTCTCTAGGACAATTAGAATTTATAAAATCAACCATTGTACTAGGATCTTGACTTATTTGATTACTAAATGCATTAATAATTCGTTCATGACATTTATCATAAATATATTCAATATTATCGTTATATATTTTTGTATCTTTAAATATCATCAACAAATCTTCATCGCTTAAAAAAGTTAATAACTCATCAATAATAAATTGAGGTAAATAATTATGTAAGCATTCTAAAAACAACTTGTTTTTAACGTTTTCTTTAATTAAAAAAACTATCTCACGTTTTCGAAGATTACATATTAAATCAATTTCATTAGTATTTTGTAAATAACGCATTATTACAATTAAATTATCTAAAGAATAATTATTGATAGCTAATTTTCTAATTTTCAAAGACATACAATCTCTTAAAAAATAAGTACCATTTCCCCAAAGAATAGAACGTTCTACTACAGTATTTTTAAAATAATCTATTACCTCTTGGGGAAACAAACTATACAAAAGTTCAGCTAGATATGAAGAATTATCAAAATAAAAATAATATAATCTATAATTATTTATTAACTCACCAATACCTAAACTAGCCAAATATTTTTTCTTTTTCTTTTTAGATATAAAATGTCTAGAACATTGTTTTAAAATTTTTACATAGTCATCAGATTTTTGAAAATTAACAACCACACATAATCACCACTCATTAATTAAGTTATTAGTTTAATATATTTTGATTAAAAAAGCAATTAAAAAAGCTCTAGCGACGACCAGAACTTCCTAAATTATTTCTTAAACTATTATAATAGTTATCTATTTGTTTGTAATAGTAAGCATCTTCTTGTGAAATCATATCAACATCTAAATTATTAGCACCTAAACTTGCATCAAAATATCTTTCTTCAATAAATTGACTTATCAAAGACTTGTATAAATTTGGATATTTATTTAATAAATATACTATGCCTTCAACATTCATTTCTCTAAAAGATTTATAAATCAACTCTTGAACTTCATCATTTGTTAAACTTTCAGAAAAATCTTTATTAATGGATAATAATTGAGCATAACCCAATCTATTTTTAGCATTTTTAGATTTAAAAACATGTTTAATAATTATTTCCTGAAAATCAGTTGGAGTCATTTGCTTAATATAATCGCGACCATTATCTTTACTACTAAAACCCCTAGCACTATTGTTAAACATGTATTCACGAATAGCATTAGTTAAATGTGTCGCAGATGCCAGTTGTTTTAATGATGGATCCTCAGCAGCTCTTTCTATAGTTTTTTCTATAGCATAATCAGCACATTGTAAATTATATTCCTTTTCCATATATCATCAATAATATCATAACACTATTAAAAGTATTTAAAAAGAATTAAATTTTTTTCTTTACAATTATTTTACCTGTAAAAAACAGTATTAATTAAGTATATACCCTAGTTTTTCTAATTCCATTATAGCGATAGCAGATAATTCTTTTTTAGATAATTTATCAATATCATAAAACTCTGCACCAAGTGAATCATCATTTATTTCATCTACTTTTACTTCCCTCTTAATTTCATTATTGTAATTTGAAACTTTAAAGAAAATACCAGTATGATGTACCTTCACTAAAACAGCTTCTTTAAATTGCCATTCAAAAGCAACAGAGTCGGCATCAAATAATTGACGATCAACTACCTCTATACCCACTTCTTCCATGAGTCCCTTTTCAAAGCCTCTTCTGGTCTTTCACAAAACTCTATTGTTCCACCTGGTAAATCTAGTTTTCCATCATAGGGTCCACTAAATTTCTTAATAAGTAATATTTTATTATTCTTTATAACTAAACCATAAGCCCCTAACTGTTTATATTCTCTCATTAAATTTTTTTATTGCAATAAAAATGGAGCCTTTCGGCTCCTTCAGGGGAGCCTGCTCTCTTCAGTTAGAAGAGAGCAACATTTCAATCAATTTCCTTTATTCATAAAGATTTCTAGGCATTTGTAATTACAACTTTTTAATAATAGATACAAATTACATACAATTTTTATGTCTTAAACAAAATTATCTTGGTACCAAACAACTTCCTTTTAATTCCTTATAAAATGGGCAAAAATGTGGGAAAATGCTAAATAAAATTGGACCAAAAAATTTTATTTCAAAAATTACAAGCCCTTATAAACACTGGCTTTAAAACAAAAATGAGAGCTTTCGCTCTCTTCAGGGGGCTCGCCCTTTTATCCTTTGTATATGTTAATTCCTTTTAATTTCGGCCTTTTATGGTCTTTTTGTTTTAGCAACAACCTTATTAATTTGGTATTTATTAGTGTGTTGGTACCTAAATGGTACCTAAAAATTAAAAGCCGATTAATTTCGGCTCTTATTTATATAAATTTATCAATTTCCTCAATTGTATATGCTCTTACATTTGCTTTCATTGCT
>CAKOSP010000004.1 GCA_934102335.1 uncultured Bacilli bacterium | reverse complement strand
TATATTAGAAAAATATACTCATATTGATAAATTAAATAGACGTATTATAGATGAATTTATATCAAAAATTCTAATAGAAAAAAAAGATGAAAATAACAATAGACCTATTAAAATATTTTGGAATTTTACTATATAATGCACCGTGTATAAGATTATCTGCCATGACCTGGATCAACAACTATTTTTTTTAAAGCTCTCTCATCCATATTATCACCTAAAATATTTTATGTTTTCAAAAATTTATTGCTACAATTTCCATGCCGACTCATTATATTTAATTTTTCATAAAATATGGTATGACAATAATAAATGAAAATACTGTTGCGATTTCAACCTTTTTAGAATTGAAAACGGAACTTTTGGTACTAAAAATACAATTTTAAACCAAAAATCAAGTTTTATTATTAAGCAAACAAAAAAATGGATCATATCCAACTTGGTATAGTTATGGCACCATTACAGTTAATGAAAATGCAACATTAAATATAATAAATAATTACTCTAATATAGCAACAAATAATTATAATATTACTTTTCCATCAGCAACTGGTGGTTTATACTTTAATAACACCAAAGAAATAATGTTATATAACTCTAAAGCCAATATAATAAATACATCATATACCATTCCATTTAGTTTTGAATTCTCAAGAATAAATTTATTTACAACAGCACCAACAATTAATTTTAACTTAAAACCAATAAGCACTAATCCACTTGTGTGGGAAAAACGAAAGTGTTATTATAAAAATAACAGATACTAGAATCAATAAAACACCATGGAACTTATATGCATCAATTAATGAAGAATTAACATCAACAAACGGAAAAAGTTTAAACAAAGGATTAATATTTTATGATGAAAATAAAAATATATTTCCACTATCTAGTAATCAAGTACTAGTTTATAAAAAAGAAACAAATGCAGATGATATTGAAGTAGGAATATCATTTTAATTACCTCCCACTGTAACAGTATTTGTTAATTCTCTTTCCATATTACCTCCTAATAAATTTTATGTAAGTAAATAAAATAATTTTATTCACTATATAATATATGTTATAATTTAAAATAGGGAAGTGAGTTTAAATGGAAAATATAGAAACAATGTTAAATAATATAGGTGGAGGATTTATTATTACCTACATTATTTCAATTTTACTCTTTATTTTCGTATGGATAACAATAATTAGAATTGTTTTTAGAATTATAAAACAAACTATCAATATAGCCTTTTTTAAAAAAAGTGTAATAAAAAATACTGATGATTTTTTTAAGCCAAACAAAGAAGTAACCTTTAAAGACTTTAAAGACGTAGACAAGGATAAGTTAGCTATTTTTGATACAGATGATATAAACAAACTAAAAGATTATTTTTATGAGATGTTCTTAAACTTTGAAAATGCTTACAATACTTTAGACTTTAATAAAATGCATGACTTATTAACAAATCAATTATATCAAAATTATTATACGGGCCTATCATTAAATATGAAATATGGAGAGAAAAAGATTGTTGAAAACGTTAAGAAAAAAAATATGCTTATTTATGATATAGATAGTACATCATATAAACAAGTAGTTTGTACTATTATTGAAATATCATACATTTCCTACACCACTAATAAAAATGGTCAAATAATAAAAGGTAGTAAAGAACACCCAATAACCGAAAAATTCGAAGTAATATTTAGAAAAGATTTTCAAAAAAATCCAATAACAAAATGTCCAAACTGCGGTGCCACAGTTATTAACAACATATGTGAATACTGTAGAACTACACTTAAAAACGAAAAATTTAAAATTCACTCTATTCGAAAAATTATAGATTAAAATAATTTATACTTATAATAACAAAAAAAGAGCCAGAAAATACTTCCTGACCCTTTTTTATTATCCTAATAAATCTAAAACATCGCTCACTTTACTACTTATAGTGCCTAAAACAAAATATTTCATATATAAATAATAACCAGCAACTGCAAGCACTCCTAAACAAATTAAATGGAAATAAATTTTAGTATCATCATTTTCAAATTCAAATTGTTTATTTATTAAACATACAAGAATTAAAACTGAATAAATTAAACTAACAATCACACATACCATGTAAAGTGGTGACCAAATTTTGCCTAAAACAAATGATGCAAACATACCTACTAAAGTAAATGGTATTAATGATGTTGCAGATATACTTAATAATTTTATAAAGTTACCATTTTTTTTGAAAACTAAACTTGCTAAATAATACACTACTGCTATAGCTAGTATTATTCCAGCATAAATTAATAAATGTTTTCCTAATAAATCTAGCCAATCCAAGTTTTTAAGATTGCTGAAATCAATTACAGTTTTTAATTTAAATGTAGTATAATCCATTTTTTTAGTAAAAACAGTTGTTATCATAGACTTAATTAAGTTAATTACTAACATTAGTCCTACTACTATACCACTTAAAATTAAAGAATTTTTTGTATCAGTTAATTTTTCTTCTTCCTCTTTAAATGTTTTAAAAGGCTTTATAAGAATCATTAATATATACATAAAAAAGTTCATTGCCTTATTTGTATTAGTAACAACATTCACATTATTAACATAGTTATTTTGTTGCATAGTATTTTGAACAAATGTATCTCCCACCTGATTATTTGCCTGTACATTATTTACTTCTTGTACTTGTTGTTGAAAATTATTATTAACATTTTCAGTATTTAATTTATTTCCACATTTTACACAAAAACTTGACCCCTGAATATTATCCATTCCACAATTTGGACATATCATTTCTTATCACTCTTTTCTATATTATTTTTTATAAAACCAGCCAATGAATCATTATCAATAACTGCATTTAGGGCTGCATTTTTTACATTATTAACAGATAATTTATCGTTAATATTTGTTCCATTAACTCTCATATTATTACATCCATTTATCATTGAATTAGAAAGGCCTCTTCTCGTTTCAATCATAATGTCAACCTTTTTTAAATTTGAAATATCTCGTTTAGTTTCTTGTTCATAAGTATGTCTAGCAGAAGAATTTCTATATTTAGAATAAATTACTATAAAATAGATTATACCTGCAGATAAAAATATCCAACTATAATCCCAATCTACTAACAACATAGCTATTAAACCTAAAATTTCTACTAAAAAAGATATTAACACTAATTTTGGTACATGTATTGGAACACTACCCATAGTTTCTTTAGTTCTAGCATTAACAGCAACATAATGTAAAATCTTTTTATCTTTTTCTACTTGTTGATAACTATATAGCCAAACAGGTAAATATGCTGCTTTCCATTGCTCACCCAAAACACTAAAATTTTCAGAATCCCAAGCAACTCCACGATCATAATACTCTAAAGTATCATTAGCAGCAAATCTTATTACATCTTTAGCTTGTTCATACACAATATTTTGCAATTGTTCAATATTAGTATCTCTTCTTTCAGAGGTAAATCCTCTTAAATAATTAGCATTATATTTAACACAATTTTCAACATCAAAAGGCATAATTGAGTTAATTATATTGGTTGTTTTTTCTTTAGAATTAACATCTAATTTATCTAAAGATGATTCAATAGAAAGACCAGAAATGGCAATATCAAAGTCTCTTTCTACTTTATAAGCCTCAGCATCATAATACTGTTTTTGACTATCACCATTACCACGATAATAGCTTTTTAAAAGATGTTCACCCATACCTTTCATGTCAGCATGACCATTTATATCAACCAACATATAAGGAAAATAAACTCCCATAATATTATCTGTTGTAAATTCCTGCTTAAATTTTGGATGAGCAAAAAATTTTCTTTTACCTACAAAAGTTTCTATTTGTGTTTTCGCTTCATCCTTATTGATATTAAATGGTAGTACTACATCCGGAATACTACCATTCGGAATTTGTTGATTAATAGATAAAACATTTCTACACCAGTGACACCTAGCAGAACCAGAAGAAGCGGTATCAATTACCACTTCAGCTCCACAGCTAGTACACTTAAGCGTAATAACATCATTTGTATCATGAGCTATATTAGTCGCACCAGAACCAACTATTCTTCCCTTTAATTGACTAATATCGCTTTGCATTCCTTCTAATTTTTCTGGTTCAAATTCAAATCTACAATAATTGCAAATTAATTTGCCAGTTTTTGGTCTTAAAGTAATATCAGTTGCACCACATTTAGGGCATTTATCTTGACCATCTTTTGCTCGCACATCGGTTTTAATAATTGTATCTTGGTTATTAATAGTTATATTTTCACTATTTTCTTGCATTATTATATACCCAATACTTGTGCTTTTACTTTATCATATTCTTCTTGACTAATAGCACCTGCATCTAATAATTCCTTCATTTTTAACAATTTAGTTGCTGGATCTTCAACATTTTGTTGTGTAGCTTGGCTACTAGGTTGTGTTTGTTGATTTAAATTATTTTGATACGCATTAGTATTAGGTTGTTGTACAGAACCCATCATACCATTAGCAGCATTCATACCCATTCCCATGAAAGCCATACCAGTACCACCACCATTTTGACCAGCAGCTTCTATTCCACGTGCAACAGACATTTGCATAAATGTATTTCCACGTGCACCAGCAAAAGCATCAGCTTTTTTAACTTCTTTCATTAATTCTTTAGTATCTTCATCATATTCTATAGAAGTGATTGATACTTGAGTAATTTCTAAACCATAACTTGTTTTCCACCTAGCAGCACTTTCTACAGCTTCAGATAAGGATGCTGCAAATCCTACGGAATCACTTTGAATCTTTGAAATTCTATTACCTTTATTTGGATCATTTGTATATAAAGAAAATGCAGAGCTCAATGATGAAACCACATCGTTAAATAATTGAGAACAAGCATCATTTTCCATGTCAGCAAAATCAAATGTTGGAGCATTAGGTTGTAAATACATTGATGGAACAAAATTCTTTACAAAAAGCAAAGGATCCATAATATGTATTACGTAAGTACCTCTAGCTACAGCACCAACCTGTGTACCAAAAAAAGCATCATCCCAATAGATTTCACCTTGAGTACCAAATTTATTATTTGGTATTGCTTTTAAATTAACATAAAAAGCTAATTGTTGTGTTGCTGGTTGACCACCAAATTTTACCTTATCCCAAGTTGACTTTACAAGAGAAGAAACAATTCCATCCCCAGCAAATATAGATTGTGAATTCGGATCATCAGTTCTAAAAATAAATCCTCCAGGTTCAGTAATAAAACCTGTAATTTCACCATCTTGCATAGTAATTAATGCCGTTCCTTCTGGAACAATTATCTTACTACCATTACTTATTACGCATTCATTACCCTTAGTATTTTCACCCAAATTATTTTGTACAGCAGGATATAAACCAGCCGTTGCTGATATATTAGCTTTGGGTTGATAATAATCTAACCATTGATCAGCAAATGTGCTACTTATAGCACCTGAAAATGCTTTAATAAATCCCATAATTATACCTCCTATAAACACTCACGAATAGTTTAAAGCACCTATCCTAATACAATTATAGCATATATTAAACATAATTATATAACAATTTTTTTAGTTGGATCATTATTTGCAAAATACATTTTATTATATTCCAAAATTAAATATTCACTACCATTATCTTCAAAAGTTCCTCGTTTTCTAAATCCAGCTTTTTTAGCTCCTTTAATAACAGCTTTATTATCTTTCATTGGAAACATTAATACCCGATCTATACCATTTTTTTCTTCTAGATTATAACATGCCAACTCTAAAGCCATAGTCATAGCTTTAATGTTTTTTTCACTAGGATCTTTTAATATAACTTTCATTTCATATATTAATTCTTCATCTATGCCAAGAAATCCATTTGCATGTTGATTAAATAATTTATATTTAATAACACCTAAAATCTCTTCATTATACATAAAAAATAACGCTCTATGTCTACCATTTACTTTAACAGCTTCCTTATACAAATCCTGTACATCCCAAATATTTAATCTTTTCTTAGTCAAATATTTGTATATTTCTGGATTTTGATACCAACTAGCTAGTAAACGGTAATCTTTTTCGTCATCTTTTACGTTTTTAAATCCCATCTTAAAATATTCACTTGTTTTCATACTACTTAAAAAGATAAAAGTTATTAACTCTTATCTTTTTTTCTTGTCTCCTTTTTATTAACTTTGGCTTTTGGTTTAACAACTTCTTCATAATCTGCTTCAACTATATTTTCTGTTTCAGATTCTGTATTCTTTACATTTTTTAAATCAATTACTTTAGTTCTAGCAACCATATCATGTAATCCTCTTCCATCATTTCTAAAAACTAGCATAATAATAGTTGTATAAGAAATTAACTCATAAACTGTACTTACAATCATATTAAAATTAGAATAAATACTTTGTGACATAAATATAACTCCAACACCACAAATAATATCTACTAATATATTATATAAAAATAGTGATCTCACAAGTAATTGCCATAGTTTAACATTTTTGTCGTCATTGCTCACAACTTTAATCTTAAATATTTTCTTACCTAAAGTTTGTCCATTAGTAGAGCGTTGAAAAACTACAAAATAGCCAATTAATAAAGCAGCTTCAACTAAAGTATAAGTCACACCATACTTACTAATATTATATACTGAAGTTTTATACTCATCACTATTAATAACTTCCTTTAAGTTTTCCGTATTAGAAATTAAATCTTGATACTTATTATATTCTTCTACATATTTGTCACGATTAGGATTAATAAAAGCTATTTGAGCCACTAAAGTAGAAATAATCGTGATAAATAGAAAATCTAATAAATAAGCTAATCCTCTTCTAAACAAAAAACTATTTGTACTTACTTTACTTTTCATATTCTCACCATTTAAATTGTACCACAAACAAAATAAAAAAGCACTAACTTGTGCTTTTTTGACTTCCTAAAACAACTTCAGCAGTATTTTCTTTACCATCTCTGATATAAGTAACTTTAACTTTATCACCTGTTTTATATTGATAAAGAGCATATCTTAAATAAGCAATTGAAGTTACATTTGTATCACCTATTTTTGTAATTATATCTTTTTCTTGCAATCCTGCTTTTCCTGCTCCACTTGATGAATCTACACTAACAATTATTACTCCACTAGAAACATTACTTTCCTTAATTACTGAATAATATTCTTGATAATAATATGCTTGAGATAAGTTTAACATTGATATACCAATATATGGATTTTCTCTATTTTGACCATTAATAATATTTTCTGCCATACTAACAGCATCTTCGATAGGAATGGCAAATCCCATACCCTCTACACCACTACTAACAAGTTTTAATGATGTAATTCCAATAACCTCACCATTAGAATTACATAAAGGTCCACCACTATTACCAGAATTAATTGAAGCATCAGTTTGTAAAACTTTCATAACATAATCAGAAGTTTTAGAATTATTTAAAGATACTTCAACCATTCTATCTTTACCAGATAAAATACCTCTAGTTACAGTCCAAGAATAAACATTATCAAGTGGAGCTCCAACAGTAAATAAAGTATCACCAACTCTAGAATCATTACTAGATCCTATTTCCGCTACAGTTTTAATTTTGTCTGAAGAAACTGATAATACAGCAATATCTGAATATACATCAGAACCAACAATATTTGTTTCTTCTACACTACCATCCGTAAATGTTACAGTAACTTTATTTCCACCACTAATAACATGATTATTTGTTAAAATATAACTTTTATCACCATCAGTTTTATAAACAAACCCTGTTCCAGAAGAAATAAGGGATGTCTTATTATATGTAGACACAACTACAACTGCATCATAAACCTTATCAACTGCATCAGCAATTCCGTTTTCATTTACAGTTACATCTTTTTCTAATTTAGTAACCACTGTACTAAACTTTTGAGGATACATATATATAACCCCATACATTAAAAGTGCACCAGTAAACAAAACAACTATAATTAATATAACATTTCTTAATACATTATTACTTTTCTTTTCTTCCATCATTTTAACCTCAAAATTTCTTTATAATTAACAGGAAAGCCCATAGTCATTAAAACTTTATTAATATCAATAGAATGTAACTTTCCACATAACATTTCTAATTCATAACTTATTTCTCTAATCATCATAGTAAAATCTAATTCATCTAACAACTGTTTTAAAATAATTATTAAAGCAAATAAATCATTCTTACCATAAATATATTCCCCATTTTTTTTAGGAATAAACAACATAGTGTGATATTTTGTATCATCAATAAATTTTTGAGTTTTATTTTCATAACAAATATCTTCATGAGCACATAGATTTCTATAATTAGCAATAATAGGTAAATAATCAATTAAATTATGAATATCAATGTTAAATATTTCTGCAATTTCTTCTTGATCTTTATATTGTAAAATCGTATAAAGTTCACCTACAATACCAAAAGATAAAACTTTAACAGCAACCCATAAAGGAACATAACCATATTTATTTAAATAGTGACTAGTTGCTGTATGTTGCCTACCATTTACCCTGATTTGTCGCTTCATTTTTCGAATTAAATCATTAATTTGCCTATATCGAGATGAATCCTTTACAAAATTATTAATATTTAAGTAATTTTTTTCTTTAAAACCATGATTTTTACTCACTACATAAGATAAAATACTTTTAATATTATTTTCGAAAATTAATATATTTTTAAACAAAATATTTCTAAGTCGTCTGTCAAAATTAAATACTGCATATAACTCATCAAATGTGGAACCCTTTATAAACGTTCTATTAACATCAGACACCATAAACATATGACGATAACCATTTAAGAAAAAGTAATTTTCTCTAAGTAAAACATTACGTGTATATTCATAATCAGTTATAGTTAAACCCTTGCTGATCATTATCTCAATTTGCTCATCTAATGTTTTAAATATTTTTTTATCTGGTTTTGTATTCACACTATCCACCTTAATATACATTATATCACAAACGACATCTTAAATATATATTTAATTCATGATAATACTGTTAACAAAATGTGAAAAATTTATGAAAAATATTTTAATAAACCTTCAGTTATAGCTAAAGCGATTTCATTTTGATAATTATCATCAAGCAGTTTTAATCTTTCATCTGAATTTGAAATAAAACCACACTCAATTAAAACACCAGATATTTGTAATTTAGAATACATATACGTATCAGTAGGTATTGATTTAATTTTCCTATTAGCATTTAATTTTTTGTTCATTACATCTTGAATTGAAGAAGCAAGTTTTAAGTTATCGTTATTATAAAACACTTGAGCTCCAGAATAACTAAAATCATTTAAATAATTTTGATGAATTGATAAATATAAATCAGCTTTACTTTGATTTATTAATTTAATTCGATTATCAAAATCAGATTTTTTTCTTCTTGTGGTATTTGGAACAGACAAATCATAATCACCAGTCCTTGTCATAACTACGGATGCACCATATTTCATAAGCGTTTGCTCTAATTTTTTGCTTATATTAAGATTTATGTCTTTTTCATATATATTTTTATAACTTGTCCCAACGTCCAAACCCCCATGGCCAGGATCAATAATTATTAACTTACCTGAAAGTGGTAAAGAAGCCCTTACATATTTTACACTCAAAACTATAGAAAAAAAACTAAACAATACAAACACTAAAACAAAATATCTTTTCATAATAAATATATATGCAACAAAAAACCGAAAACATAACGTTTTCGGAAAAATAAACTTTGAATTCTATCTTTTTGAGAATTGTGGTGCTCTACGAGCTTTTCTAAGACCATATTTCTTACGCTCTTTAATACGAGCATCTCTAGTAACAAAACCAGCATTTTTAAGAATATGACGATAAGAATCTTCTCTAGATTGATCAGTATTAGCATCAAATAAAAGTAATGCTCTAGTAATACCTAAACGAATAGCTCCAGTTTGTCCAGAGAAACCTCCACCTCTAACAACTACATCAATATCAAAACGATTTTCGTTATCAGTTGCAACTAAAGGTTGTTTTAAATCCATAACTAAAGTCGCATAAGGCATATATTCATTAACATCTACACCATTAACAGTAATATTTCCAGTACCGCCAGTTAAAGTAACTTGTGCAACACTTCTTTTTCTTCTTCCAGTAGCACTCCAACTTTGTTTCTTTGCCATAAATCCTCCTAATTAAGCTCTATTTTTTCAGGTTTTTGAGCACTATGTTTATGTTCAGCACCAGCATAAACAAATAACTTAGTTCCCATTTTTCTTCCTAAACGATTATGAGGAAGCATACCTTTAATAGCTCTTTCCATCATTTCTTCTGGATATTTTTCAATCATAACTTGAGCAGTTCTTTCTCTTAAACCACCTGGATAACCACTATGATTATAATACTTCTTGTCTTCTAATTTATTACCAGTTAAATTTACTTTAGAAGCGTTAATAATAATAACATAATCACCACAATCAACATGTGGAGTAAATGTTACTTTATGTTTTCCTCTTAGTAAAGTAGCAGCTTTAGTAGCTACACGTCCTAAATTTTGACCTTCAGCATCAATAACATACCAATTTCTTTCAACAGTTTCTTTTTTTTGCATGAATGTTTTCATAATTTTCCTTTCACTACTTTTACTATTTTGCCTTCCCACAGCTAATAATATCAGTAAATAAAATGTACCATTTAAAATTATATTAAAAAAAGCCTAAAAAGTCAACGATTAATTAAGTTAATACAAAACTTTATATAAATAAAGACCATTAGGTAAAACGGTTGATAATTGTTTTTCTTCATCAGGATACAATAACATATCCTTAACATAACCAATAGTCTTTTTGCCACGCCCAACATCTAACATAGCACCAACTAAATTTCGAACCATATATCTAAAAAAACCAGCACCAACAAACTTAATAATTAAAGTATTAAAAAAACGATAAAACTTAATATTATATATTAATGTTTTATAATCATCTCTTGAACCAGAAACAAAGTTTTTAAAATCATGTTCACCAATAAAAAGTTTACTAACCATCTTCATTTTTTTTATATCAACATTTTTCACCTTTAAATAGTAAGGATCTTTACCCTTGGTATTTAATTTTATTTTATATAAATATATCTTACCCTTAGCACTAAATCTAGCATGAAAATCATCAGAAACAATACTAACTTTTTTCACCTTAATGTTATTTAAATTTTTATTCATATATGTTTTTAAATCACGTTTAAAATATGGGACATCAAAGGTTGCCGTTTGACCTAAAGCATGCACCCCAGCATCAGTTCTTCCAGCACCTTTGATTTTTATATCCATATCATAATAATGACTAAGAACTTCTTCAATTTCTTTTTGAACACTTCTAACATTTTTTTGCCTTTGAAAACCACAAAATTTAGAGCCATCATATTTTATTTTAATAAATAATCTCATACTTACCTACTTTTTATTATTTTGATGTCTTTTAACCATTTCATTTAACTTAATAAATTGATGATTAATACCTGATTTACCTATTTTATACTCAGTTTCAAGAGAAATAATATCCGCTAATTCCTGATAACTAGCCTCTGGATATTTTAAACGCATCGAAGCCACAATTTTTTGATTTTCATCTAAAAGATCATAAAGCCCATTATCTTGTAAATAATTAATATTTTCTATTTGTTTTAAACCAGTACTAATTGTTTTTTCTTGATTTGCTAATTCACAATTATTTAATCTATTAACCATGTTTTTATGATCTCTATATATTCTTATATCTTCAAAATAAAATAAAGAATTAGTCGCTTGAAACATTTTCATCAAATCACTTATATTTTCTGAAGATTTAATATAAACAATATATTTATAGCCACGTTGAATTATTTTAGCAGATAATTTAAAATAACTTAAAATTTTTAAAAGATTATTAGCTTGCCATTCTTTAGAATAAGTAAATTCTAAATGATAACCACTAGATTTTGGATCAGAAACACTACCAACAGCTAAGAAACTTCCTTCGATATATGCTATTTTTTCTTCGTCAGTAACAAGTGTTTCTAAAATATTTTTATGATAAACTTCCAAATTTTTCTTAATAATATCTATTTTTTCTTTAATATTTAAAATATAAATTTTTTTAATTCTAAATCTTTTTTGAATTCGTACTGTAATATTAGGTAATACTCCAAATATACTTTTTAATTCTTTATAAATTTTTCTAATTACCGAAAAATTTTCAGAAGTTATAGTTATTTCCTTTTTAGTAATTTTTCCCAAAGCAATTAAATAAGCAGCTACTTCTGCATTACCATCAACTAAATTAAAGCTTTTTTTTGAAATTTCCTCTTTTAAACTAGTATTAAAGGTCATAAAATCACCAACAATTTCTTTTATATATTAACATATTTAAATAAAAAAAGAAACACAAGGATTAAAACCATTGTGTTCTTGAATTAAACCATGCACCCTTTTTAGGGTATCCTGGTGGATCAATATTTCCAGAAACAAACTTAGAATAAGATGTATAATAGCCTTTACTTACACCAAAATGTAAATGTGTACCAGTTGAACATGTTTCCCATGCTTTTGTACCAAATCCTCCACCTTGGCGACCAATAACAGTCTGAGAAGTTACTTTGTCACCTACTTTAACATTAATACTCAAAAGATGAGCATATAAAACCGTATATTTAACACCAGCTATTTGAACATTTATATATACTTGATTTCCGCCACAAGTTTTTTTACCAGATGTTCGGTATTTATTAGTAGCATTAACTATAGCCGCTACAGTACCATTACCAATACCCAAAACATTAGTACCCTCAGAGTTTCCACCAATATCAAGACCATTATGTAATGAGCTTTTACCAGTAATAGGACTAATTCTCCAACCCCAAAGGCTATTAATTCTACCCCTATTAAGTGGTTTTAACCAGGAAGCATTATTTGAAGAATTTAAACATTCATCCAAGTCTTGATCTTCTTTACAACCAATACTCACATAGAAATTAACTAATTCTTTTTGAGCATTAATTTGATCGTCGATATCCATTACAGCATCAGATAATATAGATAAATCTCCTTCTAAACTTTCAATCTTTTTTTCATAAGTAGTAATATTAGATTCCAATTGATCTTGCTTAACTAACAAATCAACTTGTAACTGTTTATTAGTATTAATAAGTTCTTCCAATTCAGTTATAGTATCTTTATTATATTCTATTATTATGTTAACAGCATCCATTCTCATAATAAGATCAGTCATCGTACTAGCTCCAGTTATATATTCCATATAACTATCATTGTTATCCATAATCTCATAGAATTTTAGCATCTCTTTAGATTTTTCTTCTAATTCTGAAATCTTTTTATTTGATTCTTCTATATCATTTTTTGCAACTTCAATATCATTTTCGGCTTTCTCAATATCTGCATGAGCAGCAGCAATTTCATTGTTTTTTTGCTTTATTGCCGATTCTGTCGATGCAACAGCATTTTCCTTTTTCTTTTTTTGACTTTGCAAATTTGCAAGTTCTTGTCTTAAACCTCTTAAAGTCGTAGCTTTACTAGCAGCATAAACTTCATAAGGCTCCAAAATATATGGAGCTAACAACATAACTATAAGAATTAAATTAAATAAACTTTTTAGAATTTTTTTCATCATATCTTCAAATATTTCCTTACAGCTTTTAAACTTCCAAGCATACCCACTATCGCACCTAATAATATTAAAATACCACAAACATAAAATACAAAGTTATATGGTTTTATCAAAGTTATCAAAGAAGTAAACATTTTACCATTTAATCTACTATACAAAATAACATAACCATAAATTGTCACTAAAATCGGAATAATTGAACCTATAACCCCAATTATAAATCCTTCAAAAATAAATGGTAATTTAATAGATATATTACTAGCACCAACCAAACGCATAATTTCTATTTCATTTCTTCTAGAAAAAATAGTCAATTTAATAGTATTGCTTATTAAAAAGGCTGTTACTATAACTAGTGCGATAACAATAACTAATGCTATTTTTTGAAATACATCAAATGCAGATATAATATTATCGACCATACCTTCACCATATTTTACGTTTTTTACATGGTCAAGAGTTTTTATATAAGATGCTACCTCTGATAAATCATGTACGCTATGAACTTTTACTGAAAAAGAGTCCATAAGAGGATTTGTATCTAAATAATCTAAAGCTGTTTTAAAAGAATCAGAATATTCAGACATTTCCATTTTCCATTCGTCTTTATTTTTATAATCCACTTTTTCTACTTTAGAAGAACCTTCAATACTTTTTTTAATACTATCTATTTGTTCTTCCGTAACTTTATTATCTAAATATACTACAATAGTTAATTCACTTTCTATCTTATCAGTAGTATTTTTCACATTGGCGGCGACAATTATAGAAACAGAAACTAATATTAAAGTTATTGTTACGCATAATATGGAAGCTATACTCAAACTAAAATTACGAACAACACTTTTAAAGGAATCTCTAATACTTCTACCTAAAATTCTAAATGCTTTCATGAACCTTATAACTTCCTTTCTCATAATCTCCAGCTACAGTATTATTATCGATTAATAAAACACGCTTTTTCATTCTATTAACAATATCTTTATCATGTGTAGCCATAACAATAGTTGTTTGCATATCTTTATTAATTGAATCAATTACATCCATAATCTCTTTAGAAGTATCAGGATCTAAATTTCCAGTTGGTTCATCACATATTAATACCTTTGGTTCATTAACTATAGATCTAGCTATACAAACTCTTTGTTGTTCTCCACCAGATAACTCACCAGGAAAACATCTTATTTTTTCTTTAAGACCAACTTTTTCTAAAGCTTTCATAACCTTTGGTCTAATTTCATTTTGTTTCATTCCAACACATTCTAAAGCAAAAGCAACATTTTCATAAACTGTTAATTTAGGAAGTAACTTAAAGTCCTGAAATACGACTCCAAGTCTTCTTCTTAATTTATAAACTTTTCCATTTCTCAATTTACCAACATTAATTCCACCAACAATAACTGTTCCTTTGGTAGGTTTTTCCTCACGGTAAATCATTTTGATAAGTGTAGATTTACCAGAAGCAGTAAGACCAGTAATAAAAACAAATTCCCCTTTTTTTATTGAAATATTAACATCAGCCAAAGCTGTTATACCATTTTTATACGTCTTACTAACGTTTTTAAACTCAATTATTTTCATTATACCTCCATATTAATTATATAATATTTTCATCTCTACATAAATGGTAAATTTTTCTTAATTACTCCACCATGTGATTCATAACAATCTTCTATAATAAAAAATGCTTTTTCATCCAATTCCATAATTCTTTTTTTAAATTTATAATAATCGCTATTTGGCAAAACACACATTATTAACATGCCATTTTGTTTAGAGTAACCACCCTTTACAGGTAACATTGTAAATCCTGATTTAAATTCTCTTAATATAGTTCTTTTTATCAAATGTGATTTTTTAGTAAAAATATAAAACATTTTAGAATTAGATTTACCAAACATTATCTTATCAATTATTAAAGAACCAATATAAATAATTATTATTGAATAGATAGCTTTATTTAAACCAAATACCGTAGCACCTAACAAAATAATTAGTATATTAGAAGTAAATGTTGCTTTTCCCTCAGGAATATGTAAATATTTTGAAATTATTTTAACAATAACATCAGAACCACCAATAGAAAAACCACATTTAAATATTAATCCACTACTAAACCCATATAATAATCCGGAAATTAAAACAATTAAAATAGTGTCCTCTAAATCTAAATAATTTAGCATAAAGTTAGCAATAGGAGCCGTAAATGTTATCATTAAAGGATATAAAATAGATCCAATCAAAGTAAATTTTCCTTCATCTTGTCCTAAAACCAAATAACAAATAATTAACAATACTATATTAAAAATATAAATAAATATAGATGAGTTAATACCACTTACTTGTTGTAAAACTATTGCTAAACCAGACACACCTCCAATAACAAAATTATTTGGAAGTAATAAAAGGTTATAACACATTGCTAATAAAAAAACTCCAAAAACAAAGAGTAATCCATTAATAATACCCTCTTTATTAGAACACTGTTTAAGTTTTACCATACTTTAAAAACCACCTACTATAATACAATTATACTAAAAAATTAAATTAAAGGCAATTTTTTAAATTAAAAAACATATATTTATATCGAGGTGTTTATATGAACGGAAATTTTTATCAGAATCCTACATTTCCAAATAGTCCACAATCAAATAGCTATCAAGCTAACGTACCACAACAAGTAAAAGAAAATCCTATGCCAGAGATTACTATGGAACAAAGTTACATTGAAAACATTTTAAGAATGAATAAAGGAAAAACAGCTAAAGTTTTTGTTTCTTATCCTGAATCTAGTGCTTGGCAAAATAAAGAGTATATAGGAACAATTGAAGCAGCAGGAAAAGATCATTTAATTATTAAAGATTCAGCTAATGCTGCTTGGTACTTAATAAGAATGATTTATCTTGATTATGTAGAATTTCCTGAGCCAATAGCATATTCTCCAATTTATTCTGAAAAAGGATATTAGTTTTTACAAGCATTTTACAAGAAAAAAGAACACAGCAAATAATGTTGTGTTTTTTGTGTTATAATAAATATATGGAGAAATTATGAAAAAAAACAATTTTTTAGAAGGAGCAGCAGTTGCAACGTTTGCAATATTTTTTACCAAAGTACTCGGAGTATTATATGTAATACCATTTTATAAAATGATTGGAACCCAAGGTGGGGCATTATATGGATATGCATATACTATATATAATTTATTTTTAATAATATCATCAGCTGGAATACCACTAGCAATAAGTAAACTTACTAGTGAATTCATAGCCTTAAAAAAAGAAAAAGAAAAGCAATACATGTATGATATTGCTCAAAAAGCTATACTATTATTTTCATTATTAAGTTTTTTAATCTGTTTTATTTTTGCACCGCAACTTGCAAATTTGATTTTAGGAGACATAAGTGGAGGAAACACTTTAAACGATGTTACAATAGTTTTAAGATGTGTAGCATTTTCTTTATTAGTAGTGCCAAGTTTAAGTATTACACGAGGATACCTACAAGGGCATAAATATATTAGCGCTTCATCGCTAAGCCAATTAATTGAACAACTTACAAGAATTATAGTTATTTTAGTAGGAACTTATTTAACTCTTAAAGTATTTAATTTATCAATCACGACTGCCGTTGGAGTAGCAATATCAGGAGCTACAATTGGAGCTCTAGTAACCTATTTTTATTTAACAAAAAAAAGAAAATATATTAAAAAAGTAGATGAAAATCCACCACTATCCAAAAACGATAAAAAAGAAATTAAAAAACGAATTTTAATATACTGTATTCCTTTTATAATTATAAGTGTTGCTAATCATTTATATAACACAACAGATATGATCCTTTTAATGAGAGGATTAAATATTGTAGGCTTTAGTGGACCTGACATTGAAAACATAAGTAGTATATTTACTACTTGGGGAAGTAAATTAACAAGTATTGTTACAGCAATATCAACAGGTTTAGTAATAAGTTTGATACCTTCAATTGTATCTAGTTATGCCGTAAGCGATATGAAAGACGTAAACAAAAACTTTAACAAAGCATTACAAATATTACTATACGTTGTCTTACCAATATCAATATTTGCTAGTATTTTTTCTAAACAAATCTGGAACATATTTTATTCAGCCAATGAGTTTGGTCCAATAATTATGAAATACGCTTTTATAGTAGCTTTTGTCGACGGAACTTTTACAGTTATGTGTTCAACTTTAAATTCACTAAACAAGTTCAAAGTAATCTACTTAATAGTTTTAGTAGGTCTAGGGTTTAATGCTATACTAGACGTTCCATTAATTCTTTTATTTAACAAAATTGGTATATATCCATATTATGGAGCTTTAACAGCAACACTTATTGGTTATACGGCATCAATTTTAATAACCTTGAAATATTTAAATAAAAAATATAAATTTGATTATACACCAACATTTAAACTATTACCTAGACTCTTTGGCAGTTTATTAATTTTAATATTACTAGCACTAACTTATGAACATTTTATTACTAATATTAGTTCCAGATTATTATCTATTGTTTTAGTTATTATATTTGGAATAATTGCTCTAATAATATATTATTTATTAAATAAAAATACTTTAAACAATCTTATTCAAATAAAATTTTTAAAAAAAATAAAGGAAAAATTTAAACATTAATTCCTTTATTTTTTTATTTTTTTATAAACATATAAAGCTACCTTATAAAATAAAAATTTCGGTTTAGATAGAATATAATCAAATTCTCCAAGAAGTTCTAGCACTTCAGGATTATAACCTTTTTTAATTTCATAAATATTATAATATTTACTATTCTTATTAAAATCTCCAGAAATACCATAAAAGTTAACGTATTTTTTCTTTCTTTTTATAGATTCTTTTAAATGGGCATCATAATATGCATATTTAATATTAAATTTTTTAAAATCATGATCAGTACCACTATTAAATGTTATACCCTCGTCTCCAGTAAAAACACTCATAAGGGCTCCAATGTAAATTTTATTATTTATTTTCTTATAATTTAAAGCTTCCATTAATTCTTTTTCTAGTTTTTCTTTTTGTGAACTATATGATTCTAACTCATTACGTAATTTATTACCAACATTAGCATATGTTTCAATTTTATTATTAATTTCTGTAATCCGCTTTTCAATTTGTTTTAAACTTTTTAAAACATAATTATAGTATTCATTAGTATCTAAATAAGTTAAAAAATATACAACATCATCACTAAATAATTCTAATAATTTTTTATAATACCAAGCTGGCCTTGTAGGCATATGATTTGAAACAGCCGTTTTAGACAATACATTTGTAAATAAATCCACATTATCCTTATTAACTTTTTCACATTTTACACCATACTCATGAGCTTTTAAAATGTTTTTTTGAGTACTTTTAGAAAATGTAGCTAAAGTATTTTCATAATCATCCATGATTTTATATCTACATAAAAAACGAGGCTGCATTGTTTCAAAATTTAATGTTTTTCCTAAATATTTAAAACCCAAAGAATTATAATTATTAAAATCTTCTTGACCTACACAATTAATAACTTTTCCATTATTATCTAATATATTATAAACAACATTTGGATCTATTTTTAGCATAAAACCTTTATGTTGTTTTACGAATTCAATCACATAATTATTAAATTCAGTTAAAAGATTTTTATTTTTAGAATCTATTAAATAACCACGAGGAGCATAAAATAAATATAAATTTAAAATAACTTTTTTTCTCAAAAGCATAGTTGCTGCTAAAATATTATTTTCTTTTTTTAACCCCACAAAGTAATAATCCCATCCAGTGTTAGATTTTAATTGTCCCCATTCTGGATATTGATAAATAGAAATATTGGGATGATTTAAAGCAAATTTTTTATATTCTTCAAAACTTAATTGAGCAAATTTCATATTTTTTTCTTAACACCTCTATATATTTTTAACATTATAGGCAATAATTTATATAAAAATTTATTATTAACTAAATCAAATTCTCCTACAAATTCTATGTATTGATCACCAAATTTTCTCTTAAAATCATGCAAATGAGCCAAATTTTTATAAGTAGTCTTTGGATCCCCAACTGTACCAAATAAATCATAAAAAACATAGCCATTATCTTTAGCATCCATAATTGAATCATAATAACACCTAGAAACAGCAAAAGTATAATTAGCAATATCATCACTACCAATATATAAACTCCATGCATGTTTTCCTTGATATACACATATTAATGAACAAACCATTATTCTTTCATCATTTATTTTTCCAAAAATTTCTTTATCTTTATACAATCTATTTAATTGATTTTGCAAATCAACTTTATGTTTTTTTTCACTTTCAATTTTTATATTCAATTCATTTATATTTTCATCTATTTGTTTCAATAATTTTTTTACTGGTACATATGCATTAAAAAATTTAACAGTATTCTGTTTTTTAAATTGATTATAAAACTCTTCATAATATTCTTTAGAATATGCAGTAAAGCCATCTTTTTCACTATTACTTTTATTTAATTTGCAGAACATTTCTATATTTGGTTCATTATCAATTTCAACTAAATATGAATAACTTCTTTTTACAGACTTTAAGAAAGATTTAGTCATTTTAGCTTCTATTTCATCTTTAGATTTTGTTAAATCAATTCTAAAAGTATATCTTGGCTGATTTCCCTCATAAAGTTTATTAAATCCTTTATGAATGTAACCTAAGTTTAACAAATTATTAACAAGTTTTTTATTATTTTTACCATTTTCAATAGGATTTGCATCACCATCAATTTCTTGATACATTACATCAGGATCAATTTTTAAATAGATAACTTTATTATCTTTCATATATTTTTTTAAATATTCAGTAAAAGCTGTTAATAACTTTTTATCTTCAAAATCAATTACAAATCCTCTAGGGCAATAAATATAATTATATCCAAATTTTATATCTTTACGAAGCAATAATGCCGCACACAGTATTTTTCCGTTGTCATCTTTTATACCTACATAAATAGGAACTTGTTTTTTACCTTTTATAGCAAATTGTCCCCATTCATATGATTGCATAAAATGAGCTTTTTTATGATTAGTTTCAAAATCAATATATTCTTTTTTCGTTAAATTTTCTACAAATTTCATTATATTCTCCTTTATCATTTTACCAAAGTAATGTTTTATTAACAAGTTATCAACACATTAAAATCTATAATATATGAATGGATTATAGCTTCCCACTAAAATAAAGATTATTGATAATATAAATAAAATCATTAAAATAATATCTAAAAATTTATTAGATTTTTCGAATTTAAAAGGAACTAAAGACACAATTATTCCCACAACAAAAGCCAAAATAAATCTAATAGATAAGATACCAGTAAAGTATAAATCCTTTAAATTTCCCAAGCCAAATTTACCTACTAAAGCTTGAAAAACATTAAACATTTCATTCATGTCAGTAAATCTAAAAATAACCCAACCAATATTAATAATTATTAAAGTTATAATATGTCTTAATATATTAGGAGTTTTATCCAATAAATTTTTTAACAGATATTTTTCTATTAACAAAAACAAAGCATAATATAATCCCCATAAAATGAAGTTAAAAGAAGCACCATGCCAAAGACCAGTTAGCGTCCAAACTATTAAAATATTTCTAATATGTTTTATTACTGATACTCTATTTCCTCCTAAAGGAATATAAACATAATCTCTAAAGAAAGTTGATAAAGATATATGCCATCTTCTCCAAAAATCAGTAACAGAATTAGCTAAATAAGGCTTATTAAAGTTTTCATCATAAGTAAATCCTAACATATATCCCATACCTATAGCCATATCACTATATCCAGAAAAATCGAAATATATTTGTAAAGTATATGCTATCATTCCTACAAAAGCTCCAATAAAACCAAATGTGGTTGCAGATTGATTAAATATTTGATCAGCTATAAATGCAACATTATTCGCTATCAAAACCTTTTTTGATATACCAATTATAAAACGTCTAATTCCTTTGGCAAACCCTTCCCAAGTTGTTTTTCTATTGTTAAGTTCTTTTTCAATTGTAATATATCTTACAATTGGCCCAGCAATAAGCTGTGGAAAAGCCACAATGTAACAAGCTAAATACGATAATTTTTTTTGAACTTTAACATCTTTCCTATATACGTCAATAACATAAGATAACATTTGAAAAGTATAAAAACTAATACCTATAGGTAATACAATATTAACATGATTGATATTTAAATTTGCTAATCCATTTACTATATCTATTAAAAAATTTGAATACTTAAACACAAAAAGCATGCCTAAATCAAATATAACAATTAGCCATAACATCAATTTTGAATTTTTTCTATCCATTATAATTGTTAAATAATAATTGACAATTATAGAAAATAGTATTAAAAAAATATAAATTGGTTCACCCCAAGCATAAAACAAAAGAGAAAATACTAGTAATACAATATTTCTTATTTTAGTTTTTTTAGGTATAAAATAACAAATTAAAAATAAAGGAAAAAATAGAAACAAGAATGTAGTTGAAGAAAAAACCATTATCTCACCACCCTATCAGATATATTATGATTATATAAGTCAAACATTTGTTGTTCAGCTTCTTGTAAGAATAAAATATCAGTAATGTTATGTTCGCTTAAGTATTCTTGTAAATATAACTTTTGATTTTTCCACTTTCCATATCTTAAGTTAATAACATATGTATTTTCAAAATTTTCAGCTATAATATAATCAATTTGCCAAGATAAAGAATCAGAAATAATTAAAATATTTTTATTATTTTTAACATCACTTTTATATTTAATTTCATCATACTGACCATTATAATAAGATATATAATAATCATAAAAAGGATTTGTTTTTTTAACTATTTTTCTAGTTTTAAATTTATCATCATTTTGATTAAATTCAACGTCATTTTGATAATCTAAATCTAACAAATTATCACTTACATTTTTATTCAATGCCGTTTTAGCAAGTGAACCATAATATGGCGTATAAATGCACTTAAATGGAATTGTTTTAATGTTATTTATATCCATCATGGTTACAATATCATTATAAGCCTTTAATGCCCCAACGGAATTATAATGATGATCAGTCTTATAAAAGTATGTTAAGTACTGAGATAAATCCAATGAATCCAAAGAAGAAACCTTAATATTCTTATTTAAACTATTTTTAAAAGTTACAACATAGTTATTTAAATTGTGTATATCAGATAAATTAGTAACTTCATATCTCAAAGGTAAGTAAATATATAAATTAATGTCAGAATACTTAGTATTAATATCATTATAAAAAGATATTTGATTTTTAAGTCTATTATTAAGCTGTTCAGATGAAAGATTATTTAAAAGAAAATAAAAATTATTTTGATTATCATAAAATAAATTTTCTCCATCAGAATTAGATTTAATATAAACTTTGCTTGAAAATAAAGAATCTAATTTAATATTAAAGTTATAAAAACCACTTGTAATTTTCTCGTATAAAGGAAAATAATTAGTTGTTCTATTATCGATGGCAGTCTCTAATGCCATAACTTTATCCTTAATTAAATTACCACTTTTTTCATACGTTTTCCAATTATCAGACGAATTAAAACTAATTTTATCAGTTTTAATAAGTAAATATTTAACTGGATATAAAACAAAAACGCCAAAAATTATAACTAAAAACACCGCAATAATAAATCTATCTTTTTTCATAAATCTCACATTATTATTATAAACAATTATTATGAAAAATAAAAGATTACATATGATAAAATTAAAATTCATGATATACTTAATATGGTGATAATATGAAAATATTAGATATATTTTTAATTTTGTTTTTAATAGCCGCAGCAATTGGCCTAGTATACGCAATTTTTTATAATAAGCTAAGTTACTATAAAACTAGAATAGAAAGAGCAGAAAGCATAATTGATGATAATCTGAGAAAAAAATATGATAAGATTTGCGAACTAAATATTGAAATTAAAAAAGTTGTTAATAAAAGAGATTATTTAAAAGAATACATTGATTTAAAAGATAAAAAAATAAGTAATTTTGACTTGGACAGAAAATTAATAACTGCAATGAACACTATTAAAGAATTAATTTCTGATAATAAGGAATTAGATAATAAAGTAACAAAAGACCTTTTAAAAGATGTGGAAAAAATAGATTTAGAGCTAGAATCAGGTAAAAATTATTATAATAAAAACAATACTGAGTTAAACAGCATTGTTAGAAAATTCCCATCAAATATTGTAGCTAAAATTCATAGATACAAAATACAACCATACTTTGATGGTAAAAATATGCAAGACGCTGTAATTGATGATTTTAAATTATAATGACCAATCAATTGGTTTTTGACCAGTTTTGACTAAAAATTCATTTGTTTTAGAAAATGGTTTAGAACCAAAAAATCCAGAATAAGCCGAAAATGGAGATGGATGAGGAGAAGTTAATACCAAATGTTTAGAATTTGTTATTAACTTCTTTTTTTCTTTTGCAAAATTTCCCCATAAAATAAACACTACTGGAGTATCTTTAGCATTAACTAACTTAATAATATAGTCTGTAAATAATTCCCAGCCCAAATTTCTATGAGAAGCCGCTTTATCCTTTTCAACGGTTAATACAGCATTTAAAAGTAAAACACCTTCTTTTGTCCAATTTGTTAAATCTCCATTACCTTTTGGTGGTATTTTCAAATCGTCATTTAATTCTTTATAAATATTTTGTAAAGAAGGAGGTATTTTTATTCCCTTTTGAACAGAGAAAGATAAACCATGTGCTTCACCAACACCATGATATGGATCTTGGCCCACAATAACAACTTTCACATTATTATATGGAGTCAATTTTAAAGCATTAAAAACATAATCTCTTGGAGGAAAAATTGTTTTTGTTTTATATTCATTATCAACAATACTTAAAAATTTTTTAAAACCTTCACTATTTTCAACAATCTTTAGTTTTTCGTCCCAATCATTCCCAATCATAATTGCCTCCTATTTATGATAATTTTCATTATTATTAATTTTAAATGCTCTATATATTTGCTCCAGTAAAACGCCCCTAAATAATCCGTGTGGCAAGGTTAATTTTGAAAATGAAATTGCTTCGTTGCACATAGATTTTATAGAATCATCAATTCCTACAGAACTACCAATAATAAAAGTTATAGTTCCGTTTTTTAAAAACAAATTATCCAAATGACTAGCAAATTCTTTGCTGTCGTATTCTTTACCATTAATATCTAAAACTATTAAATAATCAGAAAGCTTTAAGATATTTTTTAATTCAACTGTTTCCTTTTTTTGATCAATGTTATCTTTAAGTTCAATAATTTCAATTTTATGATACTTTGAAATTCTTTTCTTATAATCAAAAATTAATTCTTCTAAATATTTTTCTTTTATTTTACCAAAACATATTATTTTTATCATAAAGCTATAACTTCACTTCTTTCATCCTGCATAGCACAAGATACCTTATTAAAATTAATCTCATATTCTTTTAATATAGAGTATACTGTTTCTAATGCTTTATCTGGACAATTATTAGTTTCAGATAAATGTATTAATAAAACTTTTTTTGTATTAGGTCCAATTAATTTAGCTAAATAAAAACCTGCAGCATTATTTGAAAGGTGGCCAGAATCACTTTTTACTCTAGCTTTAAGCCATTTAGGATACGGACCGTTTTCTAACATTTCTATATCATGATTGCTTTCAAACAAATATAAATCGAGATTAGTTAAATATTTAAAGTTTTTTTGATTTACATAACCTGTATCAGTTATATAAGCCATTTTTGAATGAAAATCATCTATAATAAAATTTCTAGAATCAACTGCATCATGGCTTGATTTAATAGATTTTATTTTAAAATCATCAGAAGAATACTCATCTTCTAAAACTAACACGTGATTATAGTCTTTTAAATTTGCCATTTCATAAAACATTTTTTCTGGAACACATAGCGCAGCATGACTTTTTTTTAATACTTGTTTTAAAGAAGCTATATGATCAGAATGAGTATGACTAATAACAATATAATCAATATCTTTAATATTAACATCAATTTCATTTAATTTTTCTTCTAAATATTTTATATTTCTACCACAATCCAATAAAATATTAGAATTTCCAGCTTTAACATAAGTAGCATTTCCCTTAGAGCCACTTGATAAATTACATACTTCCATAATACTCCTTTTATTTATATAGATTCAAAGGATTAAAAAATGCATAACTTCCTCTATATGGATTACCTTTTGATGCACTAAAATGTAAGTGAGTACCAAAAGCATAACCAGTATGACCCATAGTACCAATTACTTGGCCTTTGGTAACTGTTTGACCAACTCTTACGGAAGTTGATCTCATATGCGCATATAAAGTATATATATCATTATCGTGTTGAATAATTACGTTTACGCCAGCCTCAGAAAGCGCTTGACCACCCCATCCGGCTTGTATAACAGTACCACTGCCTGCCGCATATATAGGGGATCCTTCACCAGTACCAGTTATATCTAATCCATCATGGTGTTTTCCCCAACGCCATGAGAACTGACTAGATATAATATATGGAGAATTTGTTGGCCATCCCCACTCTTGACCATTATCAACATAAGTTCCCGTAATATTTGGTGTATAATATGACTTTCTACCTTTAGTAGTAACCTGTGTTACCGCTTCACGAATTGTAACTTTGTTAGTAATCTTAACTTCATTACTTGATTCACCATTAACAACTTGATACTCCTGTGTTAATCTTGTAATACCTGTAACACCAGGTGTAGTAATCTCAGAATAACTGTACGGCTTAGTATTATCGTATTCGACCTTTGTTTCCATTACAGCTTCAACGTCTTCAACTTTATGAATTTCTTGAACCAAGTTTAAAACTGGATTTAAATAAGTAACATTCATTTTATCGCCAATCGCTAATATAGCATTTTCATCTCTATACTCGGGATTAGATATCAACAGTTCTTGAACATTTAACTTGTTATCCTCAGCAATACTTTCTAAAGTATCACCAAGTTTAACTGTGTATTCATTAATATCAGCATTTTCACCAAATAACAAATATTGACTTAATTCTTTTTCATCAGTAAATATTTTATCACTTACACTAATATATCCTTCTTTTATTGAAATAGATTCTTTAAAATACATCTTATCTATTATTGATCCAACATCAATTATCTCATCTTGGGTATTATTTATATAATCTTGATAAGTTTCCTCATCTACAAAAGCATGAACAAAATTTTTTAAGGCATTTTCAAAAATAGTCTTATCTATGACGTAAATTTCTTTAGTTTCTTCATCATTTTTTAATGAAATAATATAGCCTTTTATTGTGAAATTATCAGCGTTTTCAATTTTTTTGTATATTGCTGATGCAGTTGATAAATCTTGACTAAAAGTATTTGTTTGAACTAATTCAAAATCTGATGGTGGATATACTGTATCAA
This sequence comes from uncultured Bacilli bacterium, assembly GCA_934102335.1. GTDB lineage: Bacteria > Bacillota_I > Bacilli_A > RF39 > UBA660 > JAEEKZ01. The sequence continues at coordinate 114,541 of CAKOSP010000004.1, read as the reverse complement.
TATTATAAGTATTTCTTATATTTTCTTGTTCAGTATTAATTAAATCATATAATTCATCTTTTGATTCAATTAACCCGATTTCCTTACCTTTTAAATATACTTTATAATATGAATTTGCAGTTTTGTTAGACACAAAATATAATTTCTCTGATACAAAAACCATTAAAGAAATACTACAAATTAACAACGTAATAATGATTTGCTTAGCTTTCATTAACCTTCCTCTTTCTGAGTTTTCAATATATTTTTAAATGTTAATTTATTAAGTTCAAATAATAAATCAACTGTACCTAAACCACCTTTTCTATGTTTGGCTATAACAAGCTCTGCAGGAACAATTTTTTGATTAACATCCTTTTTTTCATAATAATCCTTACGATTTATAAAAAGTACTATATCAGCATCTTGTTCCAAAGATCCGGACTCACGTAAATCTGCTAACATTGGTTGATTATTCTCTCTTTTTTCAGCACTTCTTGATAATTGAGATAAGGCTATAACTGGAACCCCAAGCTCCAACGCCATAGTTTTTAAACTACGAGAAATCTCTGATACCTCAACTTGTCTTGATTCAACTCTTCGATTACCAGTAGAAACAAGTTGTAAATAATCTATTACCACCATGCCCAATCCTTCTTCACTAGAAGCAAGTCTACGACATTTGGCTCTAATTTCCGAAACTGTTACACCAGAATTATCTTCTATGTACATATTAGTATCAGCAAGTTGACTCATAGCTTCATTATATTTTTTCCAATCATTATCTTGCATTTGACCAGTTTGTAATTTATAAGAATCTATTCCCCCAACTGAGGCAATCATTCTATTAACTAACATATCCGCAGGCATTTCTAAGCAAAACATAGCAATAGCCTTTTTAGTCGTTGAGGCAGCGTAAGTTGCCATATTTAAAGCAAGAGCAGTTTTTCCCATACCTGGACGAGCAGCTAAAATAATCATTTCACCAGGTTGAAAACCAGTAGTAATTTTATCAAAATCATAAAATCCTGTTTCTAAACCTGTAACCACCTTTTTAGTTTTAGCTAATTCTTCTAATTTTTCTTGAGCACTTCTTAATACATCTTTAATTGAAAGAAAATCACCTGTAGATCTATTTCTTACAACATTTAAAATTTCCTGTTCAGAATTATCAAGTAAAACATTTAAATTATCTTCATCATAAGCTTTAGAAACAATATCAGTTGCAGTCTCAATTAAATTTCTACGCAAAGCATTTTCTTTAACAATACTTATATAATAATCAAGATTACTACTTATTGCTACACTATCAATAACATCAGTTAAATAATCAAGACCTACAATATTTAATTTTTTAACTTTATCTAATTCATTTTTTATTGTAGTTATATCAACAGGATTTTTTTCATTATGCAGCTGTACAATAGCATTAAATAACACCTTATTTCTTTCGTCAAAAAACATCTCAGCGTGCATTTCTTCAACGATTTTATCAACAAGATTGCCCCCCAAAAAAGCACAACCTAAAACACTCATTTCTGCTTCTAAATTATTTGGCATAGCTCTTGCCATAAAAATCACCTACTTTACTAATACTACTTTTATATTAAACTTAACCTTTTTATGTAATTCTAGAGTAACATTATGAGTTCCTAAAGAATCTATTACTCCATTTATTCTAATACATTTTTTATCAATGGAATAACCCATATCTTTTAACTTTTCACTTATTTGTTTAGTAGAAATTGTTCCAAACACCTTATCTTGTTTTCCAGTACTTACTTTAAATAATAACTCTTTATTTTCTAGTTTATCCTTTATTAAATTGCATTTCGAAATAATCTCTAATTCTTCTTGTTTTTTTTCATCTAAAGATTTTTCTAAAATTTCATTACTACGTTTAGTATATAAAACAGCTAAACCACGTTTAATCAAAAAATTATTTGCATATCCATCACTAACTTTAATAATTTGATCTTTTTTTCCTTGTCCTTTTACATCTTGAAGTAATATTACTTTCATATATACCTCCTTAAAAGTCAAAAATATTATAACACAAAGAAGGCAACAAAAAAAGACCTATAGGTCTTTATATAACCGGAACGTATGGATCGCTAGCAGTGCCTTTTCCTGTTACCCTAACGTCAGCTTTTAAAGAAATTACTGGTGAGAAATTATAAGTTATCGTTACCTCTTCACTTGGAGTACGGCCTGCACCTGTTAAAACATATATTTTTGCTGAACCACTACTATATGATGCAGGAGACATAGTTAATCCAGCATTCTCTAAATAATAACTACCATTCATATAACCTCCAAGACGGCCACCAGCCAACATAATTTCTTGGATATTAACCAAACCAATAGGATACTTTAACTCATAATTTCCCACATAAGTTGGTTTTTTAGAAGTTCTTGAATAAACTTTTCTTGATACGGTATTAAAAGAATCTTTAAAATTAGGGCATTTTAAAGTTGTTACCGATGAAGGCGTCAAATACTTCCCATAAGTATAAGTAGAACCAGAGGATGATGAAACAGTTCTATCATTACAAAATATTGAATCACCAATATACTCATCATACGCTGATAATTTAGTTATATAAAAATTTTCTAAAGCCTTAATAACAGTAGCCGGAGCACCATTAGTTACACCATTAGAATCGTAATAAAAGCCAACATAACTACTACTAGTCTTATCACTATTAAAAGAAGATAAATTATTTGTCATATCATGACTACTAGCAGATGACCCCCAATAAATAATTCTTACACTACCATCACCATTAATTCTCATAATACGCCAATAATAACCCGCAAATTTAACATAGTTCGTAGTTATTGCACCTCTAAAAATATAGGCATCTCCAAATTCATCCGTAGTCTTAATTAAACCCTCATCAGTCGTAGCAATGGAATCAGATTCTATAGTTGATGTAGTAGTATTAATACTTGCACCACTATTTAAAATAGTACTCGCAAAATTTCCATATGTAAAATATACCGAACAAGTTGTTTTAGAAGCACCACTCACGTTTACTGTTCTAGAAGAATTATCATACACTAAACTAGCACTATTAGTACATGTTGTTTTACTACTATTATAATAATAACCTAAATTTGCTAATTCATCCAAGGTATATTGTGTCTTTAAATATTTAGAACAGGTTCCAGATGAATTTATACACAAATCTCCCTTTGCTTGTCTATATATATCAATAACAATATCCGCATTGGCATTAACATCACTGTTAGCGTCAAAATATAAACTAGCACTTGTAATACTAGAATCCAAAATTCCAGCACTATCATAAGTATCCAAAGCACTTGATGAGCCCCCAACAATTTCAGATTTTGATTTATTAAGAGTATAACCATTTGTAGGAGCCTTACTACTTAAAGAATAAATACCAGATTGATATCCAGTTTCAACATAAAATTTAATATTTTGATTATTTTCTTCAATATTTCCCACTTGACCAGACATTGCTAATTTAGAAGAAGATGAATAAAAATAACCATATGAAATTGAAAAAGATATTACAGCAAATAAACCAACGACAAAAGCCGTAGCAATATAGTTACGGTTCTTTATAGTAAACTGCTTTATACTAGATAACCTTTCCTTCATAATATTTTTCATTAGCATCCCACTATTCTCTTATAATTATACAAGACAAACTAAAATAAATCAATAGTGCTAAAAAAAAATACCATTTATCTTGTAAATGGTATTAATGCCATAAATCTAGCATATTTAACTTGATTTGCAATATGTCTTTGATGTTTTGCGCAAGCACCTGTCATTCTTCTAGGTAAAATCTTGCCTTTTTCATTAATATATTTATTAATAATCATAACATCTTTATAATCTACGCTTTTTCCAGCACACATTTGACATATTTTTTTCTTTTTACGATAAAATTCTGCCATTATTTCCTCCTTTAAAAAGGTAAATCATCACTACTTAAAGTAATTTCATCACCAAAATCTTTATATGGATCTTCAGTTATATCAGTCGTTTCAACACTAGGAGAACTTACCTCAGTTGGATTAGTTGGCATAGATGATGCATCATTACTATTAGCTCTAGAACCTAAAAATTCTAATTGTTCAACAATTACATCAGTAGTATATCTTTTAGTTCCATCTTTGGCATCATAACTACTATTTCTAATTCTACCAGTAACTCCAACTAAAGAACCTTTAGAACAATACTTACTTATTGTAGTTCCTAATTGACCAAATGCAACACAGTTAATAAACTCAACTTGTCTTTCACCAGTATTTCTATTAACGAAGTCACCTTGGCATGCTAATGAAAATCTCACAACTTCAGTAGCACTAGAAGTAGCTCTAGATTCTGGATCTCTTGTTAAACGTCCTGTTAATATAACTCTATTCATAAAAACTCCTATTCTTCATCTAATTTTAAAATTAAATGTCTAATAATATTTTCGTTAATTTTAATTTTACGATCAAATTCACTAATTACATCATGACTAGCTTCAACAATCATTAAAAAATAATTACCGCCAACTTCTTTATTAATTGGATAAGCTAATTTTTTCTTGCCTAAATCTTTGAATTCGATTACTTTAGAATCACCTGAAATTAAACCTTTAACAGTTTCTGCAGTTTTCTTAATTTCATCATCTTCCATAGTTGTTTTAACGATAAACATAATTTCATATTTAGTCATCATTTCACCTCCTCGTGGTCTTATGGCTTTGTATTAACAAAGCAAGGAGCAATTTCTTTACTCGCAAGTTATTATACCAAAAAGAAAAAACAAAGTAAATAATAACTTTGTTTTTAAACATTAAATCTAAAATAACATATGTCTCCATCTTGCATTACATAATTCTTACCTTCAAGTCTAAGTTTACCAGCTTCTTGTACCTTTTTTTCATCACCTAGATTATAAAGATCATCATAAGACATTATTTCGGCCTTTATAAATCCTCTTTCAAAATCACTATGAATTATTCCTGCACATTCAGGAGCAAACATGCCCTTTTTAAACGTCCACGCTCTAACCTCATCAGACCCAGCGGTAAAAAATGTAGCTAATCCTAATAAATTATATGTTTCTAAAATTAAATTATCTAATTCAGAATTATCAACACCAATTCCTTTTAAAAATTCTTTTTTTTCTAAAGTATCTAATGATGCTAATTCAGATTCCAATTTTGCACACATTACAATTACTCCAGATCCTTCTTTTTGAGCATATTCTTTCACTTTAATAGTATAATCGTTATCTTTAGTAACTAACGTTTCCTCATCAGTATTAGCTACATATATAATTGGCATTAATGTTATAAAATTAAAATTTTTTATAATTTCTAATTCTTCTTTAGTAAATGAAACATTTCGCAAAGCATTATTTTTAAGTAAATTATCTTTAACTTTAGTAAGTACATTAAATTCTGCGACAGCATCCTTGTCTTTAGTAGTTTCAGCTTTCTTTTGAATTTTATCTATTCTATTCTGAGCAATTTCTAAATCTGATAATACTAGTTCAACATTTATTATTTCAATATCACGAATAGGATCAGTTGAACCGGTAACATGAGTAATATTTTTATCATCAAAACATCTAACTACCTCAACTATAGCATCAACGTTTCTAATGTGTGATAAAAATTTATTTCCTAAACCCTCACCACTAGATGCTCCCTCAACTAAACCAGCAATGTCAATAAATTCAAAAGATGTTGGAACTAAGCTTTTTGGATTATATAAATTATTTAAAAATTCCAATCTTGGATCTTCAACTAATACTACGCCCACATTCGGTTCTATAGTAGCAAATGGATAATTTGCTGCTAAAATATTTTTTTTTGTAATAGCGTTAAATAATGTAGATTTTCCAACATTTGGCAAACCTACTATACCAGCTTTAAGTGACATAAACCCTCCTATAAAGACACATATCCACCAATTCCTAATGGAATATTAAGTAGATAAAAAATTACTAAAATAATTATTGATAATAAAAGCATAAAAACAACATATGGAATTTGCCATTTAATAACATCAATAAATTTAATTGGCTTTTCATTTTTATTATACTGTTCAACATATGCTAAATAAATAACAAAATACGCTAATAATGGAGTTATTCCCATTGTTACAGATTCGCCTAATCTAAACACAAATTGAGCAAATTCTGGACTTAAACCAGCATTCATAAAAGTTGGAACAACAACACTAGCCATGGTAGTCCACTTACTTAAAGATGAAGGAACAAAAATAGTAGATATTACGCTTGAAATAAATAAAAGTAATACTAAAGCAAAGCCACCAAACTTTGATACTCCAATTAAATTTGTTAAAGAAGCAACAATAGTAGGCCCTATATTAGTTTGTTTAAATATACTTATAAATGTCGAAGACATAAAAATTAATACTAATACTTTTCCTATACCATTCAAAGAAAAACCTAAACTATCAGAAAAGCTCTTGTTATCCTTTATTGTTTTAGCACCAATTCCATAAAATAATCCAGCTAATATAAATAACATTGTTATAATAAAGACAAATCCATTAGAGAAAAATGACTCATAACTAAATAACTTGTCAATATACAAAACTTGAGTTTTATCAAGTAAGTTACCTGAAAAAGGTAAGCCAGGAATAATGTTGTAAATTACTATTAACAAATAAATAAAACAAATACTGCCAGCATATAATAACCCTTTTAATTGTTTCTTTGTAATTATTTCATCATTAACATCAGTTTCTTCAAATTCATATTTTGGTAATTTTTTTGCTACAACATCTTCAGTAATTTTAGTGATAAAAATTGAAGCAATAACAATTATTAAAGTATTTATCAAAAGAAATGCAAAAGTTGACATATTATATGAAGTATCAATAACTCCCGCATTAAGAACGCTTAAACTCAGCAAAGAAGAATCAACACTAGTGAACAAAATTGAAAATGCACTTCCACAAGTTAAAGCTGCATAGGAAGCCACCATACCAATCAAAGGATTTCTTTTACCATGTTTAAATATTAATGCTGATAAAGGAATCATTACTATGTATGGTAAATCACCAATGATACTAGAGATCATACATAAAAATACCAACCAAAAAGTAACAGTGGTTTTTTTTGCTTTTTTTGTAAATAAAAGCACCAAGGTTTTTAGAAAACCGCTATATTCCATCACACCAATCCCAATAAGTATTATGATTAAATTTGATAATACTGTAAAATTAGCAAAATTAGAAACAGTATTTGTAAATATAAATTTTAACCCACTTAAATTAAATAATGACTTCACTGCTTCTGTTGTCGGAGCATAAGATTCAGTAATTTCTGAATAACTGTTATATGTTGCCTGTATATTTAAAACACTTAAAAAAAAGCTTATTAAAATAACACCCAAGATAATAACCAAATAGGTCATAACCGGATGTAGATTTGGCTTATCACCTTTTCTACTAGATTTAGTTTTTCTCATTCGAAATCACCTTCTTAAGTTTTTTTATGAATTCTAAACGATCAAGCATTACTTCTCTACCACAGTTGTCACACTTAATTTTTACATCTACACCAACTCTTGTAATAGTCCATAAATTAGACTTACAAGCATGAGGCTTCTTCATTATAACTTTATCGTTTAGATTAAAAACACTTTCCACTACTCATCCTCTACCTTTATATCAAGTAATTTTAATATTCTTTCTAAATCTTGGTCACCATCAAAATATATTTCAATTTTATTTTTAGTAATTTTTACATTTTCATTTAATTTATCACTCATAATGTTTTGAAACATATTATATTTTGCTACACTAGCAAGTTTATCAGGTTTTAATTCTTTTACTTTAGCCTTAGAACTAGCTAACTTTTCTACTTCTCTAACATTCAAATTTTCTTTTATAATTCTTTCAGCTAAAACTAAAATTTTTTCTTCATCTTCAATTTTACTTAAAACCCTTGCATGACTCATAGATAAAGACCCATTTTCAACTAATTTTTTTACAGAGTCTGGCAAACGTAAAATACCCAACAAATTAGTTATATAACTTCTACTTTTACCAAATTTTTTAGCAAACTCTTCTTGAGTCATACCACGCAATTTTAAAATAGAATCAATACTTTTAGCTTCATCAATTGGATTTAAATCCTCTCTTTGAATATTTTCAAGCAAAGCAATTTCCATCATTTCTTCATCAGTAAAATCTTTTATAATAGCTGGTACTTGTTTTAAACCTGCTATTTTAGCTGCCTTGCATCTTCGTTCACCCGCAATTAGTTCATAACCCTTAATACTTTTTTTCAAAATTACAGGTTGAACAATTCCGTATTCTTTAATTGAATCTGCTAATTCATTTAATGAATCTTCATTAAAAGTCTTTCTAGGTTGATATGGATTACTTCTTATTTCATCCAAATTTACTTGCATAACGTCTTTCTCTGGAGTTGATTCAACAATATTATTTTCTAAATTGTCAAAATCAATCGCGTTACTCGCAAATAACTGTTCCAATCCTTTCCCTAAGGCACGTTTTTTAGTTTCCATCTCTTTGGATCACTTCCTTTGCTAAATTTGCATAAGCCAAAGTTGCTCTAGATTCTGGATCATACTCATTTATAGGTTTACCATGTGAAGGAGCTTCTACTAATCTTACTAATCTTGGAATAATTGTATTGAATACTTTGTCCTTAAAGTATTTACGAATTTCTTCAATTACTTCTAAACCAATATTAGTTCTACCATCAAGCATAGTTAATAAAACACCTTCTATTCTTAAACTAGGATTCATACTTGATTGAACCATAATTATAGAATTTAATAACTGTGTAATACCTTCCAAAGCAAAAAATTCACATTGAACAGGTATTATAACCGAATCACTTGCAACTAAAGCATTCATTGTACCAATACCCAATGAAGGCTGACAATCAATTATAATATAATCATAGTTATCCCTTACTTGATTTAAAGCATTTTTTAATTGTTCATTTTGTCTAAATTCAGAATTTTCCAACATTTTTTTAACAAACTCTACATCAACACCAGCTAAATTTAATGTTGAAGGAATAATACTTAAATTTTTAAATTTAGTCTTTTTTATAGCTTTTGTAATATCTACACTTCCCGCTAAAACTTCATAAATATCATAATTAAAATCTGATGAAGAAAAGCCCAATCCAGTAGTTGCATTACTTTGCGGATCCATATCGATTAATAAAACTTTTTTACCATATTGACCCAAAGCAGCTGATAAATTAATACTAGTAGTAGTCTTTCCTACACCACCCTTTTGATTAACTAATGATATTATATTTGCCATAAAAACACTTCCTTAATGTAACACGTATTATTATTTTATCATAAAATTTTATATAATTGAATTGTTTTTATATCAAAAATAAAAAAAGTATAGATATAACTATACTAATTCCAATCTTACTTCTAAAGCATCATCGCCACGACGTTCATTAAGTTTAATAATTCTTGTATAACCACCATTACGATCTTTATAATTAACTGCAAGTTCATTAAATACTTTTGCAACTAATTCTGAATCATTATGTAAGAAAGCTAAAGCTTTTCTACGAGAAACTAAAGTTCCTCTTTTGCCATAAGTTATCATTTTATCAACAAATTTACGAACTTCTTTAGCTCTTTGTTCAGTTGTTACTACATATCCATATTCTAAAACATTTTTAGTTAATCCAGCAAGAATGCTTCTTCTTTGTCTAGTTTCTCTATTTAATTTTCTATATGCCATAATCTCTACTCCTTAAATGATAGTCCAAGTTCAGCAACCTTATCAATAACTTCTTTTAATGATTTCTTTCCTAGGTTTCTAATCTTTGTAACTTCTACTTCTTTTTTGTCAACTAAATCTTGAATAGTATGAATACCAGCACGTTTTAAACAATTATAAGCACGTACTGAGAATTCTACTTCCTCTATAGGAGTTTCAAGTTTTTTAGTAATTGTATCTACTTTCTTTTCTTGCATTATGCCAGACATATCACTTATAGCATTTAAATCAGCTACAATATTGAAATGTTCTATTAAAATAGTTGCTGCAAGAGCCATAGCTTCTTCTGGAGTCATAGATCCATCAGTAGCAACTTCCATAGTTAATTTATCATAATTTTCATTTTGACCAACACGAGTATCAGTAACATCATATTTAACATATTCAATTGGAGAGTAATTTGAATCTATAGCAATAACACCAGCTTTAACATTACCCATTTTAGCTTTATTAGTCTTAGAATCAACAAATCCTCTTCCGTTGTTAATTGTTACTTCCATGTCAATTTTTCCACCACTAACTAAAGTACAAAGTACTTTATCAGGATTTAAAATTTCTACTTCTGCATCTGGTTCAAAATCAGCAGCAGTAACTGGTCCTTCGGTATCTTTAAATAATCTTAAGGTCTTAACTTCTTTTGAATGATTTTTTACAACTACATTTTTTAAGTTTAAAACTATAGCTGTAACATCTTCAACAACACCTTCAATTTTTTGAAATTCGTGCATTACGCCATCAATGCAAACACTTGTAATTGCACTTCCAGGTAAACTAGAAAGCATTACTCTTCTTAAAGCATTTCCAATAGTTGTTCCAAATCCTCTTTCTAAAGGATCTAACTCAAATTTTCCAAAATGATTACTCTCGATGTACTCTGCTATTTTGTATTCTGGTTTTTCAAATTTTATCATTGTACACACATTCCTTTCCTTAAACTAATTTCTTGGTCTTTTTGGTGGACGGCAACCATTATGAGGTACTGGAGTTTCATCAACTATACTTGTAATTTCAAGTCCAGCAGTTTGTAGTGAACGAATAGCATTTTCTCTTCCAGGTCCTAAACCTTTAACATATACGTCTACTTTTTTCACACCTTCACTTACAGCAGCAGCACCAGCAGCTTCAGCAGTTAATCCAGCAGCAAAAGGAGTTTTCTTTTTACTTCCTTTATAACCAATTCTACCAGCAGATGACCAACTTATTGCATTTCCATCTTTATCAGAAATAGTTACAATAGTATTATTATATGTTGAATGAATATGTGCTTCAGCTTCAACAACAGTTCTTTTAACTTTTTTCTTTCTTCTATTATATGCCATAACTATTTACCTCCTATTTTGAAACCTTTTTCTTATTAGCTACTACTTTACCTCTACCCTTACGAGTATGAGCATTTCTACTAGTTCTTTGACCTCTAACTGGAAGTCCTTTTTTATGTCTAATACCTTGGTAGCTATTAATTTCCATTTTGTTTTTAATACTCATTTGAACTTCTCTACGAAGATCACCTTCAACTACATGGTTATCAATTTCTTTACGAAGAGCTGCAATTTCAGTTTCGCTTAAATCTTTAACTTTTTTAGTTGGATCAACATTTGCATTAATACAAATTGTTTTTGCTAAACTTCTACCAATACCATATATAGCAGTAAGTCCAATACAAATATGTTTTTGATTTGGTAATTCAATATTCTTAATTCTTGCCATAATTTACCTCCTTAACCTTGTCTTTGTTTGTGTTTTGGATTTTCACAAATTACCATAACTCTACCATTTCTTCTAATAATTTTACATTTTTTACAAATTTTCTTAACTGATGGTCTAACTTTCATAATAAACTCTCCTATCTTTTATTCCATACAATAATCCCACGTGTTAAATCATAAGGGGATAATTTCACTGTAACGGTATCACCCGGTAAGATACGTATCATGTGAATACGCATTTTACCAGAAACGTAGGCTTTTACAGTGTGGCCATTAGGTAATTCGACAATATAATCACTGCCTTTTAAAACCTCAACAACCTTTCCCTCTACTTCAATTTTGTCACCATTATTCTTTGCCATTATATCACTCTCCCGTCAAGATCTCATAGCCATCTTTAGTGACTAGTACGGTATGCTCAAAGTGTGCAGATGGAAGTCCATCATCAGTTCTAATAGTCCATCCATCAGGCATTTGATAAATATATCGTTTGCCTAAATTTAACATCGGTTCAACAGCTATTACCATACCACATTTTAACCTTTTTGTTAAGTCTGTATTATAATTTGGTACATCCGGATCTTCATGAACGTCAGTACCAACACCATGACCAACAAGTTCTTCTACAACAGATAGCCCATTTTCATGAGCATATTTTTCTATTGCTTGACCAATTTCATTAATTCTTGTTCCTTCTTTGATAACACTCAAACCCTTATATAAAGACTTTTCTGTGTTAGAAACAAGATCTTGAACTTCTTTTGACGCAGTTCCTACAATATAAGTATTTGCGGAATCAGAATGATATCCTTTATAACAAGAACCTATATCCACTGAAACAACATCACCATTTTTTAATTTCCTATTACCAGGAATTCCATGAACAACTTCATCATTTACTGAAACACATATACTAGCGGGATATCCCTCATAATTTAAAAAGGACGGTGTACAATCATGACTCGTAATAAAGTCATAAGCAACTTTATCTAACTCTTTAGTAGTAACTCCAGCCTTAATATGCTTTTTTACTTCCATATGTGTTAAATAGTTTATATGTCCAGCATGTCTCATTAATTCGATTTCATGTTCACTTTTTATACTAATCATTAATTACTTTCACTATTCCTTCAAAAGTAGGTATTGAAGTACAATTTGCACTAATAATTTCCAACCTATTTAAATCTTTATAAAACTCAATAATTGATTCATTATTTTTAATAAATGTGTCGAATCTTTTATTAAATGATTCTTCATTATCATCAGTTCTACTAATTAAATTACCACCACATTTATCACAAATACCTTCTTTTTTAGGCATTTTTTCTACACTATATTTATTAAAACCTGTACCACACTTTTCACAAGTAACCCTTCCAAGCGATCTTTCCATAGCTAATTTTTTGGTAATTTCCAAATAAATAGCAACATAATTATCAATGTTTAAATTTAAAAACATTTCATTTAAAGCTTTTGCTTGATTAAGAGTTCTAGGAAAACCATCTAAAATAAATGGCTTTCCCTTAATACTTGTTAACTTATCTTTAATAAGATCAATCATTATGTCATCACTAACAAGTAATCCTTGATCAATAATATTTTTTACACAATTTCCAAGTTCACTACCAGAAGCTATTGCTTCCCTTAACATATCACCAGTTGAAACATGTACATAGCCATATTTTTCAACTAAATAAGAACTTTGAGTTCCTTTGCCAGCAGCAGGAGGTGCAATAAATATTATATTTTTCATCTAAGCCTCTTTCTTTTTTCAGAATAACTTCTACTTATTAAGCTACTCTCTAATTGTTGGTATGTTTCAATTGCAACACCAACTACAATTAACATTCCTGTTCCACCAATAGTTACAGCACCGGATAAACTAGCTATTTTTGAAACTAACACTGGAATAGCTGCCAAAATCATCAAGAACAAGCTGCCAACAAAAGTAAGTTTTCCAATTGAATCACCAATATAATTTGAGGTATCTTCACCAGGTCTAACACCAGGAATGTATCCACCTCTTTCATTTAAATTTTTACTCATTTCTTCAGGATTCATTATCATATAAGTATAGAAATATCCAAAGAATAATATCAATACTAAATATAAGATAAATCCAGTCCATGAAGTATACACAATATAATTATTAACAAAATCAATAGCTGCTTGATTTTTTGTTAAAGCAACAATCGTAGCAGGTATTGTTGTTAAAATAGATGCAAATATTACTGGTACAACACCAGCAGAGTTAATTTTAATAGGTAAGAAACTTTGCTGTCCACCATATGCACTAGTAGTTCTATTAGCGTATTGAATAGGAATTCTTCTTTCTGCAAGTTGAATCCATACAATGCCTAATACTATTAAAATATAAACTAGTACAAATATAATAAATAATATTATACCCAATGCTTCTCCAAATGATAAAAATGATGAATAAGCTGATGCAAATATACCTGGCATACTCTGAATAATACCAGCCATAATTAACATTGATTGTCCATTACCTATTCCTTTACTACTTATTTGGTCACCCATCCATAAGCAAAATGCAGTACCAGCAGTCATAACTAATGCTGTTTTAAGCATAGTCATTACATCGGCACCTTGCATATAAAACACAGTTAATGCATACGCTTGAACAAAACCAATAATAATTCCTAAATATCTAGTTATCTTATTAATTTTCTGTCTACCAACATAACCTTGATCTTTTAAATCCTTAAAATAAGGAATAATATCCATTTGCAATAATTGTGTAATTATTGACGCTGTAATATAAGGAGAAACTCCAAGTCCAAATATTGAGAAACTTTTTAATCCTCCACCACTCATTAAGTTAAATATTTCTAAAAAACCTAAATCATCATATACTACAGAAGCCCATGGGATTGTTATTGTTGTACCTAAACAAAATATTCCCAAACAAGCAAGGGTAATATAGATTCTTTTGCGTAAATCTTTATTTGATTTACTAAAAAGTTGGGAAAACCCACGAAACATCTAAATCACCTCTGTTTTTCCACCGGCATTTTCTATTTTTGTAACAGCAGATGAAGAGAATCTATTAGCTTTAACAACTAATTTCTTTTCAAGAGTACCATTACCTAATACTTTTATACCGCTTAATCCCTTTTTGATTATTCCTCTTTCTTTTAAAACTTCTGGAGTTACTTCTTCTCCATCTTTAAAGTATCTGTCTAAATCGCTTAAATTTATACAAGCATACTTAGTTTCAAATTGTTTATTATTAAATCCTCTTTTAGGTAATCTACGGTATAATGGAGTTTGTCCACCTTGGAACCAAGGTTTAATACTAACACCACTTCTAGATTTTTGTCCTTTTTCGCCACGAGTTGATGTTTTACCCATTCCAGATCCAACACCACGTCCAACTCTTTTTGTTGCTTTTAATTCTTTAGTTTTTGGTAAATTTTCTAATTTCATATTATAACTCCTCAACTTTCTTTCCACGAAGTTCAGCAATATGTTCAGGAGTTCTTTCCATTTCTAATGCTTCAAGTGTAGCTTTTGCAACATTAATTTGAGTATTAGATCCTAATGATTTAGCAATAATATCTTTAACACCAGCAAGTTCTAATACTGCTCTTGCAGCTCCACCAGCAATAATTCCACGACCTTCTTTAGCAGGTTTTAAAAGAACTTCAGCTCTACCTACTTTAGCTGTAACTTCATGTGGAATAGTACGATTATCTATTAAAGAAATTTTTACAACATTTTTATTAGCAGCTTGAATTGCTTTTTTAATTGCTTCTGGAACTTCATTAGCTTTTCCTGAACCAATACCAACTAAGCCTTTTCTATTACCAACTGCTACTGTTGCAGAAAAACGAAAATGTCTACCACCTTTAGTAACTTTTGTTACTCTGCCAATAGAGATAACTTTTTCTTCTAATAAATTTTTCTTTTGTTCAGTTTTTTGATTTCTCATAAGTCCTCCCTAAAATTCTAATCCAGCTTCTCTTGCTGCTTCAGCAAGCGCTGCAACTCTACCATGATATTGATATCCACCACGGTCGAATACTACTTTATTAATTTTAGCTTTTTTACATTTAGCAGCAATATCTTTACCTACTTCTTGAGCAGCTTTAATATCACCACCGTTAGCAAGCTTTAAAGCTTTACTAGAAGATGAAGCAAGGGTAACTTTATTTACATCATCAATAACTTGAACATATATTTCTTTATTAGATCTAAATACATCTAATCTAGGACATTCTTGAGTTCCACTGATTACTTTTCTAACTCTTTTATGTCTTCTTAAACGAGACACATTATTTGGTTCTTTCTTAATCATAATTTACCTCCTTACTTAGCAGCTTTCTTACCTTCTTTACGACGAATATGTTCACCTTTGTAACGAATACCTTTACCTTTATATGGTTCTGGTTCTCTTACTTTACGAACATTAGCCGCAAATTCAGATACTTTTTGTTTATCAATACCTTTAATAGATATTTCTGTATTATTTAGAAGTTCAACAGATAATCCTTCAGGTATTTCAACTACAACTGGATTTGAATATCCAGCATTAATAGTAATTTTACTACCTTGAACATTGAAACGATATCCAACACCAACAGCTTCTAAATTTTTAACATAACCATCTTCTAATCCAATGATCATATTATTAATTAAAGAATTTGTTGTTCCTTGCATAATATTTGCTTCTTTAGATTCTTTTATTTGTGTAGTTGTAATTTCATTACCATTAATTTTTACATCAATTAATTTACTAAATTCTAGTGATAATTCACCTTTAGCACTTTTAACTGTAATTGTATTACCTGAGACTTCAGCACTTACACCTTCAGGTAATGTTAATACTCTATTTCCAATTCTACTCATAATAACATCTTACCAAATATAGGCAAGCACTTCGCCTCCTAACTTTTTAGCTCTAGCTTCTTTATCAGTCATAAGACCTTCTGAAGTAGATATAATCGCAATACCAAGTCCGTTTAATACTCTAGGAAGTTCATCAGCTGTTGCATATACTCTTAAACCACTTTTACTTATACGTTTAAGACCAACAATAACTCTTTCTTTCTTAGCACCATATTTTAAAGTGATAGTCATTTTATCGCCATTAGTATTACTTTCATATGTATAATCTTCAATATAACCTTCATTTTTAAGAATTTCAGCAATGCCTTTAGTCATCTTAGTACCAACAACTTCAACAGTTTTATACTTCATTTGATTAGCATTTCTAATTCTTGTTAACATATCCGCAATTTTATCTTGAACAAACATAAACTATCCTCCTTACCAACTTGATTTCTTTACGCCTGGAAGTTGACCATTATTTGCTAATTCTCTAAAACAAATACGACAAATTCCATATTTTCTTAATACACCATGAGGTCTTCCACATCTATTACAACGTGTATAAGCTCTAGTACTAAACTTAGGCGTTCTTTGATTTTTAACAACTAAACTTTTCTTTGCCATAAGTCCTCCTTAATTCTTGAAAGGCATACCAAATGCTTTTAATAAGCTTTTTGCTTCTTCATTTGTATGCGCAGTAGTAACAAATATAATATCCATACCACGAACTTTAACAACTTCATCATATTCAATTTCTGGGAATATTAATTGTTCTTTAATACCTATAGTATAATTTCCATGTCCATCAAAAGAACGATCAGAAACACCACGGAAATCTCTAACTCTTGGTAAACTAATACGAATTAATTTTTCCATGAAATTATACATGTTTTCTCCACGAAGTGTTACCTTAACACCAATGCTTTGTCCTTCACGAATTTTGAAACCAGCAATTGACTTATGTGCTTTAGTAATAACAGGTTTTTGACCAGCTATTAATTCTAAATCATGTAGTGCTGCAGTAAGTAATTTTTCATCTTTTGATCCATCACCAACACCCATGTTAATAACAATTTTTTCTAATTTAGGAACAGCCATAACTGTTGAATAATTAAATTCCTTTTTTAATTCAGGAACTATTTTTTCATTATACAACTTCTTATAATTACTCATGACTATTCACCATCCTTTTTTGTAGCTTTTTTTGTTGTTTTTTTAGCAGGAGCTTTTTTAGTTTCAACTTCAGCCTTTACAACTTTTTTAGCTTTCTTTTCTTCTTTAATAACTTTTACATTTGATACATGTATAGGAGCTTCAATATCGAAGATTCCGCCTTTATCATTTGTATTTGTAGGTTTTGAATGTTTTTTAATCATATTTAAACCTTCAACAACTACTTTTTGATCATTTTTAAATGTCTTAATTACTTTGCCTTCTTTTCCTTTATCTTTTCCAGCAATAATTTTTACATTGTCTCCAACTTTTACCTTCATAATTCCTCCTATAAAACCTCAGGAGCTAAAGATACGATTTTAGTAAATTCTTTATCTCTTAACTCTCTTGCAACAGGTCCTAGTACACGAGTTCCGATTGGAGATTTATCATCCTTAATTAGTACACAGGCATTGTCACCGAATTTAATATAAGAACCATCCTTACGTCTAACACCTTGAACGCTTCTTACTATAACTGCTTTTACAACTTTACCTGCAGGAATTGAACTGTTAGGAATAGCTTTTTTTACTGTTCCTACAACAATGTCTCCAATATTGGCAGATTTAACTTTAGATCCACCCATAACTCTAATTACTAAAAGCTCACGAGCTCCACTATTATCAGCTACTTTTAATCTACTTTCTTGCATTACCATAAAAGTACCTCCTAAAGAATAACAGCTTCTCTTAGAACTTCAACTAATTCATATCTTTTAGTTTTAGATAATGGTCTAGTCATTCTAATTTTAACTGTATCTCCTACTTTTGCTAGATTTTTTTCATCATGTGCTGCATATTTTTTTGAATATTTAACACGTTTACCATATAAGGCATGTTTTTTATGAGTTTCAACTAATACAGTGATTGTTTTATCATTAGTATTACTGATAACTCTTCCAACTAATTCTTGTTTAACATCAGTCATTATTCGTTACCTCCAGCAATTTCTCTTTCTTTTAAAATAGTTTTCATTCTAGCAACATCTTTTCTTAATTTATTAAGTTCAACAGGTTTTTCTAAAGTACCATTAGCTTGTTGCATTCTTTTTGTAAATAATTCTTCTTTAGTAGAAATTATTTTTTTATTTAATTCTTCATTTGATAATTTTCTTAGTTCCTTAATTTCCAAGAGAATCACCACCCTTTTCTTTTATAACAAATTTTGTTTTAATAGGTAATTTATGTGAAGCTAAACGGAATGCTTCTCTAGCAACATCTTCACTTACACCACTTATTTCAAACATAATTTTTCCAGTTTTAACAACTGCTACCCATTCAGCAACGTCACCTTTACCTTTACCTTGACGTACTTCCAAAGGTTTTTTTGTTCTTGGCATATGAGGGAAAATATTAATAAATACCTTTCCACCACGTTTCATATAACGAGTCATAGCAATACGAGCAGCCTCTATTTCTTTTGCAGAAATCCAAGCACCTTCTAAAGCCTTTAATCCATATTCACCTAAATGAAGTTCTGTATTACCTTTAGCTTTACCATCGTAGCTAATTCTATGAGACTTTCTATATTTAGTTCTTTTTGGCATCAACATGTTTAGTCTCCTCCTTTACTATTTTCTTTTTAGCAGGAAGAATTTCGTTTTTGTAAATCCATACCTTAACACCTATCTTACCATAAGTAGTATTTGCTTCACTTGTAGCATAATCTACATCAGCTCTGATAGTATGAAGTGGAACAGTACCTTCAGTATATCCTTCAGTTCTTGCCATTTCAGCACCGCCTAAACGTCCAGAAACAGCAGTTTTAATACCTTTAGCTCCAGCTTTCATAGTATTTCTTATAGCTCTTTTTTGTGCAGATCTAAATGGTGCACGAGCTTCAATTTGAGCAGCTATATTATTAGCAACTAATTGAGCATTCAAATCTGGATTTTTTTCTTCAACGATGTTTACATATACTTCTTCGCCAACTAATTTACCAATTCTTTTTCTTAATTTTTCAATGTCTTCACCACCACGACCGATGATAACACCAGGTTTAGCAGTATAAAGAGTAATTTCAGGACGGCCTTTACGTCTTTCGATAATAACAGATGCAACTGCTGCGTCTTTTAATTCTTTAGCAACAAATTCTCTAATCTTAATATCGCAAATAAGTTTATCTGAGTAATCTTTACCAGCATACCAACGACTTTGCCATTCTTTATTAACACCAAGTCTATATCCTATAGGATTAACTTTTTGTCCCATTATTCTTCTACTCCTTTCCCATCAGTTACACTAACAAAAATGTGTGATGTTCTTTTATCATGTCTATCAACATTACCTCTAGATGCAAATTGTATTCTTTTAAGAACACGACCAGGATTAACATAACATTCTTTAATTTTTAAATCAGCTTCATTTGCTCCGTTATTATTAACAGCATTAGCTACAGCAGAATTTAAAACCTTAATAATAAGTTTACTTGCTTTAGTATTTGTAGTTTCTAAAATACCTCTTGCAGTTTCAACATCTTTTCCTCTAATTAAATCCATTATCATTCTTGCAAGTCTAGGTTTGATCATAGCATTTTTATGTATTGCATAAGTTTCCATAATGCCTCCTACTTACCGCTTCCAGCATGGCCACCAAATTTACGAGTCATTGAGAACTCACCTAATTTGTGTCCAACCATTTCTTCTGTTACATAAACAGGAATAAATTCTTTACCATTGTGTACTGCAAATGTATGTCCTACAAACTCAGGATAAATAGTAGATCTTCTAGACCATGTCTTAATAACAGTTTTTTTACTTGATTTATTCATTTCTTGAACCTTTTTCATTAATGATTCATCAACGAAAGGTCCTTTTTTTAAACTTCTTGCCATGTTTCCTCCTATTTCTTCTTCCTACTCATAATAAGTTTTTCAGAAGCTTTCTTAGATTTACGAGTTTTATGACCAAGAGCAGGTTTACCCCAAGGAGTCATTGGGCTCTTGCGTCCTACTGGAGCACGTCCTTCACCACCACCATGAGGGTGATCATTAGGGTTCATAACAGAACCACGGTTTGTTGGACGAATTCCCATATGAATTTTACGACCAGCTTTTCCAAGATTAACTAGGTTATAATCTTCATTGCCAACTACACCAATAGTTGCTTTACAAGAACCTAAAATTTTTCTTGTTTCGCCTGATTGTAAACGAACAATTACATATTTATCTTCTCTACCAAGAATTTGAGCTGAAGCTCCAGCACTTCTACAAAGTTCAGCACCTTTTCCAGGTTGAAGTTCAATAGCATGTATCATAGTACCAACTGGGATATTTTCAAGTGGTAAAGAGTTACCAACTTTTATATCAGCTTGAGGTCCATTTTCAATAATCATATCTACTTTTAAACCACTTGGTGCTACAATATATCTTTTTTCTCCATCCTTATATACTATTAAAGCAATATTAGCATTTCTGTTTGGATCATATTCAATTGAAGCTACACGTCCAGTAATACCAATTTTATTTCTTTTGAAATCAATTACACGATATTTCTTTCTAGCTCCACCACCAATGTGACGTACTGTCATTTTTCCTTGGTTATTTCTTCCACCAGTTCTACCAATTGTTTTAATTAAAGTTTTTTCAGGAGTACTAGTAGTTATTTCTTCATTAACTAAAGTAGTCATTCCTCTACGACCATTAGTCGTAGGTTTGTAATGTTTTATTGCCATACTTTATTTCCTCCTTACATATCTATAGATTGACCATCTGCTAATGTAACAATTGCTTTTTTATAAGTTTTTGTTTTACCAGCATATCTGCCAACTCTTTTAGCTTTAGCTTTAGTATTAATTGTATTAACATTTTTTACTTTAACACCGAAAGCTTCTTCTACAGCTTTTTTTATTTGAGGCTTAGTAGCTCTTTTATCACATTTGAATGTATAAACATTTTCGCTTCTAGCGCCCATTGATTTTTCTGTAATAACTGATGCTTTTATAATATCTGAATAATGTTTCATTATTTAAGCACCTCCTCAATTTGTTTTACAGCTGCTTCATCACAAACTATTACATCAGCATTTAATAAATCATAACAATTTATTTCGTCTGCTAAAATGTAAGCAAAATTTTGTAAATTTCTACCAGCCATATATAATTTTTCGTTATCTTCGCTAGTTATAAACATAACTTTACCAGTAAGTTTCAATGTATTTAAAAGCGCAGTAAAATCTTTTGTTTTCATTGAATCAAAGCTAATATTATCAATAACTACTAATTCTTTATTTTTAGCTTTACTAGTTAATGCACTTCTTAAAGCCAAATCTCTTTCTTTTTTATTAATCTTAAAAGAATAATCTCTATTTTGGATACCGCCGAATACAACAGCTCCGCCTCTCCATTGTGCAGCACGAATAGAACCTTGTCTTGCTCTACCTGTACCTTTTTGTTTCCATGGTTTTCTTCCACCACCTGAAACAGTTCCTCTTGTTTTAGTTCCTTTAGTTCCTTGACGAACAGATGCTTGTTGTAAACGAATCATTTTCTTTAGCGCATCTTCATTTACTTCAATATTCCATACAGCATCTTTTAAAGTTAAATCTTTTACTTTTTCGCCGTTAATATTTTTAACACTTATCTTTGTCATATTTAATCCTTTCTAAAGTATGTGATTATTCACTAACTTCACTTTCAGATTCATTTTTTATTTCAGTTGTTTCAACAGGTTGTTCTTCCACAGAATCAACTACAGTTTCATAAACCAATAATTCTTTTGGTTCAACTTTTCTGCTGTTTTTAACTGCTGATTTAACTAAAACTAAAGAATTTTTTGCGCCAGGAACATTTCCACTTACTAATACATAATTATCTTCTAAATTAATATCAATAATTTCAAGATTTTGAATAGTAACAGTTTCAACACCCATATGTCCAGGTAAGTTTTTACCTTTTGTTACTCTTTTTGCTAACATAGTACCCATTGAACCAGGTCTTCTATGATAGTGAGAACCATGTCCCATAGGTCCACGAGATTGTCCATGTCTTTTAATTACTCCTTGGAAACCATGTCCCTTAGTAGTACCAGTTACGTCTACTACATCTCCTATAGCAAATATATCACCACTAATTTGATCACCTAAATTGTAACTTCCTTCGACATCTCTGATCTCTTTTAAGAAGCGCTTAGGAGTAGTGTTTGCTTTTTTTGCATTGCCAATTTCAGCTCTAGTTGAATTTTTTTCTTTCTTTTCAAATACGCCAAGTTGAATTGCATTATAGCCATCTTTTTCCACTGTTTTTACTTGCATTACAGTATTAGGTTCAACATTAATAACTGTAACAGGAATTAACTTACCATCTTTAGTAAAAACTTGAGTCATTCCAACTTTGCGTCCTAAGATTCCTTTCATGTTATCCTTCCTTTTCTATTTTCTATAATTTAATATTGATGTCTACACCACTTGGTAAATCCAAATGAGATAGTGCATCTACTGTTTCTTTACTAGGGTTTTTAATATCAATTAATCTTTTATGAGTTCTTCTTTCGAATTGCTCTCTTGAATCCTTGTATTTGTGAACAGCTCTTAAAACAGTAACCTTTTCAATCTCTGTTGGAAGAGGAACTGGTCCAGATACTTCTCCACCCGTTCTTTTAACAGTTTCGATTATTTTTCCAGCCGCTACATCTAATAAACGATGATCATAAGCCTTCAAATTAATACGAACCTTATTATTTGACATAAATATGTCCTCCTTTCGCCTATATCTAGTATAGACTTGCATCCGTTCAAATTACCCGATTCACGAAATGTTTTTAACAACTTTACCTAGTGTATCGGCAACCTTGCACATCCACGCCAGTCATACATAATCAATTTTAGCAAACAAATCCTAAAAATGCAACATAAAAATGCGATTTTTTCGCATTTTTATTCTTTAATCAAAATTGGAGTTTCTTGCATATCTTTAGGTATAGCAATATCCATATAATTTAATATAGTTGGAGCCACCATTGTAAGATCTCCTTTTTTCTCTAAACATATATGGCTATCAGTAATAATGAACGGAACCTCAGCAGTTGTATTATAATTATTGGCCTCACCAAGCTCATCTAACATAGAATCTGCATTTCCATGATCAGACAATATAATTACTTTATAAAAATTATCTTCAGCAGCTTTTATTATTATCCCTAAACATTTATCTAAAAATTCTAACATTTGAATAGTATTTTCAAAATTATTCGCATGAGCACATTCATCAACACAAGAATAATTCGCTAATATAAAATCATAATCCTTTTCCATGCATTTAATAATTCTTTTAGAAATATCTAAAGTAGACGTTTCTAAGCTCTTATTAAAAGGTAATTCTGAATTCGGCTTAATTTCAAACTTATCACAGTTTAAAATCCTGCCTTTATAATACCCATCAAAGAAATTAGTAACATGTAATATACGATTAGAGGAAGCTATTCTAGCTTGGGATAATTCCAACTCAGATAAGTATAGTCCCAATGGTTGATTAACCAAATCACGTTCTATAAAACCATTAATTTTTAATTTTTTATCTTGAGAAAATATTGAATAAACATATAATGACTCATAATCCTTAGTAGGAAATTCATCAAAACTTGGATTAGCTAAAGCTGCTAACATTTGTTTAGAATTTTCAGCATTATAATTCATCCACAATATGGTATCACCATCTTTTATTAAGCCATCATAATTGATTATCATCGGTTTTAAATCGTAATCATTAGCTCCTTTACTATAACAGCTACTTATCCCTTTATGAATATTTATAACGCTTATACCTCTTCCAAATGTAACTAAATCATAATAAATTTTAGTTTTATTATAATCAGACAATGAGTCTAAAGCATAATCCCTACCCGCAATGGTGCTAATTACACCAACTTTATTTTTAGAAATTAATTCTTCAATTTCTTTAATATAGCTTTCACACGTAAAATTTTGTGAATCAACACCATCGGTTATTAAATGAAAATAAATGTTACTAAAGCCATTTTTTATCAACAAGTTATAAACATTTTTAACATCATTCATTGATGAATTAACCTTGCCGTCACTTGCCAAAAAAAGTAAATGAACTCTAGCATCTTTATTAGCTAAAAAATTCATAAAAACGTCATTATTCTCATATAAGCTTTCAAAAAAGTCATTCGCTAAAATAGAAGAATTTTTTATTTTTCTTCCAGCACCCACAGTTAAATGTCCAAGTTCACAATTACCAGATTGATTTTCTAATAATCCCAAACTTTCTTCAGATGCCTTTAATAAACTATGCGGATACTTTTCCCATAAATTTTTAAAATTTGGCATATTTGCTTGTTTAATAGCATTACCAAACTCGTCTTCACGAATACCAAATCCTTCTAACATCAATGTTAAAATTTTTTTCACACGTATTCACTTCCTTGCATGGATATAATAACACAGGAAATATTATTTGACAAATTATGAAACTATTAATTTATTATTTAAACGCATTCTATCAGCTATCGTATTTAAATATTCTGCATTAGTAGGCTTGCTTCTTTCAAATGCTACACTGTGTCCAAACAAGTCTTCCATAAGTTCCATATCTCCACGTTCCCAGCTAATTTCTATTGCGTGTCTTATTGCTCTTTCAACTCTTGAGGGAGTTGTATCATATTTTAAAGCTAATTCCGGATATATTTCTTTAGTTATAAAATTAACATATTTATCATTATTGTAAATCATAAGAATACCATCTCTTATATATTGGTATCCCCTTATATGTGAAGGAATTCCTAAATTATGTAATATTTCACTAACTTTAACCAAAGCATCACCAGAAGCATTGGTTTCAATATCATAAGATTTACTTAAATCCAATATTCGGCCTTCTAAAGAATCTAAACTAAAAGGCTTCAACATATAATAATTTACGCCTAAGCTTATTAATTTTTTTATTGTATAATCTTCTTTATAAGTTGATAAAACAATTATTTTCTTATTTAATTTACGATTCTTAATATTTTCAAGTAATGTTATTCCATCCATTTCAGGTAACATTATATCCATTACAACCGTATCGTAATCAGATTCATGATTGATTAAATAATTTAAAGCATCAATCCCATTATTAATGCAAGATACAACATCAATTACTGCGTTTTCACTAAAGTACTTCTTTATACTACTTGTAACTTCCTCATTACTATCAACTACAACTAGTCTAATACTTTTTTCCACAATTTTTATGTCCTTTCTTACTGCCCATGAACCAATTATAGAATAAATACCGACAAAAACCAATAAAAACATTTGTCTATAATTGTCAATTTACAAAATATTTTGTCGAATAAAAAAACGACATACTTATGTCGTCATCAATTATTGATGTTTTATATTCCTAATACGTTCTAATTGTCTTTCAGTTTCTTGCTGAATTTTATCAGCTTCTTCTAAATTTTCTGCATCAAAATAAAGTATTTTAAGTGATTCTAATAAATATCTTTGATTTATTAATTCTGACTTTCTTGTATAAGGTTTAAAATTTTTACATTTTGAAACAACAAATTTAACCAATGAACCATCGTCTTTAAAGACTTGATAACCTTCCTGTATAAAATCATATTCAGATATTTCTGTGTTTTCTTCGTTACTTATTTTTGGACATTTACATCCATCAAGTCCGTCGCATGGTTCACCGCAAAGATGTTTTTCTTTAACTTCAAGGCTAGAATATCTTTTAATTGTACCATCAACAACTTCATTTTCAATTTCATCGTCGTGTTTTTTAATAACTATCATATAATATCTCCTCTTTTTAAGTATTATATATAATAATCTTTTTTTTAAAAATGTCAATCAAAAAGCTTTAAAATATTATTTAAAATACTTTAAAGCTTTCAATTTACCACTAGCTATATATTCCAAAGTTGCTCCGCCACCACTTGATTCAAATGTAAAATGTCCAGACAATCCACATTTTTTTACCGCATTAATTGTATCACCGCCACCTAAAACAATTTTAGTATTAATGTTAGACAAAGTTTTGATAAGTTCAAAGGTGCCCTTAAAAAATCTTTCTTCTTCAAACTTACCAGGTGTTCCATTAACAAAAATGAGTTTACTATTACTAAATATTCTTGAAAAATTGTGTATGGTTTTTACACCAACATCCATTATTGCTTCATCATTATAAACAAAATCTACAGGTAAACAAATTTTGTCTGAATAATTAGATATAAGATACTTAATATCATTTAACAAGTCAATATCAGTTGTAGCCAAGCTTTTTTTTACATCAACTCCATTAGCTTTTAAAAAAGAATTTGCTATTCCTCCACCTAATAAAAGATAATCACATTTTGGTAATAAAGACTTAATTATAGGTAATTTATCTTCTACTTTTGCTCCCCCCATAAATATAGTAAATGGTCTTTCTTTAACATTAACCAAACAATCTAAATTTTTTAATTCTTCTTCTACTAAATAACCTATACCACTCGGCAAATAATTAGCAATTCCTGCAACAGAAGCATGTTCTCTATGGCATGTTCCAAAAGCATCTAAAACAAAGACATCACCTAAGCTAGCCCAAAACTTTGCTAAGTTAGCATCATTAGAACTTTCAAGTTTTTCGGGATAATCCATAAATCTTGTATTTTCTAAAAGTATAACATCTTTAAGATTGGTACTTTTTACAATTTCTCTTACTTTTTCGCCAAAACACTGATCAACAAATATAATTTTTTTATTTAAAAGTTCGCTCAATTCCTGAGCAACAATTCTTAAGCTATTTTCCTTTTTATCTTTTTCTGATTTTATTCTACCAAAATGACTTAAAATAACAATTTTACAATTATGTTCAAGTAAATAACTTATAGTTTTTAAGCTTTTTTCTATCCTAGAAACATCAGTTATCACTCCGTTTTTAACGGGAACATTATAGTCACATCTTAAAACAACCGTTTTATTATCTAAACTTAAATCTTTTAAAGTCTTCATTTAGCACCATACTATTTAAACATACAACGAGCAGTTCTTAACATTTGAGCAGTATATCCAGATTCATTATCATACCACGCAATAACTTTAACTAATTGTTGCCCATTAACATCTAAAAGTTGAGTTAGTAAACCATCAACTAGTGCACCACAAGTTTTATTTATACAATCACTTGAAACTATAGGATCCATAGTAAATTTAATTGTTTCATTTTGATTATTTTTAAACAACTCATTTATTTGTTCTACACTGGTATTACTTTTTAATTGTAATGTTAAATCTATCATTGAACCATCAATTACAGGAACCCTTAAAGCTATTCCATCCATTTTTCCTAATAAATCTGGTATAACAAGTCCAATTGCTTTTGCAGCACCAGTACTAGTAGGAACAATATTATTATTACAAGATCTACCTCTCCTAGCATATATTCCTTTAGAATGAGCTACATCTTGAGTTGCTTGATCATTTGTAAAAGCATGAACAGTAGACATATATCCTTTTTCTATACCAATATTTTTATTTAAAATATCTAAAACTGGTGCTAAACAATTTGTTGTGCAACTAGCAGCAGAAACAATATTATCTTCAGGCTTTAAACTACTTTCATTCACATTATAAACAATAGTGGGCATTAAATCTTTACCAGGTGCTGAAATAAGCACCTTTTTTGCACCTGCGTCTATATGTTTTTGGGCGCCTGCTTTATCAGTAAATTTACCAGTACATTCCAATACCAAATCTATATCCAAATCTTTCCAAGGTAAAGCACTAGGATCTTTTTCAGAAAACACTCTAATTTTTTTCACTCCACCTACGACAATATTATTTTCATCAAAACTTATTTCATTTTCATGAAATGTTCCATGTGCTGTATCATATTTAACAAGATAAGCTAAATCCTCAGGCTTAGATAAATCATTTATAGCTACAACATCAAAATAAGGTGTTGTAAGCATTTCTCTAAACGCTAATCTTCCAATTCTACCAAAACCATTAATAGCAACTTTAATCATTTGCACGACCTCCAATAAATTCTCTTAAAATTGATGTTGAATTAACATAGTCCCCTGGAATTGGGAAAAATTGCTTTAAGAAATTCAACAATCGCTTAGCCTCTTCATAATATGGTGATTCTATTCCAACTGAATGCAAAAGTGGCTCAACATATACTTTTAATACTCCTAGCTCATAAGCTAATGCCGTATTTAAAATAACATCAGCTTGTTCTATAAACGGAAATATATATTTTTCTTCACCATTTCTTACTACTTGCCAACTTTTTATAGTAGCAGAAACATCTGATCCTCTATCCCTATTATCTCTAACAATTCGCCTTATTAATCTTAAATCTATTGTAGATATATAATTATGTCTATCAATATTTAATGGGATAAATGGACTAAGATATATTTTATACTTTAAATTCTTACTTACAGCAGGTAACAAAGCATCATTTAAACAATGTAGTCCTTCAATCAAAATAATACTATTTTCTTTTAATTCAATTATTGTATTAGATTGCTCCCTTTTCCCAGTGATGAAATTAAATCTTGGTAAAGTAACCTTTTCATGATTTAATAACCTAATTATATGTTGGTTAAGAAGTTTAACATCGACATTTTCTAAACACTCAAAATCATAATTACCAAATTCATCTTTAGGAGTAAATTCTCTATCAACAAAATAATCATCAGTAGATATTTTTATCGGATTTATTCCCATAGCAGCTAAATATTCAGATAGCCTCTTACAAGTTGTAGTTTTACCAGATGATGAAGGACCCGCAATTAAAATAAACTTTTTTTCTGGCATGCTTATTATAGATTGAGCAATTTTAGCAACATTTAAATTAAAAACGATTTCTGAGGAATTCATAAAATCTCTAATTCCTGATTTACTAATAATTTTATTTAAATTAGAAATATATGACATATTTAATGATCTAAGCCAAGTTTTACCTTCATCATAAGCTTTAACGATATTATTAGACGGAGCATATTCCGAAATCTTTCCACCACTTTTTCTATCTGGCCATAAGAAGACGATTTTATTATTACCAATATATTCAAATTCATACTTATCTATTGCCCCCGTTGAGTAAGGCATATCATTGTAATAATAATTAAGCAAATTATCTAATTGATACATAGTGATAGTTTGATCTGATATAGCTCCAACATTACTAGATTTTTCAAACTGACCGATTTTTTCATAATATTTTATAGCATCTTTTTTTCTAACACTTAATTTCTTAAATAAAATGTTATCATGTATTATTTGATCCATCGCCAAACGAATCTTATCAATATCTTGTTCCGTTAGTGTATAAGAACCCGTAACTGTTCCAAGCATTCCTTTTGGAACACTATGATCATAACTTATTCCCAAATCCACAAATTCTCTTTTTAAAGCTAATTCAAAAATCATTTTAATTGCAGATTTATATATCATATATCCATTTATATCAGTTACATCAAAAAATTCTAAAATTTGTTCAGTCTTTGCTTCTTTGCTTAATGCAATAACTTCATTATTTATTTTTACACCTAAAATCGGATATTTTAAATGACAATCTTTACTTATATCGTAATAAGTTACACCATCACGATATTCTCGTTTTTCGCCACCATTAAAAGAAACCTTTATCATACTATCTGCCCCTTCTACTATAAATAATTATATCATAGTTTTTTTAAATTCATATTTTTTTTGCATAAATAACATAACTTTACTCATATTTATTTATAGGTGATTAAATGAATATTGTCCCTACAATATTAGAAAAAAGTTATAATAAAGAATATGCCTTTGATTTATATTCTAGACTTTTAAAAGATAGAATAGTTTTTTTAAACGGAGAAATTAATGATGAAAGTAGCATGATCATAATAAGTGAATTATTATATTTAGATTCACAAAACAATGAAGACATATACTTATATATTAACTCCCCCGGAGGAGCTGTAACTGCAGGCTTAGCAATATATGACACCATTAACTACATAAAGTCTGACGTAAGAACAATAGGTATGGGCTTATGTGCCAGTATGGGAGCATTTTTACTAGCTTGTGGCACCAAAGGCAAAAGAGAATGTTTAGAAAACACAGAAATAATGATTCATCAACCTCTGGGAGGTGCTCAAGGTCAAGCTAGTGATATTACCATTGCTGCCCAAAGAATAAACAAAGTTAAAACTAAAATAAATTCAATTTTAAGTAAAAAAACCGGACAAAGCATAAAAAAAATCTCTAAAGATACCGATAGAGATAATTATTTTGATGCCGATGAAGCACTAAAATACGGATTAATAGATAAAATAATTTAATTGTCAGTTCTTAATATTACTTCATTATCTGAAGTATATAAAAACTTTTCTTTAGCATATCTAGCTACATATTCAGGATCTTTAAGCTTAGTAACTTCACTTTTTAAGCTTTTTTCTTTATCTAATAAGTTTTGATATTCTTCGGTTAAAGCCACTATCTTACTATTATTTATCATTATTTGTTTCCAATCTGAATAAACAGTGGTAACTAAAAGTACTATTACTGCCATAATTGCAAAAGAAATAAAAACTAATCTTTTCTTTTCTTTTTTACTATGTTTCACATTTCCACCCTCTATAAAGTTATTTTATCATTTTAAATTTTATCTTGCAATAAGCCAATCCTTTTTTTACATATTTTATACATTTATAACCTATTAAAAATCCTATACTTAAAACAATAAGAAAGTAAACATGAAAAATACCGTAATTAATTTTATATAAAATTACTAAATAAACAAAAACAATATCTAAAGTAAAAACAAGGTTAACCAAGAATTTAAAAAAATTACTTTTATTCTGTAAAAATTTATAATTAAGATAAGCTAAATTTGCTAAAATAAATCCATACAGAAAAGAAATTAAAAAAATTATTAATTGTGTTGTTATATCCATTATTTAAAAAGTTTAGCTATAAAACTATCCTCTCTATTTTTTTGATTTTTATCAAAATAAACCAAAGAATTTATTCTACCTTTAATTTTAGTATTGCCATCTTCTGTATTAATTTTCATAATTTCTAAATTTTTACCCTTTATTACAATTTGTCCCATGCAAGAATCCAAAAGAAACTCTTCATCAGTAAAACTAATTATTTTATTTATTCCTGTTAACTCAATTAAATTTCGGTCCAAAATTTTAACATTATGTGAACAATTATTTAAAATATCCATAAAATCATCTCAATTAATCATATGCCAAAAATTAAAAATATATGTTTTTTCCATAAAAAAAGCAACTTTATAAGTTGCTAAAATTTCTTATTATTCTTCTTCAGTTGGATTTTCGTACTCTGCAATAATTTTATCTTCAAACATTTTTCTTGTTTCAGCATTTATTGGATGAGCTATATCCTCATATTTATCATCTGCTACTTTACGGCTAGGCATTGCGATAAATAACTTATCTTCACCTTGAATAATACGAATATTGCGTACTACAAAGCAATCGTCTAATGTAACAGTTGCATATCCTTTCATACGAGATCCTTCTCTTTCAGTTTTGTGAACTTTTACTGATGTAATTTCCATATATTACTCACTCCTTATCCTAGATTTCACAATCTACTATTATTTTAATCTAAATATTTAACTTTGTCTATACCTAAGTTAAATATTTTATTTTAACCTCTCCAGTTATCAAATCGTTATATGTAAAACTTTTTTCACCAATTTCTGTTTTAATTGAAAATATATTTGGGTACAATGCAAATATTTTTCCAACATAAGTAGAAGTTTTATTTCTTAATCCGTATACTGTAATTTGCACACATTTTCCAATATTATTTTTAATTTCATTTTTAACTATATCTAAATTCATTTATCTCGGGAATCCAACATACATAAGGCCATTAGATATTAATCCTCCCATTCCGTCCTTTCCATATTTAGTTTTTTCTAAAAGCTCAGGCAAATTAATCTCTTTATTTCTTGCAGTAAGAGCTAAAGTAGTTGCTATTATTGCTGGATCTAAAGCATGTATATTTACCCTTTTAGGACTGGAGGCAAAATTTGCCCCAGCCTCTATTAATGCCTCGTAATTACTTTGACAAGCACCAGCTATAATTACTAACTTTTCATGGCTTTTTTCATATTTTCTAGCAGCATTTATAGCCTTAATAAAATAGCTGGTATTTTTATAATTCTTAATATCATGTATATCCCCTTTTTTTCTATAATATGCATCATGGCCAGTAATAATTACTATATCCGGCTTAAATTCATTTAATAAACCTTCCATTTGTTCAAATATGTGTTCTTCACTAATTTTTTTCCCTACCGCAAAAACGTTAGCATTTTTATAAAATTTTAAACATCTATCTAAATACTCAGAATCTCCATCTATATGTAAAATTTTAGCAGGCAAATAAAAATATTCTCCTCTATCACCAAGAAAATCTTCTAAAGGATTAAAATTATCAACGACATTTTCCTCCTTTTTTAAATCAAAAGACTCACTATCAGCTAAGAGGCGTAGTTCTACTCCTTTTAAATAATACTTTCCGTCTTTAATATTAATAACCTTAAAAACTATATCATTTTTATAACTATTTCTGCTGACATAATCACCAATTTTTATATTCAATATTACCACCAATAAAATATATGAAAAAAAATTACTTATAAAACAAAAAAACTACCAATAGGTAGCATTTATTTAATTACATCATACATTTTTAAAAATAAATCACTAGAAATCTCTTCAGCTCTAACATTTTCATCAAAACCATACTGTTTTAATAGAGGCAAAATCTTATTAAAAGTTAATTCATCTAAATTGTTTTTTAATTTTTTTCTTTTCATTTTAAAAGCTTGCTTTAAAAATTCAAAATATTGTTGATAATCAATCAAAACATTTTCTTTAGGAATAAGCTTAATAACTGCACTATCAACCTTAGGAGCAGGGTTAAAACAATTTCTAGAAACATACGTTACCAATTCAATAGTGTAAAAGTAATTTAAAAAAACTGTAAAATATCCATACTCTTTACTTTGAGGAAGCGCCATAAAACGTTCTGCAACTTCTTTTTGAACCATTATTGTAAAAGATTTAAAATTCAAGTGTAATTTAGTTATATATTCAATAATAGGAGTAGTAATATAATATGGCAAATTTCCCACTAAAAACAAATTAGTATAATTGATATTTTCAATATCTTTATTAATATCACTATTCAAAATATCTTGGTATTTAATATGAACTTTAGAATTTTCTAACTTATCTAAGTATTTTTTCATATCCAAATCTATTTCATAAGCTAATAAATAATTATTATTTTTTACTAATTTTGAAGTTAAAGCACCTCGTCCTGGGCCTATTTCAACAACTAAATCATTTTCTGATACAAAAAAAGAATGAACTATTTGTTCAATTATATCAGTATCTATCAAAAAATTTTGTCCATACTTTTTTTTTGCTTGCATACTAAAACTACCAACCAAATCTTAATACTTCGTAATAGATTGAAGTTCTTCCAACATGAGTAAATGCATAATCTTCACTTTCTGAAAGTAAGTCTAAATCATTTCCCAAAACACCTCTGTCAAGAACAATAGCCAATATAGGCTCGCTTGATAATTTATAACTGTTAAATCTTATTATTGTTCCACAAGGCAAATTCTGACTTGAAGCCACAATTTTCACTGTACCATAAGTCGAATCAGAATATGTAACAGTACCATTTGTAATATTATAATTACTTAAACATGCGAGTTTACCAGAACAAAGTGGACAATCATATCCATAACCTGTTAAATCACCTACATAAGAATCTTTAGCTGAATAAAGTTTAGAATATTCTTCTTCTTCAATTTTAAGTGCCATAGTAGATAAATTAACAGTTTTATTTATATTATTATTTTCTATTTTATTAAACTTCACACTAGATGATGATTCCAAAACCAACACCATAGTAACGATTAAAAAAATATTTAAAATAAATTTAATATTTTTCATACATAACCTCTGTGTAAACATTATATCATTTTCTAGTTAAGTTTGTCAAAAAGGCTATAAGCATTTTCATTGGTAATTTTTGATAGTTCATCTAATGAAACTCCGTATATATCCTTAACAAAATTAGCAATATCTATAATATGACTAGGACTATTTTGTTTACCACGATAAGGAACTGGAGTTAAATATGGACTATCAGTTTCCAATAATATTTTATTTATATCAATACTTTTGTAAACTTCTTTCAAATTACAATTTTTAAAAGTAATAACCCCATTAATTCCTAAATAAAAGCCCATTTTACTATAAATACGTGCAGTTTCTAAACTACCACTAAAGCAATGAATAACACCTCTTACTTTATATTTTTTTAAAGAATTTATAGTATCTTCTGTAGCCTCTCTACTATGAACAACTACAGGTATATTATATTTTTGAGCAATAAACAATTGTCTTTCAAACAAATCAATTTGTTTTTGCTTATTATCTTTTGAATAAGAATAATCAAGACCGATTTCTCCTATAGCTATGACTTTATCATCAAAAATATGCTTTTCAATAAAATTTAGATCATCGTTATCATAATCTAATACAGATTCTGGATGAATTCCAATTGCGGCATATAAAATATCATATTTAGTACTCAAATTAATAACCTCTTCATTAGAAGTACGATCACAACCAGCATTTATAATTATTTTTATATTATTATTTTTAGCATTTAAAATCAGATCATCTATATTTTCATAATATTCTTTAAATACATGAGCATGTGTATCTATAAACATTAAAACCACCATTATAAAGTATAACAAAAAAAGATTAGTTTTACTAATCCTTAATATCAATTCTTTCAAATAAATGTTCTGGAGAACCTAAAGAAGCATCAGAAACTAAACCACCAAATGTTTCAGTACTTTTTAAATCAATTACATTTGTGTTTAATTGTTTAAATATTTTTTCTGAAGTAGTTGGTATAAATGCAGACAAATATACAGCACAAATTCTTATTGATTCTAACAAGTTATATAAAACTTGTCCTAATCTATCTTTTTGATTTTCATCTTTTGCTAAAACCCATGGAGTAGTATCATCTATATACTTATTACACTTTCTCAATACTTCAAATATTTCTTGCAAAGCTTCACCAATTTTTAACTCATCCATTTTCGATTTTATTAATTCATGTAAATTTAATACATTATTTATTAATTCTTCATCAATTGCTTCATTTTTAAGGTTTTTAGGTACTATTCCATCAAAGTATTTATAATCCATACTTATAGTCCTGTTAACAAGATTTCCTAAGATATTTACCAAATCGCTATTAATTCTTCCAATTAAATTTTCTTCTGAAAAAACACCATCACTACCAAAAGGGACCTCTCTTAAAGCATAATATCTAACGGCATCCACTCCATAACTTTTTATATATTCTCTTGGATCTTTATAATTACCTAAACTTTTACTTATTTTTCCTCCATTAATTATTAACCATCCATGACCGAATACTTTCTTAGGAAGCGGCAAATCAAGAGCCATTAATATTGCAGGCCATATAATCGTATGAAATCTGATAATTTCTTTTCCTACTAAATGTAGATCTGCAGGCCAATATTTTTTAAATTTTTCATCGTTTTCAGTAGTATATCCCAGTGACGTAATATAATTTGTTAAAGCATCAATCCACACATAAACAACATGATTAGGATCAAAATCAACAGGAATACCCCACTTAAAACTAGTTCTAGAAACACACAAATCTTCTAATCCTGGCTTTAAAAAATTATTAATCATTTCATTTTTTCTAGTAACTGGTTGGATAAAATCAGGATGTGTTTCATAATAATCCATAATTTTATCTTGATATTTAGATAATTTAAAGAAATAAGCCTCTTCAGAAACTTCTTTAACCTCTCTACCACAATCAGGGCACTTACCATCAACTAATTGAGATTCTGTCCAAAAAGATTCACATGGAGTACAATAAAGACCTTTGTACTCTCCTTTGTAAATATCTCCTTGATCATATAATCTTTTAAAAATCTTTTGAACAGCAATTTCATGATTTTTATCAGTAGTTCTTATAAAATAATCATAAGAAATATTTAAATTAGCCCATAAATCTTTAGCATTTTCAACTATTGCATCAACATATTCCTTTGGAGTCTTTCCAACTTCTAAAGCCTTATTTTCAATTTTTTGACCATGTTCATCTGTGCCAGTTTGAAAATAAACATCATAACCTTCAAGACGTTTAAATCTTGCTATCGCATCCGCAATAATAGTTGTATAACAATGTCCGATATGAAAATTAGCACTAGGATAATAAATTGGCGTAGTAATATAATATTTTTTATTCATAATAAATACTTCCTTTCTAATAAAAAAACATGAATTAAAGCAAGGACGAGTTTAACCCGCGGTACCACCTTAATTCATGTTTAACATGCACTCTAATTTATAACGAAATTACTCGAATTTGCCTCAGAATTCATGTTCAAATAGTGTCTTAGTTAATTCTCACCTACCATTAACTCTCTTTATAAGACTATATATTTTACTCTTTTCCTCAACACCAAATCGCATACATGATAACACAAAATTTTATTAATTTCAACTAATAGATAACGAATTATTTATTATTTTTTCTAAAAATTTTATTATTTTTTTCTCTTCATCGCTAATTTTAAGATTATTAGTAATAACAATTAAACCAATTGCATCTGCATCCACAATTATAGGCACCATATAAAAATATGCATTTAATTTAGTATTAGTGATTAAAATATTTTCACTTTGATACGAATCATAAACTTGCCTAGATTCCATAATTTTAACTAATTTATTTGATATTTTCTCATCAACTTTAATATCACTATCCGTACTAATAACAACAGAATCTCTATTTGTTACAATTATATTTATATCATAAATGTCTAAAACTAAATTAACTAACTTTTCAGTTATTTGTTTAGCATTATCCATTATCATTTGCTTTTGTAAAACAATTTTATTTTCTTCAATAAATATTTCTAAATTTTCGCCCTCTCTTATACCTAGATTTTTTCTTATTTCTTTAGGTATAACAATGCGACCAAGTTCATCTATTCTTCTAACAACACCAGTACTTTTCAAAATACCAACTCCATTATTAGTCTTTGCAATTAATTAATCATTATGCGCCTTTATTGGTAAATTATTTAACAAATTTGCAAAGTAATAAATAAAGTGTTTATCTAAATTTTTAATATTTAAACTAATAATAATTCGATTTCTTTCATATTTCAAATTAAAATTATGATTAATTTGAAAGGCACTAATTAATAATTTATCACCCTCAACTTGACTTGATAACTCTTCGGGAAGCTCTACTTTTACAAAACGATCTGTTTGGATTACAGTTTTAATATCATATTTTCTTGCCAAAGACTCAAACCAAGCTTCATACATATAATTTTCAATTTGTTCATTAATAATACCAAAACGATCTTCTAATTCTGCCTTTACATCATTAAATTTTTCTAACGAATCAATTTCATTAATTTTTTGATGTATTTCTATTTTAATATCTTCATCCGAAACGTAACTATCACTTATATGAGTTTCAACATTCAAAAGACTTTGAGTAGAATCTTCATTGTCATCTTTTACAACTTCGCCTCTTTGTCTTTTAAGTTCATCATCAATTAATTTCATATATAATGCTATACCGACTGAATCAACAAATCCTGCTTGAGAAGCTCCAAATATATCTCCTGCTCCTCTAATAGACAAATCTCTCATAGCAATTTTATAACCACTACCTAGTTCGGTAAATTCCTTAATAGCTTGTAACCTTTTAACCGCAGTTTCATTTAAAACCTTAGACTGATTATAAAGCAAATAACAATAAGCTATTTTATTACTTCTACCAACCCTGCCTCTAATCTGATATAACTGTGAAAGTCCAAAACGGTCAGCTTCATACACAATTAAAGTATTAACATTGGCAATATCTATTCCACTTTCAATAATTGTTGTACAAACCAAAATATCAAATTTATGCTCTATGAAATCATTCATTATATCATCTAAATCATCTTTAGACATTTGTCCATGCGCATAACTAATTCTTGCTTCTGGAACTAATAAATGGAGACGATTTACCATTTTTTCTATATTATCGACATGATTATATAAAATAAATACCTGACCATCACGAGATAATTCTTTATAAATAGCGTCTTTTACAATTAAATCATCTTCTTTTAATACATAAGTTTGAACAGGATATCTATTAACAGGTGGTGTATCTATTACTGACAAATCCCTTATACCACTTAAAGCCATTTTTAATGTTCTAGGTATTGGTGTTGCTGATAAAGTTAAAACATTTACATCTTTTTTTAATTCTTTTATTTTTTCTTTATGAGTAACACCAAATCGCTGTTCTTCA
Organism: uncultured Bacilli bacterium; assembly: GCA_934102335.1. Taxonomy (GTDB): domain Bacteria; phylum Bacillota_I; class Bacilli_A; order RF39; family UBA660; genus JAEEKZ01. The sequence continues at coordinate 75,611 of CAKOSP010000004.1, read as the reverse complement.
TCAACAACCAATAAACCTAAATTTTTAAATCTAACGTCTTTTCCTAGTAATTTATGAGTTCCAAAAACTATATCAATTTTTCCATTTTTAAGCCCTTCTAAAACTTGCTTAGACTCTTTTGGAGTATTAAATCTATTAAAAATAGCAATATTTAAAGGCCAATCCTTAAATCTTTTTAATGCTACTTGATATTGTTGCTTTGAAAGAATAGTTGTTGGACACAAATACATAACTTGTTTATTATTTAAAACAGCTTCAAACATAGCTCTAAAAGCTACTTCAGTTTTACCAAAGCCAACGTCTCCACAAAGTAATCTATCCATGGGATGATTACTTTCTAAATCATGAAATATATCTTTTAAACTTTTACTTTGATCTTTGGTTAAATCATAAGCAAACCCTTTATCGAAAACCTCCATTTCTGGATAATGAACATAAGGTTCATTTTTAATAGACAATCTTTCTTTATAAAGTCTTATTAGTTGCTCAGAAATATCTTTAATTTTTGAAGAAATATACATTTTTGTTTTGGCCCAACTTGTAGAATTAAGTTTATTAATTTTAGGCGGAACCCCATCTTTGTCTCCATATTTATATATTGTTGTAATTTTTTCCACAGGAACATAAATTTTGTCATTTCCCGCAAAAAGTAATTGAATATAATCTTTTACTACACCGTTTTTAGTCAAACTAACAAGGCCATTGTATATTCCTATACCATGCACAATATGAACAATATAATCTCCAATTTCTAATTGATTATAATTACTTATTTTTTTACCAAACTTATATTTATTTTTATATTTTTGAACAAAATGTTTAGTATTTTCAATATCATTTTCACCAATTACTACATATTTATCTAAAATAAATCCTTGATTAATTTGAAATTTTATAAATTCCGCTTCAATACCATTTTGTTTTAAACTTTCAAGTTGTTTAGTTTTAGAATAACAAATTTTTACTATTTTTCCAGCTTTTTTATATTTAAAAATATCGTCTTTTAGTAATTCAAAATTCATGTTATAATTACTAATTTCTTTAGAATTTAATACTAATCCATGAGAGCCAACATTAGATGAAAGTAAATTTAAATAAGTAACATAATTTGGATTTAAGTCATTAATATCATACATAAAGTCTTCATTAATATTTTTTGATTGTTTATATTCAAAAATATCATTTGCAAGCTTTAAATAAGCAGTCTTAATTTGATCATAATCAAAAAAAACAACTGGTCCCTTCGTATAGTCCATTATTGAACTTTTAGTGGTATTAACATTTTCATTAATTGAAGAAATATAAATCTCTTTTAAGTCTTTTAAAGTCATTTGATTAGTTTCATCAAAATATCTAACTGACTCAATTTCATCTCCAAAAAACTCAATTCTAAAAGGATGGTCTTCATTAACAGAAAAAACATCAATAATAAAACCCCTTACAGCATACTCTCCAGTTGAAGTTACCACCGATTCTCTATGATATCCAAAATCCTCTAATTTTTTTATTAAAACGTCTCTTTTTATTTCTAAATCTAAAGATAATTTAAAATCTAACTCACTATTAGGACTAGATAAATATCTTAAATATCCCATTAGATTAGTTACGACAATCCCTTTATTTAACTTAATACTTTTTAAAGTTTCTAATCTTGTTAATTTAAGTTCAGGCGATTCAGCTACCACTACAGACGTTAAAAAATCATCCATAGGGAAAAGATATACATCTTTAGTATATGTTTGTAGTAAATTAAAAAACGTATTTGCTTCATAAAGTGAATTAGTTACAACTAATACACTATTATTGGATTTTTTTAACAATTCTAACACATAAAAACAATTTAACTCTTTAGTTAAACCGCTAATTTCTAAGCCATTTTCGAATTTAAAATATTCTTTTAAAAAATCCATTTTATCTCCTATATGAATCTAAAGTCCTCTCAATTCCATACTTAATAAATAAATCAATTACTTTTTTAAAATCGTTATTGTCTTTTATAAATTCAAGTTCCTCTTTAGAAAAATTACCTAATACAAAATCTATCGTATCATACTTATTATCGTTTAATATACCTATTTTTAAACGTCCAAATTCATTGGAATTAAGCATATTAATAATAGATTTTAGACCATTATGCCCACCATCAGAACTATTACGTTTAACTTTATATGTACCAACTTTCATGTCTAAATCATCTTGGATAACTAAAATATCCTTAACATCTACTTTATAATAATTTTTAAAAGCCACCACTGCTGTGCCAGAGTTATTCATATAAGTTAAAGGTTTTACAAAACAAACATTATCTTTAATATAATAATAAGCATTAAACTTCTCTTTCCAAACAATATCTTTTAAATAATCATCTAAAACAATAAATCCTACATTGTGTCTAGTAAATTGATATTCTTTACCAGGATTCCCTAATCCTACAACCATTTTCATAATATCACCTCTTAAATAAGTTTTGATAAGTTTTTAAATTTAAAATATTAATTGGTGAATTAATTATAACACCATTTTTGGAGTTTTTTACACATTTAACTAAAACCAGATAAGGCTTATTATCTTTATTAGTAGAGATTAACTGAATAACTTTTACATTCATACGATATTTATTAGCTAAAATAATAATTTCATCTAATCTAGAAACTCTGTGAACCAAATAAAGCCTTCCTAAATTTTTTAAATACTTAAAACTAATCTTAAAAATATCTTCTAATTCTAAACAAATTTCATGGCGTGCAATAGATAAATTATTACTCTTATTTATAAATCCTTGTGGTTCCACTTTAAAATACGGAGGATTGCAAGTAATAATATCATAATTTTCATAATTACAATAGTTTGCTATATTTTTTATATCGTCATTTATAAGTGTAATTTGATCTTCCAAGTTATTTTCTTTTATAGACATTATTCCTAAATCAAAAATATTTTTTTGAATCTCGAATGCAGTAATAGGTAATTTAGTCTTTGTTGATAAAACCATTGGTATTACCGCATTTCCGCTACATATATCAAGAATTTGCTGATCTGTTTTTTTAAAATCCACAAATTCGCTTAATAAAATTGAATCCAACGAAAATTTAAAACTTTGAATTTCTTGATAAATACACATATTAGGATAATCAAACAAATCATTTTTCTCTATTTTCATTATTCATTACAATTCTTTCATCATTAACTAAAACTGTATATTTGTTATTTAATATATCTAAATCAACCACAGTTCCAACGCCCTCTGAAGTTTTAACTTTAGAATTTAAAGCTGGTAATTTTTTTCTAGCGCAAGAATAGTTTTCATCTTCATAAGCCAAACAGCAAAGTAATCTATTGCATTGACCATTTATTTTTGAAGGATTTAAAGCAAGGTTTTGATTTTTAGCCATATTTATTGAAACCGTTTCAATAGAAGTTAAAAAATTAGAACAACATAATTTGCGTCCACATATTCCAACTCCTCCTATTTCTTTTGCTTTATCTCTAGCACCAATTTGTCTTAATTCTATACGAGTCTTGTAAATAGCAGCCAGTTTTCTAGCCAATTCTCTAAAATCTATTCTATCATCAGCTAAAAAATTAAATAATAACTGTGACTTATCAAAAGTAAAACTAGCACTAATAATCTTCATTCCTAAATTTAGCTTTTGTGTAAGATCACGACATTTTCTTAAAGCTCTATCAGCTTCTTTTAAATTATTCAAATGTTTGTTGTAATCATCTTTAGTAGATAAACGAATTACTTCTTTCATTTTGTCTAAATCTTTTAATTTTTCCAAATCTTCAACTTCAGCAACTATTTTTCCAAATTGTTCCCCTTTTTCGGTTTGAACAATTGCAGTTACATTTAAAGGGCACTTAAATTTACTTTTAAAATAATATACCTTGCCACCATCTACAAAACTAACTCCATAAATTTTATCCATATATTTCACTCATCTCTATAATAAATTTATCTAATGACAATTCCATATTTAAATTATAATTAATATTGTTAACAAAATCTATCAAAATTTTTATTTTTTCATATAATGATTTTATAGATTGTTTCTGTAAATATGAAAAATCGGTAAAGAAAACTTGTGAACTTAATCCAAGTTTAAATTCATAAACATCTTGATAAATAAATAATATAATTTTAAATATCTTTTCAATTTCACTTTTCTCAGCAAACCTATTAAGCAAAATATCTCTATTGATTGATAAGTTTAATTCTTTTTGCTCTAAAGCATTAATATAGTTTTTTACTACTTCAATATAATCAGCTTTATCATCTTTTAATATATTAAGTTTTGTAAATATATCTGTATTTTCATATTTATTAACTATTATCTCACATCTACTTTTAATTGTTGATAAAACATTTTCTTTATTATCCACGACTAAAAAGCCAAAACAATTATCATTTGGCTCCTCTAAAAACTTTAACATGGCATTCGTAGATGAGGCATTAAGTTTCTCTGAATCTAAAATCACGTATGCGCAAAAATCCGTAAATACAGGTTTAAAACTCATTTTGTGTTTTAAATCGAGTATTTGTTCTTTTTTTATAATTTTTGAATCAGATTTAATAAAAAATATACCCGGAAATTCCTCATTATCAATCAAATTACAAAAATTGCATTTATTACATTCAGATGAAAATTTTTCTTTACATACCATTTTTTTTAAAACGCATTTTAAATCACTTAAACAACGCTGTTTATCATTAGTTTCAATTAAATAAGCATGTGCTAAAGTTTTATTATTATAATATTCTGCTAACTTTTCTACATTGTTTACTAACACCATTACCTCCAACTAAAATTATATTAAAAATTTTATTAATATTAAACTAACAACTCCTAAAGGCCCTAAAATAACACCTATAGCAAGAGTTTGAATATTAATAGGTATAAAAACATTACTATTTTGAAAAACAATATCTAGAGTATAAATAATACTAAATGCAAGAATTATTCTTTTCATTATTTTTGTTATTAGTTTCATATTTATCAATTTAAAACTATGCTTAACAAAAAAAATTATTCCTCAGATATTTTTTTCCTATCTTCTAAAGCCTTATCTAATGTTAATAAATCTAAATAATCTATTTCAGCTCCCATTGGAATACCATAAGAAAGCCTTGATATTACAACATTTGAATTTTCAAAAATTTTTTTAATGTATAAGGTAGTTGTTTCTCCCTCTATTGAAGATCTTAATGCTAAAATTAACTCGGGATTTTTAAGTTCCTTTACCCTTTTTACTAGACTAGAAAGATTAATATCCTCAACAGAAACATTATCCATGGGACTAATAAGTCCATTTAAAACATGATATGTTCCTTTATAATTTCCTACCTTTTCAAAAGCAAAAACACTTTTGTAATCTTCAATTACACATATTAAATTATGATCACGAGCTTTATCCGAGCATATATCACATATTTCTTTATCTGTTAAATGTCCACAAATTTTGCAATTTGATAATGTTTTTTTTGCAACTACTAAAGCTTGAGAAAAGTTTTCTACATCTTCGTCAGTAAATTTCAATGTTGCTAAGGCCATTCTCTCAGCACTTTTTTCACCAATTCCTGGTAATTTCTTATAATAGCTAATTAATTTTAAAAGTGACTCAGGATAAACCATACTACATTAATCCATTCATTGAACTATACATGCCCATTTTTTCAGTATATTCTTTATCAATCTTATTTAATGCATTATCTATTGCAATTTTAGACATATCTTGTAACATCTCAATATCATCTTGATCAACAATATTATCCTTTAATACTTTAAAACTTTTAAGTTTCCTATCTCCAGTAAATACAACCTCAACCCATTCTGATTTGCCTTCAAATTCAGTTTTCTCTATTTCTTCCTTTTTCTTAGTTATATCTCTTTGTAACTTTTGAGCTTGCGCCATTAAACTTTGCATATTCATTTTTAAATCCTCCTAATCAATCTCTAATTTATCACTTGAAAATAAATCATTTGCTATTTGTTCTACCTCAAGTAAATCTTTTTTAGTATTTTCTTCAATATATTCGTATTTTTTTCCATTTTTTATATCATTTATATATTTTTCTGATAAAGTTTTCCACTTTCCTTTATCAATTCCCACTAATTTAACATCTAAATCAAATAATTTATTATAAGTTTCACCTATTATTTCTACTTCAGAATTAAATTCATCCATAATTGATTTTGATACTAATATAACATAAATGTTTTTTGATGCCATAATAATTTCTGAATCAAGAACCAAAGCCTTTATTTTCGAATCTTCTATATCCTCAATAAAACTTGTCCACTTTTTTGAAGCAGCCAATTTATCACTTTTACTTGCCTCAACAAAACAATTATTAATTCTAATATCTGCAAAATCAAAATCTTTCTTTACTTCTTTTTTAAGGGTAACATAGTCGATTTTTTTATCTTCTGTTTTTTTTGTTTCTATCACATCTGCCTTAGTTTTATCTAATAAAACCAACTCAATTAAATTATATGGATCAACATTAACATTTATTTTATTTAAACAATCTGTTAAGCCAAATACTATATCTTTAAAATCCTTATAAAAAAGTCTTTCGATCTTACCATCAACCAATATTCTTTCTGATTTATTAACACATACATCTATTAATTTCCTAATAACTAACTTATAATCAAGGGAATTTAACCTATATTCATTTAACTGTTTAATTATATTAGAAATATTATTTTTCTCAATGTTATTAATTATTTTTTCTATACTTTTCATAGAAATAGTACCTATTTCATCAATAATTAACTGCAGAGTTATTTTTTTACCATCTTTTGATAATTGATCTAGTAAACTTAAAGCATCTCTTAAGCCACCATCAGAAATATACGCTATTTCATTTAAGGCCTCATCATCTATATCTATTTTTTCCTGCTCACAAATATACTTTAAACGGTCAATTATTTGTTGAAAACCTATTTTTTTAAAATCGAATCTTTGACATCTAGAAAGTATAGTTATAGGAACGCTTTCAATGTTGGTAGTAGCAAGTATAAAGATTACATGTGCTGGCGGATCTTCTAATGTTAATAACAATGCATTAAATGCACTCTGACTCAACATATGAACTTCATCTATTATATATACTTTATATTTAGACATTGTAGGAGCCAATTTAATATTATTAGTAATTTCTCTTATTTGATCTACGCCGTTATTTGACGCAGCATCTATTTCAATAATGTCAGTATTTGTAGCAAAATTTTGACAATTAACACATTTTCCACACGCTTCACCATCTTTACTGTCTAAACAGTTAATACTTTTAGCAAAGACTTTAGCTGTACTAGTCTTACCAGTCCCTCTCGGCCCAGAGAATATATATGCATGAGCTATTTTATTGTTAACAATCGAATTTTTAAGAATTTTTTTTACATATTCTAAACCAACTATATTTTCAAAGTTATCAGGTCTATATTTACGATACAATACTTTATAGTTCATATTAAACCTCCCTATTCATTATACCACCTATTGTGGCTATTCTAAATATAAAATAATATTTCCCGGGAAATATTAAATAGTAATAATTATCATTTAAATTATGAAATTATTTCCCGGGAAATAATTTTTGTTCAAAATAAAACTTTATATAGTAATAATTACTATTTTCTCTTTGCTTTAAAAAATTGTGATAGCATATTTGAATATATTGTTGAAAACTTATTATTTATTAACATAAACTGTGTTTTATCATACTCCTTTTTTGTAATTGGTTTATCTAAATAGTAATAAATACTATTTATCCTTGAATTTTTAATTATATCAGTACATATAGAGCAAGGTTTTAACGTTATATACATGTCACATTGATCTAAATGCCAGGTTTTTAGTTTTTTAGCAGCTTTCAAAATACAATTAATTTCCGCATGTCCTAAAACGTTGTGTTCCTTTTCTCTAGTATTATGTGCTTTAGCTATAACTTTTCCTTTATATATAATTAAAGCTCCCACTGGAACATCGCCATGTTTTAATGATTTTCTGCTTTCTTTTAGCAATATTCGATCAATATCTATATTCATATTATCACCCACAAAAAAAGTGCACACAAATAGAGATCAATTTGGCTGCTATCTTCCGATCCTGACCATTTATTAATATATTTGTTGCACAAAGTTATAATACCAAATAATTTTTCTAATTGCAACACATTTTATTTTCAAACTAATGTTCGTTTATGTTTCACGTGAAACTATAATCAACATCTATTATTAATTATTTTATAAACATTAAAACTATTAATAAGTTTTATATATTAAATATTAACAAATTATCAACGTTATTTAATAAATATCGTAAAATTATTAACCAATAATTATATATATGTGTGTTTTAACAAGTTATCAACACTTCAATGTTTCACGTGAAACATTGAATATAAAAATATATATATATTTAACATATTATTAAACAATTTGTTTTAAATTTAAATTATAACATTAATTAATGTTATAAAATATCTAATTCTTTTGAATAAAATACTTTATTATATTCTTATTAACAAGTTATCAACATACTTTTAATGTTTCACGTGAAACATTAAAAAACAGAATCAATTAAGATTCTGTTTTTACTTCATTATTATTTTCAATTTGTTCAGTTGTTTCTGAATCCTCATGGTCTACTAAACTAATAGTTGCTAGTTTTTGACCATCTTTTAAGTTAATTAATCTTACTCCCTGAGTAACCCTACCTAAATTAGGAATTTGATCTAGTACCATTCTCATAGTCATTCCATTGTTAGACATCATAATTAAATCTTTATTGTCCTCAACCACATGAACTGAAATCAAATTACCATTTTTAGAAGTAATATTTAAAGCTTTAACACCTTTACTTCCACGGCTAGTTTCCCTAAAGTCATTAACCGGAGTTTTCTTACCATATCCATTTTCTGTTACTAATAAGATTTGTTGATCAGAATTAATTATTTCTAAACAGATACACTCGGCTCCGTTGCTAATACTAATTCCCTTAACTCCTGATGCCGTTCTACCCATTGGTCTAATATCATCTTCTTTAAATTTAACCATGCGACCTTCACTTGATCCCAATAATATTAAGTTTTCTCCTGAAGTTTTCTTTACATCAATTAATTCATCATCATCCCTTAAGGTAATAGATATTTTACCACTTGTTCTAATGTTATCAAACTCTGAGATAGCAGTTCTCTTAACTATTCCTTTTTTAGTTGCAAATAGTAAATATTTATCTGTAGCATCAGGACTAATACTAATAACTGAATTAATCTTTTCATCCTTTTCTACAGGTATTAAATTAATGACAGGTAATCCTTTAGACTGTCTATTGAATTCAGGTATTTCATAACCTTTTAATCTATAAACTTTTCCTTTATTCGTAAAGAATAAAATGTAATCATGTGTTGATAATGATAACATGCGATCTACAAAGTCTTCATCATTAGTTGTCATACCTTTAATTCCAACACCACCACGATTTTGAGTTTTAAAATTGTCTAATGTCGTTCTTTTTATATAACCCTTATTTGAAAGTACAACCATTATCTTTTCTTGGGGAATTAATGCTTCATCCTCAATATAATCAATTGCAGTCATATCTATCTGTGTTCTACGTTCATCACCATATTTACCTTTAATTTCTAGCATTTCCTCTTTAATAATGGCTAAAACAAGTTTCTCATCACCTAAAATTTCTCTTAAATGATCTATTACTTTTCTCAACTCTTCCAAGTCTTTTTCAGTTTTTTCACGTTCTAAGGCGGTTAATTTTCTTAGTTTTAAATCTAATATTGCTTCACTTTGAACTGAGTCCAAACCATATTTTTCTAATAATCTTTGTTTAGCTTCATCATCGTTTTTAGAAGTTTTAATAATGTTGATAACATCATCTAAATTATCTATGGCTATTTTAAAGCCCTCTAATATATGAACTTTCTTTTCAGCTTGGTTCAATTCAAATCTAGTTCTTCTTATTATAACTTCTTTTTGAAAATCTATATACTTAGAAATAATATCCTTTAATCCCAATGTTTTTGGTTGCCAATCATCTAACATTAGCAAATTAATACCAAATGTTGATTGTAATTGTGTATGTTTATATAAATTATTTAAAACAACGTTAGCATTTGCATCTTTTTTTAATGTTACTACTACTTTTATACCATTTTTAGCATTAGATTCGTCATGTAAATCTGCAATACCTTCAATTGTTTTTTCTCTTACTAAGTCACCTATTCTAGATTGAAAATCTAATTTATTAGTCATATAAGGAAGTTCAGTAATAATAATTCTTTGTCTACCATTATGTTCTTCTATATCAACTTTACCTCTTATTGTAATGGTTCCTTTACCAGTTTCATAAGCTTTTTTAATACCAGAATTTCCCAAAATTATACCACCAGTTGGAAAATCTGGACCTTTAATATTATTCATTAATTCTAAAAGCTCTATATCTGGATTGTCAATATATGCTACACAACCATCTATAACTTCTCCTAAATTATGAGGTGGAATATTAGTTGCCATTCCTACTGCAATACCCATTGTACCGTTTACTAATATATTTGGATATCTACTAGGTAAAACCCTAGGTTCTTTTTTAGTATTATCAAAGTTTGGCGTAAAATCAACGGTATCTTCTCTAATATCTCTTAAAAGTTCTAAAGATATTTTAGAAAGTTTAGCTTCTGTATAACGATATGCAGCAGCACCATCTCCGTCAATAGAACCAAAGTTACCATGACCATCTACTAATGTATATCTATAACTAAAGTCCTGTGCCATTCTTACCATAGCATCGTATACAGATGAATCACCATGTGGATGGTATTTACCTAACACTGCACCTACCGTAGTAGCACTTTTTCTAAATGGTTTATCAGGAGTTAAACTGTCTTCAAACATAGTATATAAAATACGTCTATGTACTGGTTTTAATCCATCTCTTAAATCAGGAAGTGCACGAGCTACAATAACACTCATTGAATAATCTAAAAACGATTTGTTAATTTCATCAACTATATTTTTTTGTAATAATTTATCCATAATTCACCTCCTAAAAATCTAAATCTTCTGAATACACAGCATTATCTTCAATAAATTTACGTCTTGGTTCAACTTCTTCACCCATTAAAACATTAAATGCTTTATCAGCTTCAATGGCATCCTCTAGCTTAATTTGAACTAAAGTTCTATGTTCAATATTCATTGTTGTATCACACAATTCTTGAGGATCCATCTCACCCAATCCCTTATTTCTTCCAACTTCAGGTTTAGCATTAGCAGGTAAAGTTGCCAAATAAGCATCTCTTTCATCTTCATCTAAAACATATTTCGTTGTTTTTCCTATTTTTATATTAAATAAAGGAGGTTGAGCAGCATATATATATCCGCCTTCAAGAAGTGGTCTAAAAAATCTAAAAAATAATGTTAATAATAGAGTTCTAATATGAGCACCATCTACGTCGGCATCAGTCATAATAATTATTTTATGATATCTCAGTTTTTCAATATCAAATTCATCACCAATTCCAGTACCTATAGCAGTTATCATACTTTTAATTTCAGCATTAGATAATGCTTTATCTAATCTAGCCTTTTCAACATTTAAAATTTTTCCTCTAAGTGGTAAGATTGCCTGCGTTTTGGGATCTCTTCCACCTTTTGCTGAACCACCGGCAGAATCACCTTCTACTATAAACAACTCAGAAATAGAAGGATCTTTACTAGAACAATCAGTAAGTTTTCCCCAAGTAGCTTGTAAGTCTAATCCGCCTTTTCTTCTAGTTAACTCACGTGCTTTTTTGGCTGCTAATCTAGCTCTTGAAGCAGTCATACACTTATCTATAATTATTTTAGCAATACTAGGATTTTCCATTAAATATCTGTCAAAACCTGTAGAAAATATATCTGAAGCTATTTTTCTAACTTCTACATTACCTAATTTTGTTTTTGTTTGTCCTTCAAACTGTGGATCAGGATGTTTACAAGAAATAATCATTGTAAGGCCTTCTCTACAATCATCGCCAGTTAAAGAATCATCATTATCTTTTAACATTTTATTATTTTTAGCATAATTGTTAATAACTCTTGTTAAAGCATTTCTTACACCATCTTCATGAGTTCCACCCTCTATAGTGTTAATATTATTTGTAAAAGAATAAATAGCTTGATTATAGCCATCATTATATTGAAAAGCTACTTCTATCAAAATATTATCTTCAGTGCCTTCAAAATAAATTACATCATCATGAATTGGATGTTTATTTTCATTTAACATCTGAACATATTCAATAATCCCACCATTATATAAAAATGTTGCTTCTTTTTTTTCTATATTTCTATCATCAAATAATCTAATTCTAAGACCCTTATTTAAAAAGCATATTTCTTGTAAACGTTTATACAAAGTTTCATAATTATATTCTGTTGTTTCTTGAAATATTTCTGGATCCGGTTTAAATCTTACCGTAGTACCAGTTCTTTCACTTGCACATTTATCAATTACTTTCATCGGAGCAGTAGGATGACCACCATTCTCAAATTTTTGATAATGTACTTCGCCTTCTCTATATACATAAACTTCCAACCATGTTGATAAAGCGTTAACAACGCTGGCTCCAACGCCATGTAGGCCACCAGAAACCTTGTAACCGCCTCCGCCAAATTTTCCACCAGCATGTAGGACAGTAAAAATAGTTTCTATTGTTGATAAACCAGTTTTTTTATTCATACCTACTGGCATTCCACGACCATCATCTTTTACAGAAATTATATTACCTGGTTCTATTGTTACTTCAATATCATCACAATACCCAGCTAATGCTTCATCTACAGAATTATCAACAATTTCCCAAACTAAATGATGTAATCCTCTTTCACCAGTAGATCCGATATACATACCAGGTCTTTTTCTAACTGCTTCTAAGCCTTCTAGAACCTGTATATCATTATCATTATAATGTTGTTCATTATTCATTTTCTTCCTCCCTTATTTTGCCATATTCCACTTTAAATATCTTATATTTGTCAAATAATGATAAATCTATATTTTCAATATCTGTAGTTGTAATAAAAGTTTGTACATAGTTATCTAACATTTTTAAAATATTTAAAATTTTTTCTTTATCCAATTCACTAAATAAATCATCCAAAATCAATATTGGATACTCTCCCTTGTTTTTTTCAATAATAATTATTTCGGCCAATTTAAAAGATATAACAGTGTTTTTAATTTGACCAACACTTCCCCAATCTTTTAATTTATTTCCATCTAAGGAAAAATCTAAATCATCATGATGTATTCCTAAAAGAGTTTTACCCAAAATAATTTCTTTTTGATATAGGGTTTGATACTTATTTAATAAATCTTCTTTACTTTTGTTATTATAATCAGAAACATATTTTACACTTAATATTCCACTGCCAAAAATATTTTTATATATTTTGCCAATATATTCATTTATTTCATCAATAAATTCTTGCCTATACTTATTTATTTGTAAACCAAACTCTATTAACTTAGATGTTAATATATTTAGGTAATCTCTACTAGCATTTCCATTAATATACAACTCTTTTAAGTAAGAATTTCTATGTTTTAAAACTTTATCATAGGCATTTAATAATAACAAATAATCTTTGTATAGTTGACTAATCTCAATATTTAATAACCTTCTTCTATAACTAGGTGCATCACTAATTATTTTTGTATCCTCAGGTTGAAATAAAACAACATTAATATTTGAAACATAATCACTTATTTTATCCTGTTTATTTCCATCTATTTCCGTTTTTTTACCTTTATCATTAAGGCATATTTTATAATCAGTGGTTAAATCAGTTATAACACTACCCTCAATTGTTGTAGATAGACTTCCTTTTTTCATTAAAAGTCTATCATTATTAACACGAAAAGATTTTGTAAGAGCCAAATAATATATAGCTTCAACAATATTGGTTTTTCCAGTACCGTTCTTTCCATATATTAAATTTACATTTGAATCAAAATTAATATTTAAACTTTCATAATTTCTGAAATTTTTTAATTTTATATTCTGAATTTTCATATTTACCCTCTAAAATACTCTGTATTAAAAATTTGGGTGCTTTAGGTACTCCTATACACATATTAATTATAACATATAAATAACAATTTTTAAACCAAATTTTGTTGTTTTCGACTATTTAAAATAGCAAATAATCTAGAAGATCTTAATATTTGCTTTTCAAGTGTACCTATAGGTAAATCAATTAATATTTCTTTATTATTTTTAAATACTAATTTTATCTTATATTTATCAAGCATATAATAATTTAATATTTGGTTAAAACATATCCAACAACAATTTTTATCCTTATAACAACTTGTAGGAAACATTATTAAGTTATCAGTTTCGCTAACTACTATTGGACATTTATATGTAACACCTAAAACATCTTTAGTAAATTTCATTCTGCCTTCTAATGTACTTCCATAATATAGGCAACTAGTTTTAATAATATCTGTTGGTAACTTGTTAATAACTATCTTTCCATCTTTAGTATAAATTACTCCATTATTATCTTCACTAATCAACATAAGCGTATCTTTATTTACAATATAATTAATCATAATCCCTCCTGAAATACGCTATATAATAATTACTTGTTTTGAAAAAAATTGTCAAAAAAAATAACATTTATAAAAAATGTTATTAAAATGTTTTTATTGGTAAGATTAACTCTGTTAAATTTTCATCATTTACTGGTTTTATAAGAATTGGTTTATCATCATCGTTCATTAATAATAAAATATTATCATCTTTAATAACTTTTAAAGCATCTAACATATATTTTGAACTAAATGATACTTCAATTTTTTCTTTTTTATTACTATCAATTTTTAATGTTTCTTCAGTTTTTCCTATTTCAACAGCACCACTGGAAATAACCATTTCTTTATCTTGGACTTTCATTTTAACTATGTTTTTATCTTTATTTTGAGCAAGTAAAGCCGCACGATCTATAGCATCAAAGTAATCTCTTAAAGATAAATTAATCATATAAGCAAAATCATTAGGAATAAAATGACTAGTTTGTGGATATTGTCCACTTAACAAATTGCTTTGAATCATTATATTATTATATATAAACAATAATTTATTATTAAAAATATGAATTTCTACAATTTTATCAGTATCTTCCAATATTTTTTCTAATTCATTAATATTTCTACCAGGAATTACTACATTCATGTTTATTTCTTTAGAGTTTTCCACATTTACTACTTTTTTAGATAATCTATAAGAATCTGTTGCAATACATTCTAAGATATCTCCAGTTATTTTCATATTTAATCCAGTTAATAATGGTCTAACTTCTTGTGTTGACATAGCATAACTAGTTTGATTAATAATTTCTTTTAAAACTTGAGCTTGTACTTGTATTGATTCTTTACTTTCTTCTATAACAATATTTGGATAATCATCAGGATTAAAGCAATTTAACATATATTCGTTACTATCTGTTGATATCTTTATTTTTAATTCATCATTTTTTTCAAAATTAATTATATCTGAAGGCATTTTCTTTATTATATCTAAAATATATTTACTTTGAATAATAACAATTCCTTTTCCATCAATATGTTTAATATCTTTTTCTGGAATAAAACACTTAATAGTTAGTTCTGAATCACTAGCAGTTAAATAAAGTCCTTCATCGTTTAATTCAAATTTAATTCCACTTAAAACGGGAATTGTTAGTTTTTGTGATAATGCTCTGGTTACGTTGTTTAACGCTTCTAAAATAATATTTTTTTCAATTGTAAATTTCATCTTTTCTCCTTCTTTCTTAAATTTATTATTATTATAACGTTGATAATGTTGATAAGTCATTAAATAAGTTCATTTTTCTTTAATATTTCTTAAAAAACTTAATAACACTTATCAACATATTATAACTTTTCTTTAATTTCTTTCAACATTTTTTTCAAATTATCATCATGTTCTGAATCATATTTCATTTTTTCAACAGCTGCTACTACAGTTGAATGATCCCTCCCCCCAAATTCTAAACCTATTTTAGCTAAATTTTCATCAGTTTCCATTCTGCATAAAAACATTGCTATATGTCTTGGTCTTACTACTTTGCTATTTCTTTTTTTACTCTTTAAGTCATCCACAGTTATTTTAAAATAATCTGCTACAACCTTTTGAATTCCACCAATAGAATTATCAGCGTATATATTGTTATTAACGTAGTCTTTTAATGCTTCTATTGCAAATTCTAAAGTAATTTTTTCTGGAATCATCATCGCTGTATAGGCCATTAATCTATTTAATGTACCTTCAATATGTCTAACATCTGAAGATGCATTATTTGCAATAAACTCAATAACATCTTTATTTATTTTATTTTCAATGCTTGTATTTTTTATTTTCGCCTTAATAATTTCACATCTTAATTCAAAATCTGGTGGATAAATATCTACTGGAAGTCCCCACATAAAACGACTTCTTAATCTCTCTTCAATCTTTTTTAAATCATCTGGAGATCTATCTGATGTGATAACAATTTGCTTATTAGCCTGATGAAGAGCTTCAAAAGTATGGAAAAATTCTTGCTGTGTCCTTTCACTATCTACTAAAAACTGTATATCATCTATCAACAAAATATCAACATTACGATATTTATTCTTAAATTCATTGGCATAATTAATACTATCAATTCCCCTATTTACATTGGCAATCCCAGTATAATCTGTTCTAAAATCATTACTTGTGGTATAAAGAACTTTTTTATCACTATGTGTGGTTATATAATTTCCTATTGCATGCATTAAATGAGTTTTGCCAAGTCCACTTCTTCCATACATAAACAAAGGATTGTGAATAGTGCCAGGTGCCGCCGCTACTGACTTAGCTGCAACAAATGCCAATCTATTAGAATCTCCAACTACAAAGTTTTCAAAAGTAAGATCTGGATTTAAATTAGTATTCCACTCTATTTCTTCCTTTTGCTCTATTTTTGGAGCTACATTAATTTCTTCTATTTCTTTTTCTAAAACATATTTAATTTTATAATCTTTTCCAAGTATTCCATAAAAAGCTTGTTGAACAATTTCATAATAAGTTGTGGTTAGTAATTTACGATGTATTTCCATTGGAATTTTAATCGTTATGGTATCAGAGTCTATTGAAACTAACTCTAAATCTTTAAACCATATATTAAAAGAACTAGGTGGAACAACATTTTCAATATCATTTAAAAAAGTTTTAAAGATTTCGTCAGTTTTCATTACCTCACCCCACTAACCATTAATCCAACTAAATTGTAAAACATTTTAACAAAAAATGAAAGTAATTTTTAAAACAATTAAGTTATAAACCATATATTAACATATTTATCAACAAAAAAACATAGGTAAAATCTAGATATATTTAAGTTATCAACACATATCAACAAAATTTTTAAAAAGGAGTTTGTTAATATGTTAATATGTTTATAAGATGTTTGTTAATTGTTGTTAATTGTGTTAATAAGTAAAAATATTTAATTTTCCTTGACTTTTTACAACTTTTAATAATATAATAAAAAAGCTATAAAAAAGGAGTGATTGCTTTTATGAAAAGAACATGGCAACCAAATAAGAAAAAAACAGCTAAAACTCATGGCTTTTTTGCAAGAAAAGAAGCAGGTACAGGCATTGTTAATAGACGTCGTAAAAAAGGTCGTAAAGTTTTAACACATTAATTTTTGATGTGTTTTTTTTTAGAAAAAAGGTGTATATATATAATGAAAAGAACCGAAATGATAAAACGTCATGAAAGTTTTGATGATATTATTAAAAATGGCAAGCAAGTAAAGACAAAATATTTTGTTTTATGTTCAAAAGAAAATGATGTTAATAAAACTTTATTCGGAGTGGCAGTATCAAAAAAAGTTGGAAATGCAGTAATTAGAAATGCATTAAAAAGAAGATATCGTAATATTATTGATAATAATAAATTATTATTTAAAAATAAAACAAATTATATTATAATAATAAGGAAAGAAAGTTTAAATGCAGATTTTTCTAAATTAGACGAAACATTGCAGTTAACTTTGAAAAAGGAGAATAATGAAAAAACAAATTAAAATATTAATGTTAGTAATTTGTATTTTATTAACATCCGGATGCGGAAAGAATAATTATTTAAAAAATGAAAATAATGAAATAGTAAAATACGAAGAAACAGGGCAGATGTTACAGAAAAATATAATGTGTAAGCCCGAAGAAAATACAGAATTATATGAATTATATGAAAAATATAATGATCAACTAGATATTAAGATGGAAGAATTACCAAATTGTGAAGAATTTAAAATTACTTCAAATGAATCAACAAGTTTGTGGCAATTTTTATTTGTTAAACCTTTAGCTTATTTAATAATCAAACTAGGAAACGTTGTTAATAATTTAGGTATATCATTAATAATAATTGGACTTTTAATAAGAGTGATATTATTACCACTACAAGTAAGAAGTCAAAAACAAAGTAAAAACATGCAAAAAGCTGCACCAGAAATTCAAAAGATTGAAAAGAAATATCAAAATAGAACCGATAATGAATCATTAATGATGAAGTCTCAAGAAACTATGATGGTTTATAAAAAGTATAAAGTTAGCCCGGTTCTTGGATGCCTTCTTGCATTTATTCAATTACCAATTTTCTTTGCTTTTCTACAAGCTATTTATAGAATACCAACAATTTATCAACAATCATTATTTGGATGGAATTTGGGTATGACACCATATGTGGGTATTTCCAAAGGCCATTACTCATATTTAATTTTAGTAATTTTAATAGGATTATCAACATATTTTTCATTTAAATATTCAATGAGTCAATCTATGACTACTCAAGGAGCAGATGCTCAAAAACAGATGTCTATGATGACAAAAGTAATGACCGTAATGATTTTATTTACATCTTTTAGTCTTCCAACTGCAGTAGGATTGTACTGGATAATAACTTATGCATTTATCTCAGTTCAAACAATTATTGTTAATCAAATAACTGGTAGTAAACCAGAAAAAAAGAACAAAAAAAGGGTTACACAAAAATTAAAAGAAAAAGAAGGCATGAAGTATGGAAAAAATAATTAAAGAAGGTAAAACAGTCGAAGAAATACTAGAACAATTTTATAATGAAAGTAATCTAACAAAGGATGACATTTTATATTCAAGTGAATTAAAAAAAGGTAAACTTTTCAAAAGTGATTCTTACGAAGTAACAATTATTAAAAAAGATGATGTTTACGAAATGATTAAATCTTACTTAAACGAATTAATAACTAATTTAGGATTAGAAGTAAAATTTGAAATAAAAAATAAAGATGATTATAAAATAATAAAAATGTATTCTAATAATAATCAAATCTTAATAGGAAAAAATGGTCAAACTTTAAAAGCCTTAGAAGTATTAGTTAGACAAAAAATACTTTTAGAAACTAATTGCCAACTACGTGTAATTTTAGATGTAGAAAATTATAAAGAAATAAGAGATAAAAAAATAATTCGTTTAGCAAAGCAAACAGCTAAAGATGTAGCTAAAACCAAAACAAAAGCTATTTTAGAAAATATGACATCATATGATAGAAGATTAATTCACAATGCCTTAACTGACTTTAAAGGAGTAACAACTCACAGTGAAGGTGAAGAACCAAAAAGACATGTTGTAATTGAACCAGAGTAGAAAAATCTACTCTTTTTTAATGCATTGTAATTTTAGATATTTTTTGCTATAATACCCCCGAGAAAAGAAGTGATACTATGAATGATACAATATGTGCTATATCTACAAGTCCAGGAATTGGTGCTATTTCAATAGTTAGAGTGTCCGGACCTGAAGCAATAAACATAACAAATGAAATAGTAAATATAGATTTAAAATCCCTTAAAAGCCACACAATAAATTATTGTCACGTAGTAGACAAAGAAAATATAATAGATGAAGTATTATTAATGATAATGTTATCTCCTAAAACCTATACGAAAGAAGATATTATCGAGATAAATTGTCATGGTGGTATCAATACAACAAACAAAATACTTAGTTTGTTAATTGAGCATGGAGCAAGGTTAGCCGAACCAGGGGAATTTACCAAGAGAGCTTTTTTAAATGGAAGAATTGATTTAACTCAAGCAGAAGCAGTAAATGAATTAATTGTAGCTAAAACAGATGCCGCGAGAACACTAGCAATAAACCAAGTAAATGGTAAAATAAATGAAGAAATAGTTAGTTTAAGGGATAAATTAGCAAAAATATTAGCAAACATAGAAGTAAATATAGATTATCCTGAATACACTGATGAATTAGAAGTTACAAACAAATTATTAACAGACAATTTAAAAGATATAAAAAACTCCTTAAAACAAATATTAAAAGATTCAGAAAATGGACGAATAGTATCAAACGGAATAAAAATAGCTATAATAGGTAAACCAAACGTGGGTAAAAGTAGTTTATTAAATACTTTATTAGATGAACAAAAAGCAATAGTAACAGACGTTGCTGGAACAACAAGAGATATAGTTGAAGGATCCATAACATTAAATGGAGTACAAGTAGATTTCATTGACACTGCAGGAATTCATGATACAGACGATGTAGTAGAAAAAATTGGTGTAAATAAAAGTATAGAAGTAATAAATAAAGCTGATTTAGTAATTTTAGTTTTAGATGGAAGTAATATTCTAGAAAAGGAAGATAAAGATTTACTTGAACTAATAAATAATAAAAATAATGCGATAGTGTTTATAAATAAAACGGATATTCAAAATATTGTAAATATTGAAAAAACATATGACATTGTAATTGGTAATACCAAATCATTAGAAGCCATAAGACCATTAAAAGAAAAAATAATTTCTAAATTTTCATTAAATAAAATAGTAAATAAAGATATGACTTATATATCAAATATAAGACAGTTAAGTTTAATTAAAAAATCTTTAACATCAATAGAAAACGCTATGTCTTTGAAAGAGTCAGTACCAGTAGATTTAATAGAAATAGATATAAAAAATGCATGGAATTACTTAGGAGAGGTTATAGGTGCTAATTATGCTGATGAGTTAGTAGATACAATCTTTAGTAATTTTTGCCTAGGAAAGTAGATGAAAAAATGTATGATATTATAGTTGTTGGTGGAGGACACGCTGGATGTGAAGCATCCCACATAGCCGCCAAAATGGGAATGAAAACTTTATTAATTACATTAAGGATAGAAAATATTGCTGATATGCCATGTAATCCTTCAATAGGAGGTACATCTAAAGGTGTAATAGTAAGAGAAGTTGATGCCTTAGGTGGATTAATGGGAAAGATAGCCGATAAATCACAATTTCAGATGAAAATGTTAAATAGTTCTAAAGGTCCAGCAGTTAGATGTCTAAGAGCACAAGCTGATAAAATTACATATCCTAAAAATATGTTGAAGGCCTTAAAAGATACTGATAATTTAACTATAAAAGAAGGAAAAGTGGAAGATTTAATAATCGATAATAATAAGGTATGTGGCGTAATCCTTGATAATAATGAAAAAATAACTAGTAAAGCAGTAATATTAACAACAGGAACTTACACTAAATCAAATATACTAATTGGTTCTAAAAATCATCCTGGAGGTCCTCATGGAGAAGATAGATCTAACCACTTATCAGATAATTTAAAAAAATATGGTTTAAATATTTTAAGATTAAAAACGGGAACCCCAGAAAGAATCGAAGCATCTTCAATAGATTTTTCTCAGTTACAAGAAGAAAAAGGTGATAATAAAGCTTATACTTTTTCATTTGATGATGAACCAAATTATGACCCTAAAAACCAAAGAAGTTGCTATCTAGTTTATACAAACGAAAAAACTCATAAAATTATTAGAGATAATTTAGATAAAAGTGCAATGTATGGAGGATACGCAACCGGTATAGGCCCACGTTATTGTCCATCAATTGAAGATAAGATTGTTAGATTTAAAGATAAAGAAAGACATCAATTATTTTTAGAACCTGAAAGTGATTACTATTCAGATTGGTATATCCAAGGTTTTTCTACAAGCATGCCAGAAGATATTCAAGAAAAAATGGTTCATAGTTTAAAGGGCTTAGAAAATGCTAAGATAACTAAATATGCTTATGCTATTGAATACGATGCCATAGATCCAATTCAAATTAAAGCAAGCGAAGAAAATAAAATTATTGAAAATTTATTTACTGCAGGGCAAATTAATGGTACAAGTGGATATGAAGAGGCCGCAGGACAGGGTATTGTAGCAGGTATAAATGCAGTTTTGAAACTACAAAATAAATCCCCATTTATTCTAAAAAGAGATGAAGCATATATAGGTGTATTGCTTGATGATTTAGTTACTAAAGGAACAATTGAACCATACCGAATGCTTACATCAAGAGCTGAATTTAGATTATTACTTCGTCATGATAATGCTGATTTAAGATTAAGAGAATATGCTCACGAATTTAAGACTATAACTGAAAAACAATATGAAAATTTTCAATTAAAAAAACAACAAATAGAAGAATTAAAACAATATTTATCAACCACTAAGATTAAAGTAACTGAAACAATAAAAAATATTTTAGAACAGGCTAATATAAAAACTTCCTTAAAAACAGATTATGCAATTAATTTTTTAAAAAGGCCAGAAATAACTATGGATTTATTAGAACAATTAATAAAAATTGATTATCCTAAGGAGGTAAAAGAGCAAGTAGAAATAGAAACAAAATACGAAGGATATATTAAAAAAGCTTATACTGAAGCTGCTAAGTTAAGAAAACTAGAAAGTAAGAAGATACCTGAAGATATTGATTATAATTCTATAAAAAACTTAGCAAGTGAAGCAAAACAAAAATTAAATAAAGTTAGGCCTATTTCCATAGCTCAAGCGACTAGAATAAGCGGAGTAAATCCATCAGATATAGCAGTCTTAGCAGTTTATTTAAAAAAGGAGTACGCAAATCATGAATAGGGAAACTTTCCAAAAATTATTAAAAGAATTAAACTTGGTTTGCGATGAATATAAATACGAACTTTTAAAAAAATATTCACAATTTTTATTAGAATACAACGAACATACAAATTTAACATCAATAAAAGAAGAACAAGAAGTATTTATTAAACATTTTTATGATTCTTTAACTTTAACAAAACTTATAGATTTAGATACTTTAAATGAAGTACTAGACATAGGTACTGGTGCAGGATTTCCTGGAATGGTTTTAAAAATATTTTATCCAAATATTAAATTAACTCTATTAGATTCCAATAACAAAAAAACTACTTTTTTAAAACAGTTAGTAGATTACTTAGATTTAAAAAATGTCCAAATTATTAATGATCGAGCTGAAAATTTAACAAAAACAAAAATTAACTATTATGATTTAGTAACAGCTAGAGCAGTAGCAAATTTAAGAGTTTTATCTGAAATATCCATACCACTTGTAAAAAACAATGGATATTTTATAGCTTTAAAAGGAATTAACCAAGACGAAATTCAAGGATCAGAAAAAACTATAGAAAAAATGAGTTGTAAAATTACTGATAAAATTTGTATTCAATTGCCTAATAATATGGGTACAAGAACAATTATTAAAATTCAAAAATACAAAGCAAGCGATATTAATAAACTAAGACCTTACAGTAAAATTATTAAAAGCGAATTAAAATAATTGATTATTTAATAAAAATATTATAAAATAAAAATAAGATAAAGGGGAAATTAATGTGAATACTGAAACAGGAGAAGAATCAAAAGTTTTATTTATTCCTATTGAAGAAATTATTCCAAATCGTGCGCAACCACGATTGATTTTTGATGATCAATCGTTAAAAGAATTAGCAAATTCCATAAAGGAGCATGGAATAATTCAACCCCTAGTACTTAGAAAAAAATCGGAAAAATACGAAATTATAGCTGGAGAACGTAGATATAGAGCTGCTAAGTTAGCAGGATTAACCGAAGTGCCGGCAATTATTACGGAAATGAGTGATAAACAATCCGCCGAAGTTGCAATAGTTGAAAATATTCAAAGAAAAGACTTAAGTGCAATAGAGGAGGCAAAGTCATATAAATCATTACTAGATAACAATGATATGTCTCAAGAAGAATTAGCTAAAAAAATGGGAGTCTCTCAATCAGCTATTTCTAATAAAATAAGACTATTATCTTTAGCTGATGAAGTACAAAATGCAATACTTGAAGGTAAAATATCCGAAAGACATGCCAGAAGTTTATTAAAAGTTGAAAAACATGAAGATCAAATAACATTACTAAATAGAATAATAAATGAAAGATTAACTGTAAAACAACTAGAACAAGAAATCAAAAAACTACAGGGTTCAATACCTGCAGTAAATAATGATATAAATGTTGATAAAATTAAATCAGAAGCAGAGGATATAATTCCTTTAAAAATAATTGATCCTGATGAAAAGGAAAGTGATGTTGTGGATAATAAACCAAATAAGTTCTTTAATTTTTTAGAGGAAACTGCAGTAAATATGCAAACTCCAGAAAGTACTCCTACACCT
This sequence comes from uncultured Bacilli bacterium, assembly GCA_934102335.1. Taxonomy (GTDB): domain Bacteria; phylum Bacillota_I; class Bacilli_A; order RF39; family UBA660; genus JAEEKZ01. The sequence goes on along the minus strand of CAKOSP010000004.1, from coordinate 51,022 downwards.
AGTGACAATAATTTTAAAATTGAAGAACCAGTTATAACGGATAATTCTTTTAAGACAAATGAAAGTACTAATGATGAAGAAATAGAGATGCTTGATTTTTCTATCCCATCCCCAATTGATGATAAAATAATAAATAACATCAAAAATGCTTTAGGAGATTTAAAATATCAAATTAACACTTCTGTAGAAAACAATAAAAAAACTATTACTATTACTTTAGAAGATTAATTGGACGAATTTACGAAGGAACTGACATAAGGCTCAGTTCCTTTTACATAGTAAAACATTGTTTGTTTATCATTATTTGTTATTTTTCCACTTATAGGATCAAGCATTAAACCTACGACGTTATCTGGAGTTTCATACCAAGATACATTTTCATTTTGTATTTTTTCCATTGTATCAGCCCATGTATTTTTTACTTTAGAACCGATATTAGTGGCTATAGATCTATTATCGTCATAGCCTGCCCAAATCATCATAAGCGAGTCAGGATTATAACCGACTACAACTGAATCTGTATTAGTTGTCCCACTTTTCATAGAATATTTTCTTGATAATTTACCAGATACTACAAGTCCAGTAGGAATCGTATAATCTTTAAAATCCTTATTAGTAGTACTAGTAAGCATCTCATTTAAAATATAGACATAATTAGGATTTAAAACTAAATTAGAATTATTTTTATGTTCATAAATTACTTCGCCATTTTGGTTTTCAATTCTATTTATAAAGTATAAATCATTTCTATAACCACCGCTAGCAAAAGTATTATATCCATTTGCATAATCTATTAAGTTAAGTTCACTGGTACCTAATGCCAAAGATGGTACTTCATATAAATCTCCAGTTATGCCAGATAATCTTGCAACGTTTATCATTTTGTCCACTCCTAAAAAAAGATTAGTTTTTACAGCATAAATGTTATCAGAAAAAGCTACAGCTGCAGCCATTGTAATTTCTTTATTAGCATATTTACCACCAAAATTAGTAGGAGAATATGTTTTATTGTTAGACAATGCAAAAGTGGTTGCTTCGCTTAAAAAAGTACTAGACATAGTTAGATTGTTTTCTAAAGCTGCATAGTATAAAAAAGATTTCATAGTAGAGCCGACTTGTCTTTTTGAATATAAAGCTCTGTTATAAGTACTTTTTGAGTAATCCATACCACCAGTTAAAGCCTTAATTTCTCCTGTTTTAGGATTAGTAATTACACTTGCTACTTGTAGTTCATCAACATTTAAATTATTTAAAATAGATTCTTCTAAATATTTTTGTTTTTCCAAATCTAATGAAGTATAAATTTTTAAACCACCAGTCTTAATTAAATTATCAGGAATTCCTATTTTATCTAATTCTTGTAAAACTCCTTCTTGATAATACATTAACATTTGCAAATTGTTTTCAGTAGATTTGCCATAAATTTCAATTTTATCTTTAAATAAATTGTTATATTCCTCTTCGGTCAAGTACTTATTTTTTACCATAGTTTGAGCTACGACTTTCGCTCTTTTAATGCACTTATCATAATTTGTTACAGGATTATAATTTGAAGGACTTTTGGGAATACCTGCTAACATTATTGCTTCTTCTAATGTTAAATCTTTAGAAGATTTATTAAAATAATATTTAGATGCATTTTCAATACCATAGTTTCCTTGTCCATAATTAATAGTGTTTAAATAACCTTCCAAAATTTCATTCTTATCGTAATGCATTTCTAATTTCAAAGTCAAAAATGCCTCTTCAAATTTACGTTTCCATGATTTATCGAATTCTAAATACATATTTTTTATATATTGTTGAGAAATTGTTGAGGCACCTTCAACGATAGTTTTATTTTTAATATTATTTAGCATTGCTTTAGCTATTCTTAAATAATCAAATCCTTGATGTTTATAAAAACCTTTATCTTCAACGGAAATAACTGCATTAATTAAATTTTGACTAACATCATCAAGATTAACCCATTGTCCAGATTTAGAACCTTGATATACAAGATTATTTTTGTCATCAAATAACATATAACTTCCAGAAGTTTTAATATCTAATTTAGGACTTAAATAAGCATATAAATATAAACCTGTCATAATAATGATAAAAGAGAAAAATAAAAAAACACAAGTTTTCCATGCAAATCTAAGTCTTTTCATCGAGTCACCTGATTATAGTATGCCTAAAAATACTTAAAAATATGCTACATAATAATTATATAAATGGTTTTTTATGCTAAAAATAACATTTATATAGTAATTCATTTTACCATTAGTTATCCTTGAAAAATGCTTGTAATAATATTTTTAAAAAAAGTACTTGAAATAAATAAATCTTATGTTATAATGTTCTAGAAAAAAAGCGAGGTGACGCTTTTGAATTGTAAAATAGATTATGAAATATTTACAAATAACAACAAAGAATTTGAAAAAACACAGATAGATGGAATTTTTATTCCGAACGAAAAACTAACTTTTGAAGAAAATACAATATATTTAAAAGAAAAAAAATATCACAGAAAAACAAGCGATTATGAAATGATAATAGATTTTGTTGAAAAATTATGTGAAATAAAATATGAACAATTAACGGCGGGCAAGTTCGAAATACCTGCAGATATAAATATAGAAGATGAAAAAATCATCTTAGAATACTCTTTAGGAGAAGAACAAAAAAAGATAGTAATTTTATTGAAAGAAGTGATATTGTGAAAGACCAATTAATAAAGAAAATCCAAAAAGCAATTGAGTCTTTAGGTTTAGAACCTGAAAAAATAATGGTTGAGAAAACAAAAAACAAAAATAATGGAGATTATTCTAGTAATATAGCTATGAAATTAGCTGGTAAATTACATCAAAATCCACTACAGATAGCTAGTGAAATAATTAAAAATTTAGATTTATCAAATTTAGATAAAGTTGAAGTAGCATCACCAGGATTTATAAATTTCTATGTCAAAAATGATTATTTACTGGATAATATTAAAAATGTTCTTGAATTAAAAGAAAATTATGGAAAAAACAATATTGGTGAAGGAAAGAAAGTAAATATAGAGTTTGTAAGTGCAAATCCTACAGGTATATTACATATAGGTAATGCCAGAGGAGGAGCTTATGGAGATTCATTAGCAAGAATTTTAAAATTTTCAGGATATGATGTTACAAAAGAATATTATGTAAATGATGCTGGAAATCAAGTTGATAAATTAGCTCTTTCGATTCAAGCAAGATATAAACAATTATTTAATGAGGATTGTGAGGTTCCTGAAAACGGGTACCATGGTAAAGAAATAATTGAAATAGCCACTAAATTAAAAGAAAACCATGAAAATAGAATTGATGAAGATATCGATTTATTTAAAGAGGCTGGAATTAATTATTTATTAGACCAAATCAAAAAAGATTTACATGAGTATAGAATCGATTATGATATCTTTACCAGCGAAAAAAATATAAGAAAAGAGTATAATTTACAAGATATTATCACAGAATACGATAAAAAAGGTTATATATATGAAAAAGATGGAGCAAAATGGTTTAAATGCTCAGAAATATATGATGATAAAGATCATGTTTTACAAAAAGAAGATGGAACATATACATATTTATTACCAGATATAGCATATCATTTAGATAAATATAAACGTGGATATAACAAGATGATTGACGTTTTAGGAACAGATCATCATGGCTATGTAAATAGACTTAAAAGTAGTATAAAAGCTTTAGATTTAGATCCTGATAAATTAGAAGTTAAATTGTTACAATTAGTAAGATTAAAAGAAAATAACGAAATAGTAAAAATGAGTAAAAGGTCAGGAAAATCCGTTACATTAAATGATTTAATTAATGAAATAGGTGTAAATGCTGCTAGATATTATTTTTCAAAAAACAGTCTAGATACTCAAATGGATTTTGATTTAAATTTAGCTAAAGAAAAATCAAACGAAAACCCAGTTTATTACGTTTGTTATGCATATGCTAGAATTAGTAGCATATTAAGAAGTTATAACAAAGAATTAAATGGAGTAAACATAGACATATTAGATAATGAAAATACTACTGAATTAATGGAAAAAATATACGAATTTAAAGATGTAGTAATTTCATCTGCAACGAAAGAAATGCCACACTTAATAACAAATTATATTCATGATTTAGCAACTAGTTTTCATTCATTTTATGATAAAGTTAGAGTTATAACAGACAATGATGAAACAACAAAAGCTTATATAACTTTATTAATCGCAACAAAAATAACTATCAATAATGCGTTAAATTTAATTGGGGTAATACCACCCGAAAAAATGTAAGGAGATAAATTATGAAATTAAAAGACTATTCAAAAGAAGAATTAGAGTCCATGAGTTATGATGAAATAGCTCTATTAGTATTACAAGAATCAGATAAAAAAATGAAAATACAAACTTTATTTAGCAAAGTTTGTAAGTTACTAGGTTATGATGAAAATGAATTTGCAGATCATATTACTGATTTTTTTGAATTATTATCAACAAACAAAAAATTTGTAATGCTTGCAAACGGATATTGGGATTTGCAAACTAGACATCATCCAGATATTACTATTGAAGATAATGAGGATGGCGGATTTGAATTAGAAGAAGATTTAGCTCAAGAAGAAATTGAAGAATCAAGCGATGAGGACAATATGTACTACGATGACGATAATTCTGATGACGATGTAGAAGAAGATGATTTATCTGATTTAGTAGTTATAGATGAAGATGAAGAAGCAAGCTCATAGTGGCTTGTTTTTAATTAGATATATCTGATATAATAAAATTACTAGGAGGAATTATGTTTAATAGACTTGAAAGTATAAAACAAAAATATGAAGAATTAACAAAACAATTATCTGATCCTGAAGTTTTAAGTGATTTTAATCAAGTAAAAAAGTTATCTAAAGAGCAAAGTGATCTAGAACAAGTTGTTAATGTGTACAAAAATTATAATAAAAATAAAGAAGATTTAGAAGATGCTAAATTAATGTTAAATGATCCTGAACTAAAAGATATGGCTGAAGAAGAAATCCCTCGTTTACAAGAATTAGATGAAAAAATGTACAACGAATTACAAGTATTATTAGTTCCTAAAGATGAAAATGATGAGAAAAATATAATAATGGAAATTAGAGGGGCAGCTGGTGGAGATGAAGCCAATATTTTTGCCGGAGATTTATTTAGAATGTATTCATACTATGCAGAAAAAAACGGTTGGAAAATCGAAGTAATTCACGAAGTTGAAGGAACAAGTGGCGGTTTTTCTCAAATAGAATGCATGATTAAAGGCTCTGGAGTTTATTCAAAATTAAAATACGAAAGTGGATCTCATAGGGTTCAAAGAATACCAGTAACCGAAACACAAGGAAGAGTTCATACATCAACAGCAACAGTACTTGTTATGCCAGAAGTAGAAGATGTATCAGTAGATATTAAAGAGTCAGATTTAAAAATAGATGTATATCACTCAAGTGGAGCTGGAGGACAATCAGTAAATACTGCAAATTCTGCAGTTAGAATAACCCATGTGCCAACTGGCATAGTAGTTACTTGTCAAACTGAAAGAAGTCAATTAATGAACAAAGAACGTGCCATGAAAATGTTAAAAATCAAGATGCTTGATGAACAAAATCATAAAAAAGAAATGGAAACTGGAGCTGCAAGAAGATCAAAAATTGGTACAGGTGATAGATCTGAAAAAATAAGAACTTATAATTATCCACAAAATAGAGTAACTGATCATAGAATTAATTTTTCAATTATGGAATTAGATAGAGTAATGAATGGTAATTTAGATCCAATTATAGACGCATTGATAACTGAGGATTTAAAATTAAAGCTAGCAGGAGAATCATTTGACGCTTAATGAATGAACTTGAATTAATAAAAAAATATGTCACAAAAGAAAAACAACCAGAAGCTTTAGAAAAATTACATCAAAATTACCCAGTACAATATATTATTGGCGATGTTGATTTTTGTGGCCTAACCATTAAAGTTAATGAAAATGTTCTTATACCTAGATTTGAAACTGAATTATTAGTGGATAAAACTTTGAAATATATAAACAAAATTTTTCCTAATCAAAGTATTAAAATTGCAGATTTATGTACAGGAAGTGGCTGCATTGCTATTACTTTACAACATAAATTGAATTGTGAGATTGATGCTTATGATATTTCCAAAAAGGCTATAGAAGTTGCAAAAATAAATGCCAAAGCTAATCAAAGTTTAATAAATTTTTATATAAAAGATATACTAAATCCCATAGAAGGAAAATATGATTGTATCATTTCTAACCCTCCATATATAAAATTTGATGAGCCAATTGCTGAACCTGTAAAATATGAACCAAAACAAGCTTTATATGCTAAAAATGATGGATTAGAATTTTATGAAGCAATTTTAAGTTATATAAAAGATAATTTAAATAATAAATATTTAATTGCCTTTGAATGCGGTGACACACAAGCAGAACAAATAGACGCTATTGCTAATAAATATTTACCATCTGCTCACATAACCATAGAAAAAGACTTTAATAATAAGAATAGGTTTTTATTTATAACCAGTGAATAAAAAATATGAATTATAACATTATTAATGTAGGTGAGATAATGAAAAAATTTATATTTTTTTTATTTTGTTTAACAGTAATTTGTCTATTATTTCAAAAAGAAAACTCAAATAATTTAAAAATACCCAAAGATTCAATTCGTTTTAGAATTATAGCTTCATCAAATGAGGCAAAGGATCAAGCTTTAAAGTTAAATATTCGTAATGATTTATTAAAAGAATTAAAGACTATTGAGCAAAACTCAACCGATATTAACACAACCCGTCAATATATAAACTCCAATCTAAAAACTATTAAAAATAAACTTGATGGTTATAACATACCATACAAAATAAACTTCGGATTAAATGAATTTCCCCAAAAAGAGTATAATGGAAATACATATGAAGCAGGGAAATATGAATCACTTGTAATAACTTTAGGTAATGGTTTAGGAGACAACTGGTGGTGTGTTTTATTTCCTCCTCTTTGTTTAATTGAGGCTGAAAAAAATAATTTATCAGAAGTTAAATATGATTTTTATATAAATAAAATTCTAAATAAATACAATTAATAATAAAATAAACTATGATTAAATTATTATATATATTTTTATTAGGAATTATTTTATCTATTGATGCTTTTTCTGTAGCTCTAAACATCGGTTGGCAAATAAATAATAAGAAAAAAGAACTTGTATTATGTGCCGTTGTTGGCATATTTCATCTTATTATGCCCTTATGTGGTGGATTTTTAGCTTCTAAAATAGAAAAAATAGTTACTTTTAATACCAATGTTTTTATGGGAATAGTTTTATTATTTATAGGTGTAATATCAATTTTTAATTTAAAAGAAAATCGCCAAGCTAAAAGTCTTTCTTTATTTACAATCATCAGTATTGCCATTAGTGTTAGTTTAGATAGTTTTTCATTAGGCATGGCATTGTATGTAAATCAATATAATATACTTTTATGTGGTGTAGTGTTTTCTATTTGTAGTTCCCTAATTACATTAAGCGGAGTATTTTTAAGTAAGTATCTATCAAATTTGTTTGAAAAAAATTTTAAAATTGTCGGAATTTTACTGTTGCTTTTCCTAGGCATTATACATATATTAAAGTAGTTACGTTTGACAAATTAGCGAAAAACTAATATAGTTAAGATGATAGCTGGAGGAGAAGTATATGAAGCAAATTATTATAGAAGGTGGTAACACACTTTCAGGAAACATTAAAATTGGTGGTGCAAAAAACAATGTTGTTGCACTAATCCCAGCTTGTTTATTATCACAAGGAACAATTAAGATAAATAATGTTCCAAATATTTCAGATAAAGACGCGTTAATACAAATTATGAATTTATTAGGGACAAAGGTGGAAAATGGCCATAACCCTAGCGAATTAATTGTAAATACAACTAATTTACAAAATGCCACAATACCTGATAATTTAAGTAGATCACTTAGAGCATCATATTATTTTATGGGGGCTTTATTAGGAAGATTTAAACATGCGGAAGTTTATTTACCTGGTGGATGCAATATAGGAAGTAGACCAATAAATTTACATTTAAAAGGATTTGAAGCTCTCGGAGCGACAATAACCAAAGATAAAGATAAATATATCTTAGATGCTGAAAAACTAATTGGTGCTCCAATAAATCTTGATTTTGCCTCAGTTGGAGCTACAATTAACATATTACTAGCCTCAGTACTAGCTGAAGGAATTACCACTATTACGAATGCTGCAAGAGAACCAGAAATAGTTAACATTGCCGAATTTTTAAACAGCATGGGAGCTAAAATTACTGGTGCAGGTAGTAGTACTATAGTTATAGAAGGAGTGCCAAAGCTACATCCTCACGATATTACAGTTATACCAGATAGAATAGAAGCAGGAACATATGTCATTATAGGAGCTTTAATTGGTGACAACCTTTGTATTGAAGGAGTAGTTCCTAAACATTTAGAAGCATTATTAAATAAGTTAACAGAGATGAACGTAAAATACAAATTAGATCAAGACAAAATATATATAAGCAAATGTGATCATATAAAACCAGTAAATGTTAAGACTTTAGTTTATCCAGGTTTTCCAACTGATTTAGGCCAGCCTATCCAAGTTTTATTAACCCAAGCTGAAGGCATATCATATTTTGATGAAACTATTTTTGAAAATCGAATGATGCACGTAAAACAATTAATAAAAGTAGGGGCAGATATAAAAGTTTTAGATAACACCCATGCTGAAATTAAAGGCCCAGTAAATCTTATTGGAGCGGATATTACCGCTACTGATTTAAGAGGTGGTGCAGCTTTGGTATTAGCTGGACTTATTGCTAAGGGAGAAACTAGAATTTCAGATGCGGATCATATATTAAGAGGTTATGAAAGAATCATCCAAAAGTTATCTAAAGTAGGTGCTAAAATTAATATAATAGAAATATAATGTAGAGAAATCTACATTTTTTTATTTTGGAGTGAATATGAAAAGAAAATATATTTTATTTATAATAATATTAATTGGTATGATTCTTTCAATATTAATTTATCTAAGTTTGCAAAATGATAAAATAAACATTATTAGTCTTGGTGATTCTTACTCTAAAATGGGGTACAATATGTATTTGAAAAAACATTTTTCAAGTATCAATAAATTAGAAAACTATAATTTAGAATATGCTATAGACAATATTAAAACAGAAGAACTAATACAAGTAATAAACAAAAATGAATTTAATAATAAAACAACAATTAAACAAGCTATTTCATCATCTGATATTATAATTTTATTTATTGGAATGGATGAATTAGAAAATGGTGGCAACATTAATCTTTATATATATAATATGGATAAACTTGTAAGAAGTATTGCGCAATTAAAAAAAGATAAAGTTTATATTATTGGTTTAAGTGGCAATAATCCTAAAATTAAAGATATAAATAATTGGTTAGAAAAAATATCTTACAAATATAAAGTAAATTACGTAGATATATCAGATATTGGAAAAGAAAATATAAATAATGAAGAAGTTCAACGTAAAATATTTCAAAAAATCATTGATAACTATTAAAAATATGTTATAATACATTAGACAAACAAATCTATACCATGAACTTGGTATGGCGGAAGGAGAGTATCAATGAAAGCAAATATTCATCCAGATGTTAAAGAAGCTACTGTAACATGTGCATGTGGAGCAACATTTAAAACTCGTTCAACAAAAGAAAACATTTTTGTTGAAGTATGCAGTGAATGTCATCCATTCTATACAGGAAGCCAAGCAAAAGTAAAGAAAACTGGAAATATTGAAAAATTTAATCGTAAATATGGATTAAGTAAAGATCAAAAGGCAGAATAATTTTCTGCTTTTTTTATTCCAAAAATATAGTATACTTATATTAAGGAGAGATGATTAAATGAAAATTTTTATAGCCTCAGATCATAATGGAGTAAAAATAAAACAAGAATTAATAGATTATTTAGAAAATAATGGTATAGAAGTAAGTGAAATAGGAATTAATAATTTTGAAACAGATGATTATCCTGATTTTGCCTTTAAACTTTGCCAATTGGTTGTTGAACAAAAATGCTTAGGTGTTTTAATTTGCGGTAATGGAATTGGTATGAGTATAGCTGCAAACAAAGTAAAAGGAATAAGAGCAGCTAGGGTAGTTAACAAAGATGATGCATTTAAAGCTAAGAATCATAATGGTGCTAATATAATAACTTTTGGAGCTAATTTAGATATAAATATAGCCAAAGAAATTATCGATACATTTATTAATACAAAAGATCCTAATGAAGAACGTCACTTAAGAAGAGTAAATAAGATTATTGCATATGAAAATGGGGAACTTTAATGGTTAAAATATATTTATATGTCATACTTACATCCTTAAGTGTATATGCTTTATCAGGAGTTAATTTTAATCCCTTAATTTTAAAAAACAAAAAAATAGAGGCCAGAGTATTAGTGATGTTACTTGCGTTATCACTTGGTTATTTATCTACAAATTTTATATGGGATTTTATTAATTCAATAGGATAATATGAAAAATAAAATATTAATTTTAATAATACTAATTTTAGCGTTAATATATACGAAAATGTGTTTTAAAGAAAAAAACACATTTTTTTTGCCTGAACAAAAAACTGAATTAACTATAAAGCTCAATAATAATGGTGAAATAAGTGATATACCATTAAATCAATATATTATTGGTGTAGTAGCAGCGGAAATGCCTGCATCATTTGAAATAGAGGCCTTAAAAGCACAAGCTATTGCTTCAAGAACATATGCAATGTATAAAAAAAATAATAACAATACAGATTACGATTTAGTAGCAAATATAAATGATCAAGCTTACAATACCGAAGAACAAATGAAAACTAAATGGCAAAATAATTATGATTTTTATTATAACAAGATAAAAGAGGCCGTAATTCAAACTAATGATTTAGTCATGAAAAATAATGATAGTGTAATATGTGCTTATTATTTTTCATTAAGTAATGGTAAAACTGAAAATGCTATATCAGTATTTCAAGAAGACAAATCTTATTTAAAATCCGTAGATTCTCCATGGGACACTACTAATAAAAACTATGAAGTTATAAAAGAAATCAAAAAGACAGAATTTTGTGAACTTTTAAACATAGACTGTAACCAAATTATTATTAGTGATATTAATAGAAATTCTACAAATCATGTTGATAACTTAAAAGTTAATAACATTTTATTTGCTGGAACTACAATAAGAAAATTGTTAAATTTAAGATCTACAGATTTTGATATTGATATTAATGAAAACATAAAAATTACCACTAGAGGATATGGCCATGGTGTTGGTATGAGCCAAAATGGTGCCAATGAAATGGCTAAACAAGGTTATACATATGACCAGATTTTAAAATATTATTATCAAAATATTAATATTGAAAATTTAAATGTATAATTAAATAAAATCACACCATACTTTAAATAGGATGGTGAATTAATGAAAAAAAGGAAATTAAAAGCATTTGTTTTACCCAGTTTATATTTAATGATAATTGGAGCAATATTTATAGGTATAGGATTTATGAATGAAAGGTTAAACACTAAACCAGAAACGCCAACAAGGACTGTAAGTACTATAATTGAAGAATCAGAACCTGTTATGAGTAACACTAGTGATAAAGTAATGCCCACAGAACCATATAATAGCGAAAATGTAACTATTATAAGAGATTATTATAGTAAAGATGATGAAGAACAAGTTCAACAAAAATCTTTAATACAATATGAAAATACTTACTTAGAAAATACAGGAATATTATATGGAGCAAATGACGCTTTTTCAGTACTAGCAGTATTAGATGGAACAGTTACAAATATCAAAGATGATGAGTTCTTAGGTAAAGTTATTGAAATTAAACATAGTAACAATTTATCAACATTTTATTATTCTCTAGATAATATAAAAGTTAATGTAAATGACCAAGTAAAAGCTGGAGATGAAATAGCCACAAGCGGAACAAATAAGATTAACAATGAAGGTACATCACTTTTATTCGAAGTATATTATAAGGGAAAAACCATGGATCCAGAAGAATTTTATAAAACAGATGCAAATACTCTTAATAAAGATTAAGAGTATTTCTTTTATACAATGAATACTAACAAATTATTTTTAGTTGATAACGTCTGTTACTATAAAAAGATGCCATCTGAAAAATTATATAAAATTATTTACAGTAAAGACGTTTTAAAGTATGGTAAAGTTGCCGATTCCAAAAAATTTATACACGAAACAAATAGTTTACTTTCTAAAAAAAAATTAATAAATATTTTTGTTAATCAAAATTTATCAATCATCATTAACGATAATTATACAAAGGAAGATATAAATACTTTAAAAGATTGTTTAGAAAAATTAAATTTTAAAATTGTGAATACCCAAAAAGAATCAGAAGTTTTAAATTTAGAAAAGTACGACTATATTTCTTTTAATAAAGAATATATTTGCTTATACTATAACAACATATACAAAGAACCAACTTTAAAGTTTATCGAAAAAAACTTTTTTTTAAATGAGCGTGATCTTATTAAATATATAAAAAGTGTTTTAAATACTAAAAAGGACATTATAATTTACGGAAATAACTGTAAAGAAGAATATTGTGAAAAGGTTTCATCTAAATCCCATGTTTTCATGACAGAGAACCCAGAAACTTATATACTGCTAGTAAATACGAATTGAACATAACTCTTTTAATACTTGATTAATTTTTCAAAATGTTATATTTTGCTATTAGCACACTATGTTGCTAAGGAGAAATATGATAGATATTGTTATAGTTGATGATGAACAAAAATATCACAACAAAATTAAGAGTATAGTTAGTAAAATAGGCATTCAATACGATACAACAATTAATATAAAAGATTATTATAATTATGATGAGTATTTAGAATCAGAAATTAAAAATACTGATTTAGCTAAAATATATATTTTAGATATTAATTTATCTTCATCCATTTCTGGAATAAGTATTGCTAAAAAAATTAAAGAAGACGATTGGAATAGTGAAATTATTTTTATTACTAATCATGATAAAATGTTTGAAATAGTTCATAGAAATATACCAAACGTATATGAATTTATTGAAAAGTTTAATGATATGGAACAAAGAGTAGAAAAAGCTCTTAAAAAAATTATTAGTAAAAAATTTGATAACAATGTTTTTTCATATAAAAATAGAACTTCAGATTTAAAAATATATTATAAAAAGATTTTATATATAGTAAGGGATAAAAAAGAAAGAAAACTTTTGCTAGTAACTGAAAATTCTCAAAACTATATATCCTTAAGCATAGACGAAATACTAAATATGCTTGATTCTAGATTTATTCAAGTACATCGGTGTTGTATAGTAAATAAACAGCGAGTTCAGGAATATAATTGGAAAGATAGTACAATAACCTTTGATACTGGATTAACAATTCCTTATTTGTGTAAAACTCATAAATCCGAAATAGATGTCTAAATTGTCTTAAAAGCAAAAAAGTTAGTTTACTATAAGCAATATTTACCATTGGAACAAATTCAAGATACTTCAAAGCACAATTCGTTTTTTAATAGTAATTATTTGTTATGATATAAACGTCACAAGGAAATGTCGAATTTTGGCTTACGAAAAGTGTTGAACAATCTAATGCTAGTGTGATAAGTTACTATTGAAGAAAAGAGGTGTGAATTATGGTTGGAACTGTTAAGTGGTTCAATAATGAAAAAGGATATGGATTTATTAAATATGAAAATTTAGATGATATATTCGTACATTATTCCGCAATAAAAAAAGATGGTTACAAGACCCTTGGTGAAGGTGATTTAGTTGAATTTAAATTAATAGAAACTTCAAAAGGACTGCAAGCTGTTGATGTCATGCAAACAAGCAAAAACGAAGTATTAATCTAAAATGCCTAAAGGCATTTTTTAATTTAACAATACTAGTTTTTAAGTTAAATAGATGTTATAATATTTATAGGATGGTGATAATATTGAAAATAAACATTCGAGGAGAAAAAATTGAAGTTACGGAGGCTATAAAGGATTATATTGAAGAAAAACTTCGTAGATTAGAAAAATATTTTGATAATGATGAAATTACTGCACAAGTAAAAATTCATGTTAAAAACGATCAACAATCTATTGAAGTAACGGTTCCAACTTCTAAATTTGTTATTAGAGCAGAACAATCAAGCAATGACTTGTATAGTGCTATTGATTTAGTAACTGATAAACTAGAAAGACAAATATCTAAAAATAAAGCAAAATTGAATAATAAATATAAAAATGTTGTGAATTTCGAAATGAATCTTGATTTTGAAACTAATGAAGATGAAGAAGAACTTCCGATTGTTAAAAGAAAACAATTAGATACAAAACCTATGAATGAAGAAGAAGCAATTCTTCAAATGCAACTATTGGGACATGACTTTTTTATCTTTAAAAATATTGAAGAAGATTGTGTCTCAGTACTTTACAAACGAAAAGATGGAAAATTCGGCATTATTAATACAAAATAGGAGTGAAAACTTCTATTTTTTTTGCTATAATAAAAATGAGGTGCATTTATGGGAATACTTAAAAAATTATTAGACTCAGAATACAAGGAGTTAAAACGCTTTGAAAAAATAGCGGATCAAATTATAGATTTAGAACCTGAAATAAAAAAATTAAAAGATGAAGATTTTAAAAAGGAAACAGAACGATTAAAAGAAGAACTACAAAATGGCAAAACCTTAGATGATATAGTTGTTAGAGCTTTTGCTTTAGCAAGAGAAGCAGCTTATCGTACAATAAAAGAGAAACCATTCAGAGTTCAGTTAATTGGTGGTTTAGCAATTCATTATGGAAATATTGCTGAAATGAAAACTGGAGAAGGAAAAACATTAACAACAGTTTTACCTGCTTATTTAAATGCTTTATCTGGAAATGGTGTACATGTAGTTACAACAAATGAATATCTTTCTCAAAGAAATGCTGAATGGATGAAACCAATTTATGATTTACTAGGCGTAAGCGTAGGAGTAAATTTAAGAGAATTATCTTTTAAAGAAAAGCAAGAAGTATATAATTGTGATATCACATATTCAACCAACAACGAAGTAGGATTCGATTATTTAAGAGACAACATGGTTGTAAAAAAAGAGAATCGTGTTCAAAGACCACTAAATTTCTGTATAATTGACGAGGTAGACTCTATTTTGATTGATGAAGCAAGAACTCCATTAATTATTAGTGGTGGCAAATTTAATTCAAATGACCTATACGTAGAAGCAGACAGAGTAGCCAAAAAACTTAAAGAAGATGTTGATTATACTATAGATGTTAAAACTAAAAGTGTTTCATTAACAGCTGAGGGATCTAAAAAAGTTGAAGGACTATGCAATATTAAAAATCTATATGATTTAGAAAATACAGTTTTTGTTCATCATTTAAACCAAGCTTTAAAAGCTAACTATGGATTTAAAAAAGATGTTGACTATGTTGTTGAGAATGATGCCATCATAATTGTTGACCAATTTACTGGTAGACTTATGCACGGAAGGCAATTTAGTGATGGTTTGCATCAAGCTTTAGAAGCTAAAGAAGGAGTAAAAATCAATACTGAAACCCAAACTTTAGCTACAATTACTTTCCAAAATTTATTTAGAATGTATAACAAACTTGCAGGTATGACAGGAACTGCTAAAACTGAATCAGAAGAATTTAGAGCAATTTACAATATGTATGTAATTGAAATACCTACGAATAAACCAGTGGTGAGAGAAGACCTTCCTGATTTAGTATACCCAACTCAAAAAGGTAAATATAAAGCAATAATAAATTATGTAAAATATATACATGAAAAGCATCAACCTATTTTAGTTGGAACAATTTCTGTAGAAACCAATGAATATTTAAGTACATTACTAAAAAAAGCTGGATTAAAGCATGAAATTTTAAATGCTAAAAATCATGAAAGAGAAGCAGAAATAATAGCAAAAGCTGGCGAAAAAGACGCAATTACTTTAGCAACAAATATGGCTGGACGTGGAACAGATATTAAACTTGGTGAAGGTGTAAAAGAATTAGGTGGTCTTTGTGTAATTGGTACTGAAAGACACGAGGCAAGACGTATTGATAATCAATTACGTGGTCGTGCTGGAAGACAGGGAGATCCTGGTATGTCTCAATTTTTTGTTTCTTTTGAAGACGACTTAATGCGCAGATTTGGAACCGATAGAATAAAAGACATGTTGACAAGACTAGGTCTTGCTGATGACCAACCAATTCGATCAAAATCTTTAACTAGATCTATAGAAAGTGCACAAAGAAAAGTCGAAGGAAATAATTACGACATTCGTAAAAGCTTACTTGATTATGACAACGTATTAAACGAACAAAGAGAAATAATATACGCTAGAAGAAATGAAATAATTGATCAAGATGATATTCATGAAAGAATATTAAAGACATTTAGAAACACAATTAATGTGCTAGTCGAAAGTCATATTGCACCAGAAGGATACTTAACTGAAAATGATTTATCAGAAATAGCTGAATATGTTTCAACTAATTTTTTAAAGAAAAAGACAATATCATATAATGATGTTAAAGACAAAACTGAATCAGAATTAGAAGATTATTTATTTGACTTAATCATCAAAGATTACGAAGCTAAAATGATTGAAACCCCTGTAATGAACGAATTTGAAAAAGCTATATCATTAAGGGTAATTGATTCCAGTTGGGTTGAGCACATGAATGCTATGGAACATTTAAAAGAAGGAATAGGTCTTCGTGGATATGGCCAAGTAAATCCAATTCAAGCTTATACTACTGAAGGATATGAACTTTTTGATAAATTACTAGACAGAATAGATAATGATATTGCAGTTTTCTTACTTAAAGCCGAAGTCAAACAAAATATAGAAAGAAAACAAACTTTAAGCGGAACAGCTAATGATGGAAAAGAAAAAATAAAACAAAAACCTAAAAAAACTTCCGTAAAAATTGGAAGAAATGATCCATGTCCTTGCGGCTCAGGACGTAAATATAAGCAATGTTGTGGTAAATAAACCCGCGAACCCGTATAAAATAAGGAATTGCGGGTTTTTCTATGATTACAATATTTAGGTAATTTTAGACATGTCTTTTGTCTTAGATAAGTCTTAGATAAGCTATAAAACTTTTATAATTCCTTATAAAATAAGGGTAAAACGCATATTGAGATAATGATTTCAAATTGGATACAAAATTTATCTAAATTGTAATTTATTATTCAAAAGTTGTAATAATCAAAATTATACCAATAATTTATGTTACAATTATTATAAGAGGTGTAAGAATGAAAAGGATTTTAACATTAGGAATTTGTATGTTAGTACTTTTACCACTTACAGTAAATGCAACAGGTGGTGGTTTAAGAAAAAGGTCTATAAAAACTTGTCCAAATGGTGTCACATATGGAATGCACAGTGATGGTCATGGCGGAACTCATTGGCATGTGGCGGTGACAAATGGAAATAATTATTATGCTGATGGAGAAGCAATTTATAGTGATCCATGTCCTGGCTATAACAAAAATGAGGGGACAGCTGGAGCAACGGATGGTAGCAGCAACTCTTCATCGAATAATTCCGGAAACGGTGGGACAAGTGGCAATTATGGTAATAATTATTCAAACAATAATACACAAAATAACAGCCAAAAAGAAGTGGTTATAGAAAAAAGTAAAGATAATTCTATAAAAGAAGTATCTATAGATAATGAACAAATAACTATTTCTGATAATATGAATTTTAAAACAGAAAAAAAACATGTTGACATTAAGATAGAAGCAAATGATTCAAAAGCGAAAGTTGAATTTGAAAATAAAGAATTATCACTGGGTGAAAATACAATTAATATAGTTGTTACTGCCGAAAATGGAGACAAAAAGAATTATACTTTAACAATTAATAAAACTAAAGGCAAGGGAACAGCTACAATTAAAAAATTTGTATTAGGATCTAGTGAAGTTGAATTTGAAAACAACAAAGCTACCATAACTAAATTAAATAATGAAACATCCCTAGACTATTCATACGAGTTAAGTGATGCAAAGGCAAAACTAAAAATATATTTAAACGAAAAAGAGATTACAAAACTAGAATCATTGAAAGAAAATGACAAGATAAAATTAATAGTTTTAGATGAAAATGATAATGAAAATATATATGAAATAATTATTACTGATTATCCTGCTATTGTTTCTACTATAATAGATATGTTAGCGATTATAATAACAGCAGGTATCTTTTTATCACCGATAGTTATTATATTGATTATTAAGAATAAAAAGAAGAATAAACAAACTAATAATGTACAACCTGAACAATTAATTAATGATACAGTAAAAAAAGAAAATCAGAATAATAAAAACTATGAAACAGGATATGATAGTTACACTAATAAAAAAATCAATGAGTTTAATAGCAAATATGATTTAACAACTATTAATGGAATAATGTCTATACCTATAACTGAAGCTCAAAAATATTCTGATGGTGGCGAAAGTGTTGTATATATGCCAGAACAAATACTTAGTAGAAAAGCTACAGAGTATAAAAATAATAAAAGCTATGATTTAGCAATAGCGTGTTTGAAAAAAGTAAACGAGTTGTATCCTCATTCTTTTTACGCATATACAAGAGATGACTATGAAAGATTAGTTGATATGATGATTTTAGCAGGGAGATTTGAAGATGCAAAAGTAGAACATAAAAATTTGAATAAATTACACGGTACACGAGTAGATGAATTGCATAATTTACAAAAGTTTGCTTCTGAAACAAGAACAGAAAGTGCTGAAGACTATCAAAAACGAATAATTGACCCTTATATTGAAGAAACACATGATAGAGAAGTCTATTATTGGTTATTGGAAAATATCCCACAAGTAGCACCAAAATCTTTTGGTGGATATAGAAGAATTAAAAATATGAATTCCACAAGTTTTAAACAAATAGTTGAGGAAATAGAAAAAAGAGGTTATAAAATAGAAGAATTAAGATTTTGGATATAGTTAAATTACAAAATGTTATTCTTGCCTAAAAATTGTAATTTATTATTTAAAAGTTGTAATATCAGAGCATACGTAAGATTGTATTATATAATTATTGTGGGGAGTGATAGTTATGATGGTTCGATATGAGGATGGAAAATGGATAAATGGGATAAGTGTATATTTCTTTTTGTTAGAGGATATAAATGAAAAATTATATAATCTTATAACATGTAAATATAATAATGTTGAAGAAATAGAAATATTATTTTTTGATCTTGTTGTTAATATTAATAGATTAATTCCTATAAAGCGTAGGAAAATAAGTAAATATGATGGTATACTTAAATTGTCAAAATATTTCGATTTTTTAAATTCCGATTTTTCAAAAATATATGATAATTACTCAAATGAATTGATTGTTATGAACGATGTCAGAAATAAATTTGAACATGTGCCACACATAATAAAATGGACCAATTATCTTGGTGGGAATTCTTTTAAGAAAATCAGATTTATTAATGATGAATATAATAATGATATTATAGAAGGTAACAATGAATCTATAGAAAAGAGAAAAAGAAACAAAGAAAAATTAGAATGGATAGTTGATACTAATGAAATAATTAAGATAGTAGTTGATGTTAATATTGTATTCATCAAAATTCAGAATAAATTAAAAAAGTATTTTGAAAATGATAAAGATGTATTAGAGCATTCTTATATAAAAAAAATTAATAGCATTAATTTAACTAAATATATAAATCAATTAAATGAATTTTGATATAATTAGTATAAGATATGATAATATGAATAAGGTATATGAATTTTTTGCGTAGATAAAGGTGGTAAAACAATAATTGAAATAAATAATAGTATATTAACAATATCTAGACCAGGTCTTTTATCAAAGCTGTCTCAAGGGTTTAAAGGCGATAAGTCTATTATGATTGAAAAAATAACTTCTGTTCAAGTGAAGAAGAATACTATTTGGACTAGGGGATATATTCAATTTACTATTGCGGGTGAGATAGCAAAAAATGTTGGAGCAGCAAACGGTGCGATAGATGAAAATATTATATACTTTAGTGATTCGAAAAAAGACACAATATCCAAATATAATGAAGAGGCTGATGAAATTAAAAAATAAGTGCAGGATTTTAATTCTAATCAAAATAATACAGTAGTAGTTCAAAATGTTAAATCTCCAGTTGAACAAGTAAAAGAACTTCTTGATATGGGAGCAATTTCTCAAGAAAAATTTGATTAGAAGAAAAAAGAATTGCTTGATTTATAGTATTATTTAGAAGATATAAAAACTTAAAATTCATTATTTTTTAGATAAGTTTTAGATAAGCTATAAATCCTTTGCAAAGCCTTATAAAATAAGGGTAAAATACATATCAAGACAATGCTTTCAAATTGGATACAAAACTTATCTAAAAATTTTCTAAATTGTAATCTATTACTCAAAAGTTGTAATATCAAAAATTTTAGAGTAGATATATGATATATTTATATAGAAGAAAAACGGTGATATTCTTGGGGAAAAGTAATTATTTAAAGGATAATAAAAAAATTATGAAACAATATGATTATGAAAAAAATAATGATATAGATTTAGAAAAGTTGACAATTGGAACACATAAAAAAGTGTGTGGGTTTGTTCAAAAGGGCATTCTTATGAACAAGAAATTCGTTCAAAAGTAAAGGCAATAGGATGTCCAATATGTAATAATAAAAAGGTTTTACAAGGATATAATGACTTAGCAACAACAAATCCAGAAATTTTAAATATGTGGGACAAATCTAAAAATGATAATGTTCAACCAAGTGATTTCTCAAAGGGATCAGATTTTATGGCATGGTGGATATGTCCAGTTTGTAACAATAGTTGGCAACAACGAATTAGTCATATAACAAAAGGAATAGGTTGCCCTCAATGTCATTATAATCCATATAAAAAATAGGTGTTAGAAATGAAAGAAACTATTTTAATAGGAATCGCTACGGTGTTATAAGTTCAATATTTATTGAGATATTGAAAATAATTGCTTGTTAAAAAATAAATAGATTGAGTTACAAAAATAATTTAAATAGCTCACCATAATAAATATAGACAAAATTTAGAAAATCTCTTATACTTATAATTAAGAATAGAGGTGTAGAAGTATGAGTGGTAAGAAGAAAATAGTAATTAAGACAATTACTATTTTTAGCATTATTTTTGTCTTTGCTAGTTTGATTATTAGCAAGTATTTTAATGAAAACTTTAAAATAAATAAAATTTTAACAAGTGAGTATTATTCATATTTGCCTAATGAAGCGAAAGAATACATAAAGGAAGTTTATGAAAATACTGGAGAATTAATTCTTACTGAGAAAAATAAAAAGAAAAATGAACCATTTTTAAATCCCAAATATGCGTTATATCTATCTTTAAGCGAGGAAGAAAAAAATGATTCTAATTTAATTCCGAGTGTTTACGTTATAGATTTTAGCCCTAGTGATACTTATAAAAAATCTCAATATCCTGAAACGTATAATATAAGCAATATAAATAATGAAAGCTATATTACTCCAATAAAAGACCAAGGGAATTTAGGATTATGTTGGTCTTTTGCAACTATTGAACAAGTAGAAAGTTATTTAATGGTTAAAAATAAAACTCCATATAATTCATCTAGTCAAACATTTTCTATAAGACAAATGGACTATGCAACAAGTAATAATGGAATAAAAAATTATGAAAATGAAAATGGATATCGTGCATTAACTTCTGGTGGAAATTTTTATATGTCATCAATGATTATATCTAATGGATTGTCTTTAGTTCCTGATGAGTATATGCCATATAATTCAAACGAATCAAAAAAAGATTTAATTGATATATTAAATTATGGTAATTCTAAATACGAATTAAATTCTTCGATTATGATGCCCTATATTTCTAATAACGCAACAGAGCAAGATAAAGAAGCATTTAATAATATTGTAAAAGAAAACATTATAAATTATGGTGGCGCTTATGTAGGAACAGGATCTCCAGAGGGGAATTGTGGTTTTAAAAATATTGATGATACATATGCCATAGCTGATTCTGACAATTGTGTTGGAACATCTGGACACGCATTGCAAATAATTGGCTGGGATGATAATTATAATTATTCTTATTGTAAATTAGGATCTAATCATTCAAGTGTTGATAGCTCAGGAATATGCTCATCAGGAACCTTAGTTAGTGGAAAAGGTGCATGGATTTTAAGAAACTCATGGGGAGATAACAATGAGAAAAAATTTGTTTATCTTGTTTATGAATCATATGGCCTAGATATAAATTTTACTACTTCATTAACTAGTACTAGTGAAAGAAATTGGGACAATAATTATCATAAAAATTTATGGACAAATGGAACTTCAGATAAAAAGATTGACACATCAACATTTTATAAAAAAATTGATACAAGTGAAAAAATTCAAATGATTAAATTCTTTTCTGCTAGTGTTGATGGAGAATTCTCAGTTTCCGTAAAATCCGATAATAACACGTATAATAATATTAAAACAATAAAAGTTGAATATCCAGGTATTTATACGATAGATTTATCAAATGATAATATTGTGTTAGATGATTCAAAATTTAACGTAACTATTGAAAGTACTAATGATGCATACATTGTTGAAAATTCAATATCAGTATTTACATCAAATATAGAAAAAATACCTCAGGTAAAGACCGAAAATATAGATGGAAGTACTATCAAACTTAATTCCAATAATAATTATGAATTCCTTATTTATTCATCCACTAAGAATATTTCTTCAAACGAAGAAGTCTCATATTCTTTATTAAAAAATAACGCTGATTATAGTAATTATATTATTTCTACAGCAAATAACAGAGTCGCTGAGAATAATATAAATGCAACAATGATATTAAATAATAATATTCCAGATGGAACTTATACTTTAAGAATTTCATACGATAATAATTCTTTTGATTCAATATTAACAATTCCATCTATTCATGCTTTAACAGGAGAAGGAACTGAAAAGAACCCATATTTAATCTACACAGAAGAGGATTTAAATCAAATTAGGTATAAGCCGGAAGCATATTATTTGTTAAAAAATGACATAACTTTAACTGAAAATTGGAGCCCAATTGGTACAGTTGGAAACCCATTTAGAGGCGGATTTGATGGAGAAAATCATAAGATTAAAGGGTTAAAAATAGAACAAAACACTGAGGACGCGGTAGGATTCTTTGGATATGTTGATGCGAAATATTATTACGATATGCAAACTCCAGTTTATTTATTATATAGAGAAAAAACTTATATCAAAAATATAACATTTGAAAATCCAGAGGTTTCAAACGAAGGAATGGCAGGAATTTTAATTGGTAAATTAACATTTAATCCAAATGATGCCCCCGAAACAGCCTTTAATGTTAGCAGTCCAACAATAACTATAGATAATGTTCATTTTATTAAAGGTCATGTAATTTCTAGCATGAGTGACGCGGGCGTTATTGCTGCTAACTTAAACGTTATACCTAAAAATTGGAATAAGCCTTATATTCACATGAATAACATTTTTTCATCAACAACAATTTCGGGTTATCGTTCATCAGGAATAGTTGGATTTATTAATGATTCATTTGAAAGCAGTTCAGGCATTATGTTGGAATTTGATTTAAAGAATTTTCAAAATGCTGGTATTATAGACCAATCTATTTTTGATATAACATATTCTGATGAAAATAATTATTCGCCAGTCATTGGAGGAATTAATGGTAATGCTGAAATCCTTCTTGAAAATTTTATTATAACTAGTACTTTTAAAGATATTAAATATATGCAGAACTATGCATTAAATCATAGTTATAGAAGCTCTCCATATATTTTAGGTTCTCATAATAAGAAAACTTCTAAAAATTATACATATAATTTGACTAATGGATATTATGTTTCAAAATTTTATACACCCCCAACAACCTTGAAAGAATTTGACTTTAATAGCAAATGGACTAATTTTGATACATATTGGAAGATAGAAACAATTGATGGAATAAAAAGAATTCCTGTATTAAAGAACATCGATTATGAATATAGAAAATTACCAGATGAAATTACTTTGAAATTATATGAAGAAAAATCATTATTAAAATCTTTAAATGAGAGTTTCAATTATATTTGGTATAATATTATAACAAACGATAATATTATTGATATTAAAGGAATTAATATGGATAGCGATGGATATTATAAAGATTTTGTTATAAATGCAAAACAAAAGGGACAAGCGACCATACATGTTACAAATTATTTTGATGGCTTAGAAAAAGATATAACAATTAATGTTATAGCGGATAAAGTTGAGAAACCTATTATCACATATTATTTTAATACTAAGAATAATGATGAAACTTACACCCAACAAGTTAATGCATTAAAATCATTTAGTTTAGAAAAAAACACATTTACAAGAACAGGATTTATCTTTAGCGGGTGGAATACCATATCAGATGGTAGCGGAATATCTTATGATGATGAAGCTACCTTTGCATCAGGCATAGATGAAAATTTAAGGTTATATGCACAATGGACTCCTATAAAATATACGCTGTCATTTGATTCAAATGGCGGAACAGGTGTTATGAATGAGCAAAAATTCATTTACAATACATATCAAAAAATAACTAAAAATAGTTTTACAAAAACTGGGTATACATTTAAGGAATGGAATACAAAAGAGGATGGAACTGGAACATCATATGCCGATGAACAAAATATTAAATTGACAGAAAATATAAAACTTTATGCTATCTGGGAAGAAAATTATTCATATATAATTAACAATTATTTACGAGATGACATTAACAAATATATTGATAGAATAGATATTAACACAACTATTGATGATTTTAGAAAAAATATTGATTTAAATATTGGATACAGCCTTGAAGTAAACTATAAAACCATAAATGGCAAAAATGTTCTATATACTGGTGGCAAAACTAAAATATACAATAATAACAAATTAATAATTGAATATACAAATATTATTAGAGGTGACGTAACTGGAGATGGTAAAATAAACTATTTAGATTACGTAAGTGTTTATAATCATATTCAAAAAATAAAACATCCGCAGTCGAGTAAAAATGAATTAAAAAATGAGTACTTAATTTCTGCTGATATTTCAAACGATGGTAAAATTAATTACTTAGATTACGTTAAAATATACAATAAAATAAAAGAATTAAAAGGAGGTAATTAATGAAAAAGTTATTATACAGTTTTTTATTACTGCTAATAATAATTCCCAATAGTGTTTATGCGGCTGGCTACATATCTGTATCGCCATCATCACTTACAATCGAAGAGGGTAGCTCAAAAACCTTTGCCATTACTGCCTATAATACAATTGGAGACGTATCTATAAAATCGGATAATAGCAGTATAGCATCAGTTAATTTAGGAGAATGGGGAACCGGAATGGTTGATGAAGCTCAAACAAAAACTGGTTATGTTACAGTAAGTGGTAACAGTGTTGGTAAAACGACAATTACTATGATAATAGATGCCGCCACTTTTGATGGAGATGATTTGTCCGGACAAACAAAAACAATAACAGTAAACGTAATAGCTAAATCAGTTCCAACTCCAGAACCCACTCCAGAGCCCACTCCTTCCCCTACGCCTGCTCCCACACCTTCTCCAACACCAAGTGCTCCATCCAACAGTCTTTCTAAAAATAACAATATTTATAGTCTTGAAATTGATGGTTATGAATTGACTAAAATTGATAACAATAATTATACTTTAATTGTCCAAAATGATGTTGAAAGTATAAATATAAATGCCACACCAGAAGATCCAAAAGCAACAATTTTAGGAACGGGTTTACATGAGTTAGCAATAGGTGAAAATAACATCGAAATTATAATAACTTCTGAATCTGGTGCTCAAAATAAAATCATTATAAAAGTAACAAGAAAAGAAGACTATTTTTTAGAGGATTTAGACTATTTACTAAATAATAATAGCATAAATGAAATAAACATTACTTTATCAAAAGATGATAAGATAACAAAGGAAGATTTAACTAAGATAAAAGAAAGCGCAAAGACTGTTAGATTTAACTATTTTGATGAAAATAAACAATTATTATATACCTGGTTTATAAATGGAAACGAAATTAGAGAAAACAATGAGTTTTTAACGACAATTAGTTTTATAGCTGATAATACTGACGAGATTTATAAAATTTCTAATTACGCTGATGGGCTTTATATTAAGTTTTTCCACAATGGTGACTTACCAAGTGGAACAAAAGTAAGATTATACGTAGGTAATAAATTTGCTGATGAGAAATCTATAAATTTGTATTACTATAACAAAACAAATAATGAATTAGAGCTTGTCAAAACCAACTTAATAGTTCATGATGGTTTTATAGAGTTTGATATAAACCATTGTTCAGATTATTTTGCAACGATGTCAATTTTAAGCAATGCTATCAATACTCAAAAAACGTCTTCTAATTTATTTATAATTTTAATAATAATATTAACAACAATTGTAATTAGTTTGATAATTTATATTATTATAAAAATTAAGCCATTTAATAAGAAAAAAGGCAATAAAATTGAAACATTACCGATTTACACAATGAAGCAGGAAACAAAAGAAGAAACACCAATAAATGATGCTTCCATAAATTCAGATAATAAACCTCTAATTTCAGAATATAATAATAATTCAACAGTCGAGTCTTCAGATAATAATTTAAACAAATTATAAAATAAAGTCGCACTTATTAAAGCGACTTTTTTAATTTAATAGTAATAAAAAAAGAATCATTAGCAAAAAAATATAGTATAATTATATATAATTGCAAGGCATATTGAAAATAGAATATAAGGTGATTGACATGGATAAAGACAATACTTTGTTAAAAGATAGAGCATGGATAGAAATAGATTTAAACAATCTTGAAAATAATATTAATGAACTAAAAACAATTTTAAATTCTAAGACCAAAATTATAGCAGTAATAAAAGCCAATGCGTATGGTCATGGAAGTTTTTTAATAGCAGAAAAACTAATTAACATTGGTATTACTGATTTTGCTGTAGCAACTTTAGAAGAGGGCATAGAGTTAAGAAATCATAATATAAAAGGAAATATATTAATTCTAGGATACACAAGTATTAAAAATTTGGAATATGTTATAAAATATGACTTAATTCAAACAATAGTAGATTATAATTATTCTGAACAAATAAAAAAAATAAACTTACTTCAAAAATTAAAATGTCATGTTAAGATAAATACGGGGATGAACCGTATAGGAGAAAAATTTGATAATATAAAAAAATTAAAAGAAATTTATAAGAACCCCAAATTAAATATTCTAGGAACTTTTAGCCATTTATGTGTAGCCGACTCAAATAAAAAAGAAGATATAAATTTTACCAAAAAACAAATTACTAATTTTAACAATTGTATTAAAGATTTAAAACAATCCGGAATTAATGTAGGTAAATTACACATTCAAAGTAGTTATGGTACAATTAATTACAATGAATATGTTTATGATTATGTAAGAATGGGAATATTAATGTACGGAATATACGATATATCATCATATCAAAAAAACAAACTTAATTTAAAACCGGTTTTGTCAATTAAAGCTAGAGTAACAAGTATCAAAAAAATAAAGAAAAATGAAAGTGTAAGTTATGGTAGAACTTATGTGGCAAATGGTGTTAAAAAAATAGCTTCAATTTCTATTGGTTACGCTGATGGAATTCCAAGAAGTATTTCAAATAAGAATTATTTAGTAAAAATAAATAATTGTTATGCACCAATAATAGGCAGAATTTGTATGGATCAATGTATGGTAGATGTTACTGATATTAAAGATATAGCTGTTGGAGATATAGTATCAATCATAGATTGTTATGATAATGAAGTATCTATTAAAAATATGGCCATTAAAGCAGAAACTATAACCTATGAATTACTAACTGGGCTTGGAAATAGATTACCAAGAATTACAAACTAAGTATAAAGTTGTGTTATACTATAATTGTGATAAATATGAATAAACAACAAATATACGATTATTTAAAAGCTAAAAACATTGAATACGAAGTTACTGAACATGAAGCAGTTTTTAACATGCAAGAAATTCAGAATATAGTATTACCATATCCAGATAAAGAAGCAAAAAATATTTTTGTACGAGATGATAAAAAAAGAAAGTATTATTTAATCACAGTTAAAGGTAACAAAAGAGTTGATTTAAAAAAAGTCCGCCATGATTATAATACAAGACCATTAAGTTTTGCCAGTCCAGAAGAATTAAACACATTATTATTTTTAACCCCTGGATCTGTAACCCCTCTAGGTCTTTTGAATAATACTAATAATGATATTGTGTTTTTAATAGATAAAGACTTTAAAAATGATATAATTGGAATTCATCCTAATGATAATACTGCAACAATATGGCTTAAAACTGAAGATTTAATAATGTTAATACAAAATCATGGTAATGAAGTTAAAATTATAGAACTATCTTAAAAATTTTTATAATATGTGCTATAATGAAAAAGAATTCATATTATAAAAAGAGGATTTATGAAACAATATAAGTATATTATAAATAATTTAGACTGTGCCAATTGTGCCAGAGAGATAGAAGAATCTTTAAACAACAATCCAGATTTTAAACATGTGGTTGTAAATTTTAATACATCCAAATTAACTTTTGAATCAGAAAAAGATTTTAGCATTGAAAAGTTGAACTATTTAATAAAGAAAATAGATCCTGATGCTTATTTGACTACAGAGCCAGAAAAAACAAATAAACAATATCACGTTACCACACTGATCTTAGGAGTATTAATTGGAGTTTTAGCTTATTTTTTACCAATATCTAATATTACTAAAATGATTTTTTATGTTATTTCCTATTCACTTCTTTTATATAAAACATTTACGACTGCTATAATTATGTTGTATAAAAACAAATCGATAAATGAAAATGCTTTAATTACCATCTCTTGCTTAGGAGCTTTAATTGTTAAAGAACCACTTGAAGGAATAATGGTAATCGGTCTTTATACTATTGGAAAAATATTAGAACAAAAGGCAGTTGATAATTCTAGAAAATCTATAAAAGATTTAATAAATATTAAACAACCATTTGCTAACAAGAAAAATGGTAACAAAGTTTATTCTATTTTAGTTGAAGAAGTTAAAATAAACGATACTTTAGTAATTAAAAAAGGTGAAAAAATACCAGTAGATGGAATTGTAAAAAAAGGAAGTACAACTTTAGATACTTCTGCACTTACAGGAGAAAGTGAGCCATTAATCGTAAAAGCAAATGATAAAGTGTTATCAGGAAGCATTAATTTAGATGATATTATAGAAATTACAGCAACTTCAACTTTTCAGAATTCAACTGTATCAAAAATTTTAGATTTACTAGATTATGCAACCGATAAGAAAACTAAAATAGAGACAATAGTTTCAAAAATTAGTAAAATTTATACACCAATTATTTTATTATTAGCCATAAGCATGTCATTTATTTTACCACTGATTTTTAATGTGGAATTGCAAGATGCGATATATAGATCTTTAACTTTTTTAGTAATTTCTTGTCCATGTGCCATAGCTATATCTGTTCCATTATCTTATTTTACAGCAATAGGTATTTCAAGTAAAAATGGAATTTTAATTAAAGGAAGCAACTATTTAGATAATTTAAGTAACATGAAAAATATTATTTTTGATAAAACAGGTACATTAACAAATGGTACTTTTCAAGTAAACAATATTATTATCAACGATAAAAATTATACTAAAAAACAAGTAATAGACATATTAGTTAAAGGTGAATCGCTATCTAATCATCCTATTGCGAAATCGATAATTACTTTAAAAAAAGGCAAGATAAACAACAAAGATGTCAAAAATTTTAAAGAAATATCTGGAAAAGGAATTAGTTTTACTTTAGATGGAAAGAAAGTTTCTATAGGAAGCGAAAGTTTATGTAATTGTGAAGAGGAAGCCATTTTGCATCTAAATATATCTGGTAAACATATTGCATCAATAGATATTAGTGACGGAATAAAAGAAAATGCTAAAGTAGTAATTGAAAATCTCCAAAAAATGGGTATAAAAACTTATATGTTTACGGGAGACAAAAAAGAAATTGCTTTAACAATTGGTAAGGCTTTAAATATAGATGAAATAAAATATAATATGTTACCAACAGATAAATATGATTGTTATGAAAAAATAGCAAAAAATGGTTTGATAACCTCATTTGTTGGTGATGGAATAAATGACGCTCCAGTTTTAAAAAGAGCTGACATAGGTATATCAATGGGTGGCGTAGGTAGCGATTGCGCAATCGAAGCTAGTGATATTGTTATCATGAAAGATGATTTAGCCAAAATACCTTTTGCTATATCAATTTCTAAATTTACTAAAAAAATTATCAAACAAAATTTGCTATTTGCAATGCTTGTAAAAGTTAGTATTTTAATTCTTTCAACTTTAGGTCTTGCTAATATGTGGCTAGCGGTATTTGCCGATACAGGTGTTACGTTATTAACAATTATAAACACATTAAGAATTTTAAAAAAATACGAATAATTATTAACACATAACTTTGAAATATTCAAGACTTGTAATCAATACCCATATATAGTATTAAATATATGGGTGATTTTATGAACAGTAGTTTAACAGCTTTATTTTGTCTATACGCAAAAGCATATCATCAAAGAAGTTCTTTAGTAAAAATTTATGAAGATATATTTTCTGAAAAGCTAATTAATCAAGAAGAGTATGAAACTATTTCAAATAACTTAAAAAATAACATTGACTTTTTTAACAATAATTATAAAGGCATTAATCCTTTAGAGTGGATTGTATACCATCAAATAGCGCCATCAATATTAGCAAGAAGTGCATTTTGTCAACAACATTTAAAAAACGAATTAAATCTTGGCTTAAAACAATACGTAATTTTGGCTAGTGGTTATGATACTTCAGGAATTAATTTAGATAAGAAAATTAAAGTTTTTGAAATTGATAAAAAAAGTGTTATAGAAGATAAATTAAAAAGAATTAAACAATCTAAAATAAATGTTGATAACATTAGATTTATCAACAGTGACTTAAATACTGCTTGGATAAACGATTTAATAAACTCTGGATATAATCAACATGAAAAAAGTTTATTTTCTCTATTAGGTATAACCTATTATTTAGAAAAAGAAAAATTTTTAAAGTTGTTACAAACAATATCGGAAAATACAACTGATGGTAGTTCAATAGTATTTGACTATCCAAACAAAATAATCACAGAAAAAGAGTTAAAAAATAAAAAGTTAGCTGAAAGTGCTAATGAACAGATGGTTTCAAATTATAGCTATAATGAAATAGAACAGTTAGCAGAAAAGTCAGGTTTTCTAATCTATGAACATTTAATTTCAAAAGACATTGATAATATGTACTTTAAAAAGTTTAATCAAAGTAGCAAAGAACCTCATATTAAAGCTCCAAAAGGAGTTAGCTACTGTTTATTAGTAAAAAGGAATAAAAATGAAAGAAGTTAAAAGATGCAATTGGTGCAATATTAACAATCAAAAATATATTAATTATCATGATAATTGTTGGGGACAATTAAACCTAGATGAAGATAACTTATATAAAATGCTGCTTTTGGAATCTTTTCAAGCTGGATTATCCTGGGAATGTGTCTTAAACAAGTATTTGTCATTTAAACAAGCTTTTGATAATTTTGATGTTAATAAAATAGCCAAATACGACGATCAAAAAATTCAAGATTTATTAAATAACCAAAATATAATTAGAAACAAATTAAAAATAACCGCAACCGTTTCTAATGCCAAAATATTTATAAATATAAAAAAAGAATATGGCAGTTTTAAAAAATATTTATTAACTTTTTGGAATGGCGATGTTATATTCGATTATGAAAGTACAACTTCCAATTTGTCAGATAAAATATCAAATGATTTAAAGAAAAGAAAAATGAAATTTGTAGGATCTACAATAATTCAATCATATTTGCAAGCCATAGGAATAATTAATGCTCACCAGCCCAGTTGTTTTAAGTACAAAAATAATTTGTAATTTTATAATTTTTAGTTATAATAATATTATAGGAGGCTAAAAATGAAAAATATAAAATTGGGAATACTATTTCTATTTTTTATGTTTGTAGCAACAAATACTGTAAAAGCATATAATCAAGTAATTTTTAATGATGTAACTAATCAATCATGCAAACTTACTGGAGAATTAGTAGATGGAAAAGCCGTAGAGGAATGTAAATTATATTTAAAAGTAGATTCTATTAATTCTGCTCCAAATTATATTGATGGAAAAATCACATTAAATAATGTAGAATGGTCTAGCGAAGGAATTCAAATACAAGATCAAAATTGGGAAGTAAAAGAAATTTCTAAAGATGAAAAATCAGGAAGATACTTATTTACATATAAAGGTTCTGGCTATGAAAATAAAACTTACACAATAGCGACATTCAAAGTGTATAAAATTAATAACGAGCAAGATTGTAATGTTACTTTTGTTAATATACTACCTTGTACAAAAGATACTAATACCACCCCGCCAACTTATTATGATAAAAATAGGAAAATAGCTACTAAGGAAGAATATGAAGAAAGCTGTTCATGTCACATAGATGGAAATAGATATTTTGACACAGATGGCAATTTATTAACTTCTGATGGAACAAAAACAGCCAAAGAGAAATATGATGACGTTTGTAATATTTCTTGTAAAATAGTTGGTGATAAATACTATGACATCGATGGGAATATGGTATCAGAAGATGATTATAATAAATCATGTAATTCTTGTTTAAAAATAAATAACATTTATTATAATAAAGATGGTAAAAAGGTTACTAAAGAAGAGTATGAAAAAGATTGTGTAAAATCGTGCGTAATTGAAGATGGAAAATATTATGGCAAAGATGGTTTAATAACAGATAAGCAAACTTATGAAAAATATTGTCCAGCCAAAGAAAACTCAAACACCGGGGCATTTTTACCAGCAATAATGCTATTAACAACTGGAAGTGTAGTTTTCTTAATATATTTTATATTAAAAAATAAACATAAATTTAATTAATTTTAAGCTCTTAGAGCTTTTTTATTTGCCAAAAACATATAATTGTGTTATGATACTCGGACGAGTGAGGGATTGAACATGGAACAAAAAATTAAAGAAATATATTTTGATAAATTACCAGACAGTTTTGTAAAGAAAACTATAGGTAAAGAAAATGGGAGTTTAGAAAAGTGTTATTTACTAGAAGATATTTTTGAAAATCCAATGGTATTTAAGAAATTACCCGGAATGGATAAATACAAAGATTCATATAAATTTTTAGCTTCACATTTTAGTGATACTTTTATTTTTCCAAAAACATTGGTTTATTTAAAAAATCCTATTATAAATTCAGATATGACTCATGAAGAACAATATAGTTTTTTTGGCTATTTAATGGAATATATTAATGGTATAACTTTAAAGCATTTAGGAAGAAACGTATCAATAAATGAATTTATTGAGGCTTTGAAAGTAGTTGAATTGGCAATTAAGTATGATATATCAGCTAATTATATGGAATTATGTGATATGAATCCTAAAAATGTTATTTTTACGCCAGATAAAAAACTAAAAATAATAGATACTGATTTATATGAGCCAACTGATGAAGATGACATAGGATATCTTTATAGACACAATTTAAGAGAATTTAACAATGATATATTTAGTTATATATTTCCATATTCTTGGAGTTTTGAAAACAATTTCTTAGGATTAAATGATGTTATAAGAAGTACTATATTTGGGGATATAAAAGCCCATGAAATGCTAGAAACATTTCAAGAAAAATTATCTAACTACCAGGGTGAACAAATTAACACATTATCAGAATTAGATAAATCACTAGCTTTAGTGAAAAAAAGATAGTAAAATATAACTGGTGAATATTATATGAATAGCAAAATAGATTCTTTAAAAAATAAAATACTTGAATTTGGGAGGTTACTTTGAAATCCCAAAATTGAAATTAGAATTGGAAAATCTTAGTAACATCTCTAAGCAACCTAATTTTTGGCAACAAAACAAAGATCCAAATAAGATTTTAAAACAAATATCAGACTATTCTAAAACTATTAATGAATATGAAGAACTTATAGATGAAATAGAGATAATTAAAGAATTATCTTCACTTGAAGACGAAAATGAAGTTCAAAAATCTTTAGATACGTTGTCTAAAAAAGTTGAATTAATAGAAACCAAAGTATATTTAAGTAACGAATATGATAAATTAAATGCTTATTTAGAAATACACCCAGGAGCTGGAGGAACGGAATCTTGTGATTGGGCAAGCATGCTTTTAAGAATGTATGAAAGATTTTGCGAATTAAATAACTACAAATATGAAGTAATAAGCTTAAATAAAGGTGAAGAAGCTGGAATTAAAAGTGTTTTACTAAAAATATCTGGTGACTATGCATATGGTTATTTAAAATATGAATCAGGTGTACACAGATTAGTTAGAATATCTCCATTTGATTCAAATAAAAGAAGGCATACCTCTTTTGCATCTGTAACAGTAACACCAGAATTTGATAACAATATTAACATAGAAATAAAAGAGGAAGATTTAAAAATAGATGTATATCATTCTAGCGGTGCAGGCGGGCAATCAGTAAATACTTCTAATTCTGCTGTAAGAATTACCCACTTACCATCAAAGATAGTAGTAACTTGTCAAAATGAAAGAAGTCAATTAAAAAATAAAGAATTAGCTTTGAAAATCTTAAAAGCTAGATTATACCAACAACAATTAAAAGAACAAGAACAATTTTTAAGTGGTATGAAAAATACAGGTATTAATATAAATTTTGGAAGTCAAATACGTAGTTATTTTTTAGAACCTTATAAACTTGTTAAAGATACAAGAAGCAATTATGAAAATTCTGATCCTTTAAAAATTTTAGATGGAAATATTTTAGAAATGTTAGAACATAACTTAAAATATCTTAAATAGAAAGGAAATAATGGAAGAAGTAAACAAATATTTAGAACAATTATTAAATATTAATGATACTATTGTGGTATCCTGTAGTGGCGGACCAGATTCAATGTGTCTTCTTTCATTATTGTTAAATTTTAAAAAAAGTAAAAATTTAAATATTATAGTGGCACATGTTAATCACAAAGTCAGGGAAGAATCTGAAGAAGAAGAGACCTTTGTAAAAGAATACACAAAATCTCATGGTGCAATATTTGAGTTATTAACAATTAATAATTACAACAAAAAAAATTTTCATGATGATGCTAGAGTGCAAAGATACAAATTCACTGATGAATTAATGACAAAGTATAAAGCAAAATACTTATTTACAGCTCACCACGGCGATGATCTTATAGAGACCATTCTAATGCGAATCGAAAGAGGAAGTAACTTAACTGGATATATAGGTTTCAAAAAAGAAATGGAACACAATGGTTACAAAGTTATAAGACCATTAATTACTTTAAACAAGCAAGAAATAAAAAATTTTGATGATACTAATAATATTCCGTATCGTATTGATAAAACAAACATGTCTAATATTTATACAAGAAACAGATACAGAAATAAAATATTACCATTGTTAAGAGAAAAAAATGATGATATTCAGCTTAAATACTTAAAATTTAGTCAAGAATTAAATAATTATGATACTTTTATTAAATGTTTTATAAGTGATAAGAATATATTAAAGGAAAATCATATTAATATAAATAAATATAATAATGAAGATACATTTTTAAAAAGAAAAATAATTGAAATGTGTATCCAAGATATTCAACAAAAAGATGAATTTTATGTAACAGACTCTGTGATAGACGAAATTCAAAAAGCTATTGAAAGTCCTAAACCAAATATAAAAGTTAATTTAAACAATGGTTATGTGGGAATTAAAGAATATGACACATTTTATATAAGTCGACAAAAAGAATGTAAAGATTATGATATGCTATTTAACGATAGATTTGAAAATGAATTTTGGATTATAAAAACAGATGTTTCCACAGAAGAAAATTCTAATTATATTTTTAGATTTTTATCAAATGAAATAAGCTTACCTTTACATATAAAAAGTTGTAAACAAACCGATATAATTAAGCCCAAAAATTTAAATGGTACAAAAAAAGTGAAAGATATATTAAAAGATTGCAAAATTCCATTAGAAAAAAGAAAGAGCTATCCTTTAATAGTTGATAATAAAGGTATAGTACTAGCAATACCAGGATTAAAAAAATCACAATTTGATAAAGACAAATCACAAAAGTATGATATAATAATAAAATGCAAGGAGAAAATATGAATATGAGAAAAAAAGATAGATTAAAAAATTTTACACCATATATAATTTTGATGGCTGTAGTAGCATCTATTTTGTTGGTGCTTCAATTTCAAAAAGGTACAGTTCATAACTTAACTACCGGAGAGTTATTAACAGAAATTAGTAATAATAATGTTACAGAAATTACTGTTACACCAAAAAGTAGCGAAAGTGTTTACTATATCGAAGGAAGATTAGAAAGCTATAAGAAAACAGAAACTTTTAAAGCAAAAGTTGTTGAAGCTGATTTAGACAATGTAATTGAGTATGCAGATCAAAATAATTTAACTGTATATGAAACTAAATCTGATCCTGGAAGCAGTGTAATATTATACTTAGTAGTTAATGTCTTACCTATACTAGCATTATTAGTTGCTTTATATTTCTTATTCAATAAACTATCTAGTTCTAACAAATCAGGAGTTGATTTTGGTAAGAGCAGAGCAAAACTAAGTGATGATAAAGACAAAAAAACGTTTAAAGATGTTGCAGGATTAAAAGAAGAAAAAGAAGAAGTAACTGAATTAATAGACTTCTTAAAAAATCCTAAAAAGTTCCAAAAACTTGGGGCAAGAATTCCAAAAGGTGTTTTACTAATGGGCCCTCCAGGAACTGGTAAAACTTTACTAGCAAAAGCAATAGCTGGTGAGGCTAACGTTCCATTCTTTTATATAAGTGGTTCTGACTTTGTAGAATTATTCGTAGGTGTAGGAGCTAGTCGTGTAAGAGACATGTTTAAAGAAGCTAAAAGAAGTGCTCCATGTTTAATATTTATTGATGAGATAGATGCTGTAGGACGTCAAAGAGGAACTGGTATTGGCGGTGGGCATGACGAAAGAGAACAAACACTAAACCAATTATTAACAGAAATGGATGGATTTGGAGCTAATGAGGGTATTATTATAATCGCAGCTACAAATAGACCTGATGTCTTAGATCCAGCATTACTTCGTCCAGGACGTTTCGATAGACAAGTAACAGTAAATTTACCAGATGCTAAAGAAAGAGAAGCAATTTTAAAAGTTCATGCTAAAAATAAGATTTTAGATAAAGGTGTTAATTTAGGTTACTTAAGTCTAAGAACTCCAGGATTTAGTGGAGCTGACTTAGAAAACTTACTTAATGAAGCTGCATTACTTGCCGTAAGAAGAAATAAACCTGCAATTACAATGGATGAAATAGATGAAGCAACAGATAGAGTAATCTTAGGGCCAGCAAAAACTACAAGAACGATAACAGAAAAAGAAAAACGTTTAGTAAGCATTCATGAATCTGGCCATGCAGTAATAGGTTTAAAATTAGATGATGCAGAAGTGGTACATAAAATAACTATCATACCTAGAGGCCACGCTGGTGGATACACAATGATGCTTCCAAAAGAAGAAAAAGTTGGAGTAATGACTAAAAAAGAATTACTTGGAGAAATTACTGGTCTTTTAGGAGGCCGTGTTTCAGAGGAAATGTTCTTAAATGAAATTTCAACTGGAGCCTCAGATGATTTTAAAAAAGCAACAAACATTGCTAGAAGCATGGTTACTGAGTATGGTATGAGTGATCTTGGACCAATGCAATATGAACAAAAAAGTGAAGGAGCTTTTTTAGGAAGAGATTATACAAAGACAAGAAACTTCTCAGATCAAGTAGCATTAGAAATAGATAGAGAAACAAGAAAAATTATTGAAGAATGTTATGGAAATGCTAAAAAAGTTGTTAAAGAAAACGAAAAATTAATTCATTTGTTAAGTGATGCTTTAATGAAGTATGAAACTTTAACAAAAGAACAAATTGATGAAATTGTAACAACTGGAAAAATCCCAGAGTTTAAAGATGAAACAGTTGAACTATCATATGAAGATTTAAAAGGAATTGCAAAAGAAAAAGGAATTAAGGGTTATACAAAAATGACAAAAGAAGAATTGGAAAATGCAATTCAAGAAATGGATGAGAAGTAAGGAGAAAATCATGTTAGAAAATATTTTATTAGGAATATCAATATTATTAATTGTTATTGTTTTATTACAAGGAAACAAAGCAACTGATGCTGGCCAAGTAATAACTGGTGGACAAGATGCTTTATTTCAAAATATGAAAGAAAGAGGATTTGAACTTTTTATAACTAGAGCAACATTAGTTTTAGGAATTGCCTTTTTTGTGATTTCTCTTGTATTATTTTTAAAATAAAAGATGTCCTTTTTTTGAAAAGGACTTTTTTTTTACCATTTTTTATAATATAATATTAAAGATAGGTAAGTGATTTAAAGATGAACAACAAAAAAACAATTGTAACTTCAATATTTATAGCGGTACTAACTATAGCAACTTTAACAGCAACCTATGCCTATTTCCAAGCGAAAATTGGAACTGGATCAACAACAAATACCACAGTAACAGCTAAAACAATTGATGGATTAACATTCAATCAAGGAACAAACTTATCTATAACAGCAACCCAAACTAATTTTGGAAGTGGTAAGGGAAATATATCATCAAGTACTTCACCAACAGTAACACTAAAAGCAAGAAATGATGCCCCAGCAAGTTATAATTATAAAGCTTGTTTAAATATCACAGAAAATTCATTTGTACATTCACAAATTAGTTCAACTGAAACAAGTTTAGGAAGAACAGTGAATTTGTTTGATTACAAAACAGTTTATTCCGATAGTTCATTATTTAACATTGATGATGAAATAGTCAGTGCAACCAACACAGATTTTCACAAATTAATTTACAAGATTCCAGAAAAATATATAGGAAAAACATTAACATTTTCAGCCGATTTAAAAATGACAAGTGGTTTAACAGTTGTAACTACAGGTGGTGTAATTAACGGAACTCGTGTTTACGGAACTAGAGTTAAAGAATCTGATGTATTTATAAATTCGAGTATGACATTTACACCAAAAACCGTAAACGATTATATTCGTATAACTTATGGTGAGGGATTAGGAACTATATATGCCAAAAATATTCAGTTAGAAGTAAATGATTCTGAAACTCCATATGATCAATATGGATATATTAAAAATTCGGATTTAGAGCTAACAGTGACCAAGAATGGAACAACTGTATTAACAAAAGATATAACTCATGGAACTGGAGAGATTTGCATTCCAACAACAAATGGTGGAAACACTACGACTCACACAATAAGTGCTGCAGCAGGGTCTACAACTACAGATACATGGAATGCCACTGTTAAATTTAAAAATTATAATAACAATCAAAATGTTAATTTAGATAAAACATTCAATTCCAACTTTGTGTTTACAAGAATATAAAAAATAAAGATCAACTTTGTATTGTTAAAAAAAAAATATCGTGTTACAATAACGATATCGAAAAAAGTTGGTCTGTTGGTGAAGTGGTTTAACACGCCGCCCTCTCAAGGCGGTATTCATGGGTTCGAAACCCATACAGATCACCAAATAAAAAATAACTAAGACATAAGTCTTAGTTTTTTAATTAAAATATTTATCTATTCTTTTTAATAGTCTATCTTTGCCAATAAGCTTTATAATATCATATAAATTTGGGCTTTGATTTTTCTTTGTAATAATAATTCTTATTGCCTTACAAAAATCAGCAGTAGTACCTTTATAATTTTCTGGATTAGCTTTATAAGCTTTTCGATCTGAAGTAAATCCATTATTATCAGCAAACTCTTTTAAACTACTAAACCATGAACTTTCATCAGAATTTTCATCATAGATGTTATTAACATAATTTTTTAAAAGGTCTTCGCTAATGTTAGGCATTTCTTCGTACATATCATAATTTTTTTCAAAAAGTTCATCAAACATATACCAAAAATATTTCTTAACATCTTTATAACAAGCAATATCTTTACGAGGTTTATCAGTTCCTCTTTCAATATTTAAAATATTTAACATATATTCTTTATTGTTTAAAACTAACTGATAAAATTCTTCGTCATACTTTTTTGTATATTTTAAAAGCTCATCATATATTTTTTCGGCAGGTAATCTACTAAAATAGGTTTTTGCAATATTATTTAACTTTTCAACATCAAATATTGGCCCCGAAACAGACATTTTATCAAAACTAAATTTAAAATCTGTAAAACTTTTTTCTGGATTTTCATTATACCATTCTTCAAAGTTGGAATTAATTAGTGTAGATAAATAAAGTTTTATAGCATCATTTGGAATTCCATTTTCGTCATAGAAACTCATTGCAGCCCAAGGATCTTTTCTCTTTGATAATTTTCTAATTGTATTTCCGTCTTTAACATTTATTGGTGAAATATGAGCGTATGTTGGAAGTTTAAAACCAAGTACTTTAAATAATTGTTCATGTATTGGATAACTTGCTACCCATTCATCGCCACGGATAATATGTGTTGTATGCATTAAATGATCATCAACCGCATGAGCGAAATGGTAAGTTGGTAAACCATCTGACTTTATAATAATAATATCAATATCATTTTCTGGTTGTTCGATCTTACCTCTTATAGCGTCATTAAGAACTGCTTTATTATAAAAAGAACCAGGTGATTTTAGTCTAATGATATACTTTTCTCCATTATTAATTTTTTCTAAAACTTGTTCTTTAGTTAAATATCTACACTTAGCATATTTACCATAATAACCAATTCTTGCTTTTTTGCTTTCTTGTAATTCTCTTATTTTATTTAAATCATCCTCTGAACAAAAACAAGGATAAGCTAAATCTTTTTCGATAAGCTTTTTGGCATATGCTTTATAAATATCTCCACGTTCACTTTGTAAATAAGGACCATAATTTCCACCAAAGGAATAACCTTCATTAAAATCTATATCAAGATTTTTAAAATCCTTAACAATTTGATTAACTCCATCCTCAATTTCTCTTTTATGATCAGTGTCTTCTATTCTTAAATACAATACCCCATTTGTTTGATTAGCATATACAAGACTAGTAAGTGCCTGCATTAAACTTCCCATATGTAACTTTCCAGTTGGAGATGGAGCACATCTAGTTACGATAGCACTATCATCTAAATTTCTTTCTGGGTATAATTTTTCATAATATTCATAGTCATGTAAAACATTGGGTATCAAATAATCAGCATACTCTTTATTATTCATTTTAACCTCCATATAAAAATGGTTACCCAGGTAGGATTCGAACCTACGAAATGTCAGGGTCAGAGCCTGATGCCTTACCGCTTGGCGACTGGGTAATAACCAATAATATAATACTACAAATACCCATTAAAAACAAATAAAAATACACATCTAATACTATACGTGATATAATAACTTTGTGATAATATGAATAAAAAAGGATTTACGTTAGTTGAACTCTTATTAGTTATAACCTTATTAGCAATAATAGGTTCTACCGCGTCATTTGGTATAGCCAAAATAATTAACATAAATAACAACAAAAAATATGAAAAGCTAAAATATGAACTTGAAACAGCTTCAAGTACAATAATTGAATTAAAAAAATATGAAGAAGAACCTGTAACAATAACAAACGAAACGTCTAAAGAATGTAAGAAAAATAATAAATGTATAATTTCCAGCAAGAAAATTATTGAGGAAGGGCTTATAAACGAAGAAGATCTTCAAGGAAAAGAAATAAACATTTTAATTACATGGATAGATGGAGAAAAGATTGTCACAATTGAATAAAAGGAGTTTAAATGAAAGAACAAATACTAGATTTATTAGAAAAACAATCAAAAGCTATTAACTTAATGCAAATTAATGACTTATTAACATTAAAAACACCAGAAGACTTTAAAAATTTAGAACTAGAATTAAATGAGTTAATTAAGGAAGGACTAGTTCATGAAACTAAACATCATGAATTTATTTTAGTTAAATATTGTTCTTCACTAATTGCAGGTAAAATATCCGTAAACAAATCTGGAAATGCTTTTTTATTATTACCTGAACAAGAAGACATATTTATTGACAGAAGCAACACAAATGGAGCAATTAACAACGACAAAGTTTTAGTGGATATTTTCTCAAATCATGGAAAAAAAGAAGGAAAAGTAATTAAAATTTTAGATAGAAACTTAAAAAATATTGTTGGTGAAATAACTTTTAGAAAAAATAATTTAATATTTATACCCGATGATAAAAAATTAGATATAGATATTAGTTTAACAAAAGAAAGTACAATGCAGTGTGTTGATGGACATAAAGTTTATGTGGAAATAATAAAAAAAATAAACAACAAAAAATATATAGGTAGAGTTTTAAAAATTATTGGACACAAAAATGATCCTAAAATTGATATTTTATCCATAGCATATAAACATGGTATTAATCCAGAAATGCCTAATGAAGTTCTTGAAGAACTTCAAAGTATACCTAACGAAGTTTTAACAAGCGAGTTAAATAATAGAAAAGATTTAACAAACCAAATGATATTTACTATAGATGGTGATGACACAAAGGATATTGATGATGCAATTAGTTTAGAACTAGATAATAATAATTATATTTTAGGCGTACATATAGCGGATGTTTCTCATTATGTAAAACCGAATACCGCATTATACGATGAAGCCTTTAAAAGAGGAACATCATCATATTTAGCAGATACAGTAATCCCAATGCTCCCACATCAATTATCAAATGGAATATGCTCTTTAAATCCCGGAGTTGTTAGACTCGCTATAAGCTGTGTTATGAAAATAAATAATAAAGGAAAAGTAATTGATTATGATATTTTTCCAAGTTATATTAAAAGTGCTAAACAAATGACTTATAAAAATGTCAATAAAATATTGATGGATAACGAAATACCTGATGGATATGAACCATTTAAAGATACTCTTATAAAAATGAATGAATTAGCTAAAATACTAAGACAAGAAAAAGTAAGCAGAGGATATATAGAATTTGATTTAGATGAAGCAAAAATTATCCAAAATGAGCAAGGTGTAGCAATTGATGTTGTAAAAAGGGTGCGATACGATGCTGAAAAACTTATTGAGGATTTTATGATAGCTGCTAATGAAACCGTAGCAACACATGTTTCCAATATGGATCTACCATTTATCTATCGTGTTCATGATGTACCTAATTCAGAAAAAATTGATGATTTCATGAATTTATTGAAAATGATGAATTATTCTTTAAAAACCAGAATCATAAATTTGACACCTCTTGCTATGCAATCAATTTTAAATGAGTTAAAAGACAAAAAAGAGTACCAAATATTATCAGACATTCTTCTAAGAAGTATGAAAAAAGCTATATACAGTACAAATAACATAGGCCATTTTGGTCTTGGAAGTCCATCATATACTCACTTTACTTCTCCGATTAGAAGGTTCCCAGATTTAACTGTACATAGACTTTTAAGAACATACTTATTTGAAAATAAATTAAATAATGAAACAATAGATTTTTATAATAATTATTTAATAACAGTAGCTGAACAATCAAGCCAAAGAGAACAAGAGGCTGTTGAGGCAGAGCGTGAAGTTGATGACATGAAAATGGCGGAATACATGGAAAATCATGTTGGAGAAAAATATCATGGTATAATAGTTACAGTGACAAAGTTTGGAATGTTTATAAGACTTGATAATTTAATCGAAGGACTAGTACATATAAGTACTTTGCCAGGATTTTATGAATATGTACCAGAACTTTTATCACTAGTATCTAAAGATAAGAAAA
Source organism: uncultured Bacilli bacterium (assembly GCA_934102335.1). Classification (GTDB taxonomy): domain Bacteria; phylum Bacillota_I; class Bacilli_A; order RF39; family UBA660; genus JAEEKZ01. Next base: position 6,718 of record CAKOSP010000004.1, on the reverse strand, counting down.
AGCATTATCGAATAGGTGAAGATGTAAACGTTTTAGTAACAGGTGCCAATAAAAATAATGGCCAAATTGATTTTGAAATTATAGAGGGTGATGGCAAAAATGGAAGCAAAAAATAAAAAAGCTTATTTTGATTATTTTATTTTAAAAGAATTAGAAGCTGGAATAGTATTAACTGGAACTGAAATAAAGTCTTTTAAAGAAGGAAAAGTTCAATTAAAAGATAGCTTTATTAGAATAAAAGAAAATGAAGCATATGTTATTAATATGTATATAGCAAAATATAAAGAAGGAAATATCTTTAATCATGATGAAACTCGAACAAGAAAATTGTTATTACATAAAAAAGAAATTAAAAATTTAAAAAAGGAAGTAGAAGAACAAGGTTTATCGATTGTTCCTCTTAAAGCATATTTAAACAAAAATAAAGCCAAATTACTTATAGGGCTAGTTAAGGGAAAGAAATTATATGATAAAAGAGAAACAATTAAAAAAAGAGATTTAGAGCGTGAGGTTAGGTAGTATGAAAAATAAAGTTTTAAAAAATAATAAAAAAAGAAATCTTATTATAATAATTTCTGTAATTGGGGTATTATTAATAGGTTTGTTACTATATATATTTGTATTTAAAAATAAAAACGTTAATGTTCCGAAAGAAAATCAACCAGAAGAAGTAGTTACTCCAGTAAAAAAGCTTAAAATAATAGATGAAAATTCCACCAGTAGACCATATGCAGTAATGATAAACAATATTAGTACAGCAAGACCTTTACAAAGTGGGCTACAAGATGCTTACATAATCTATGAAATGATTGTTGAAGGCGGCTTAACTAGATATATGGCTTTATTTTTAGATCAAAACACAGAAAGAATCGGCTCAATTAGAAGTGCAAGACATTATTATTTAGATTATGCTTTAGAAAATGATGCAATATATGTTCATCATGGTAAAAGCCCTCAAGCTCAAGCTGATTTTTCTAAACTTAATATTGATCGTATTGAAGTAAATAATACTACTACCGGTTGGAGAGATAAAACATTAAATGTTTCTAGTGAACACACATTATTTTCAAGTATTGCCAAATTAAATAATGGAACTTCTAATCTAAGAACAACCAGAAATAAAAATTTGCTTCTTAATTACAGTGTTGATGAAATTGATCTTAGTACATATGAAAATGCTATTGTAGCCAATTCAGTATTGATACCATATTCATCATCAACTAAACCAGGGTATGAATATGATTCTGAAAATAAAGTTTATAAAAGATTTGTAAATCAAAAAGCTAATACTGATTATGTTACTAAAAAACAATATACATTTAAAAACATCATTACTTATAAAGTAGATAACTATACTTTGCAAGATGGAGAAAATAAAGGAAGACAAGATTTAAAAAATATCGGAAGTGGAACTGGATATTTTATTTCTTGTGGCTATGCAATTCCAATTAAATGGTCAAAATCTTCAAGAGAAGCTCAAACCAAATATACATTAGAAGATGGAACTCCATTGATGGTTAATGATGGAAATACATTTATTCAAATCCAACCAACTGGTATGGAATTAACAATAAGTTAAGGTGATTTATGTTAAAAGAATTTTTATTAAACAATTATGTGACAATTTTAATAATTACAATAATTTTATTGTTATCTCTTCTTGGATATATCTACGAAAATTCGATAAAAAAATAAAAAAAGTATTATTTCTTCAGCATGTTGTGAAAGAAATAATGCTTTTTATTTTAATGGAAATTTGTTATAATTATTAAGCAAGTGATAAAAAGGAAGGTGTATAAATGAATTTTTCTGCAATTATGACTACAGTAACAAATACTTTTACAAAAGTACTAGATATTTGTATAGTGTGGCTTGCATTTTATTATATATTAAAAAATATTAAAAATAATATTAAGATGGTTTTAATACTTAAAGGTGTAATAATAGTATTAATTGTTAAATTTTTAAGTGATTTATTAAATTTATATACAGTTGGAATTATACTAGAGTATTTACTTGAATGGGGACCATTAGCAATAATAGTTATCTTCCAGCCTGAAATTAGAAGTGTCCTAGAATCCTTAGGAAGAACAAAGCTTTTGGGAAGACACAAAATACTTACATTAGATGAAAGAGAACAAGTTGTTCATGAAATAATGAAAGCTATGGATTATTTTCATAAAAATAAAATTGGTGCTTTAATAGTTATCGAAAGAGAAATATCTTTACAATCATATATAAATGGAGCTCAAAAAATTTATGCTGACATAAATGAATCATTACTTGAAACAATCTTTTTCCCAAATACAGCACTACATGATGGAGGAGTAATTATCCAAGGAGATAAAATTACTTGTGCTGGTGCAGTATTTAAAACAAGTATGAATCCAGAAATATCAAAAAGATTAGGAACAAGACATAGAGCAGCATTAGGAATTGCTGAAGAATCAGATGCAATTGCTCTAATAGCTTCTGAAGAAACCGGAAGATTATCAATTGCTGTTGATGGAAAATTAAATTATAATTTGTCATTTGAAGAATTTAGAATGATGTTAATAGATTCATTAAGCCCTAAAGCAGAAGTATTCTTTGAGGCAGGAAATGATGAAGATGATAATGACGAAAGTGGTGATAATAATGCGTAAGTTTTTCAAAAAAATTTATAAGATTATTGATGTATGCATTATCACTCCTATAGGCAGAGTAGTATACAATATTCAAAAAAAGTTCAAAAAAAGTAAAGGTTCATTAGATAAATTTTTAAACAAAAAAAATACTTTAATTTTAATTTCTTTAATTTTTGCAGTAGGCTTATTCTTACTTACAAGTACAAAAAAGATAACTTTATCTGAATCTCAGGCTGTTACGCTACCAATAACTTTAAAATATAATGAAGAAGCATATGTAGTAGAGGGTGTGCCAGATTCTGTGGATCTAATCCTTACTGGTAGAAAAAGCGATATATATCTTGCAAAACAACTAGGAGAATATGAAGTAACATTAGATTTAACAAATTATACTGCAAGTGATTCAGCTTATAAAGTACATTTTAGTTATTCTAAACCAATATCAAATCTATCATATAAAGTTGATCCAGGTTATGTATTTGTTACAATAAAAGATAAAGTTAGCAAAGTAGTTTCACTTTCTTATAACTTATTAAATGTTGACTCATTAGATTCTAAATTGAGCATCAAAAATGTTTCTTTAAACAAAACAGAAGTTGTAGTAAAAGGTAGTCAAGAAGCATTAGATAAAATAGCTTTAGTACAGGCTTTAATAGACTTAAGTAAAGAAAACTTTACAGCATCAGGAACATACGACATTACAACTGCTCAATTAGTGGCTTATGATAACAACGGTAAAATATTAGATAATATCGAAATAGTTCCAGGAAGTGTAAGTGCTTCAATTGCCTTAGAGAGTTATTCAAACTCTGTACCACTTAAGATTCAAACTACAGGAAGTTTAATTGCAGGAAAATCAATTGCATCTATATCATTTAATAATTCAGCTAATTATTCATTATCTATTTATGGAGAAAAAGAAAATATTGACTCTATTACGAGTGTACCAGTAACAATAGATGTTAATGGATTAGGAAAAGAGAGTTCAAAAACATATAATGTTACACTTACAAAACCTAGTGGAGTAAGATACATGAGTGCTAAAAGTGTAACTATAGTAGTAACATTTGGCAATGAAGAACAAAAGACCATTGATATTGGAAATAAAATATCACAAAAAAATCTTGCAAGTGGATTAACAGCAAACATTATTTCAGACAATTCTATAAGCGTACAGGTTAAAGGCGTAGCAAGTGTCATAAATAGTATAGACGCCTCAAATATTAACGCATACGTTGATTTAAATGGCCTTAGCGCTGGTGAACATGAAGTAGAAGTTAAAATTGATAATGACAATCCATTAATAACTTATATAGTTTCTAGCAAAATAAGGATTAATATACAATAAAAAAGGTAACCGAAAGGTTACTTTTTTTAAATGTTGTCATCTACATGGCTAAATAATAACCATATATTAATTAGACCACATATTCCGACTAGTGCGTATACTATACGTTGTAAAGCTACAGTGCCAAATAAAGCTTCAACTAAATTAAATTCGAAAAAGCCTATCAAGCCCCAGTTTAAAGCTCCAACAATAGTAATAGCTAACGCTATTTTTTGAAATATTTCCATATTATGCTCCTCAACTATATTATGGACACATTTTTTTATTTTATTCAGTTATATTTTCAAAAAAGACAAATATATTTTATTAGAAAAGGATGATGTGATGAAAAAGTTTATTATTTTATTAACAACTATAATATTACTATGTGGTTGTGGAAAAAACAGCAAAGAAAATATTATTAACAATTTTTCTAAAAGTGTTGATAATGTAAAATCTTATAAGTTGACTGGTAAAATGAAAATATTTAATGATGAAGATACGTTTAGTTATACACTTGAAGCTAGTTATTTAAAAGACAATTTTTACAAAGTAGTGCTTTTAAATGAAACAAACAATCATAAACAAATTATATTAAGAAATAATGATGGCGTATATGTAATTACTCCAAGTCTTAACAAATCATTTAAATTTGACAGTGTATGGCCAGAAAATTCCTCTCAAAGCTATCTATTGAAGTCATTAAAAACAGACGTTACCAAAGATAGTGCAGCAGAGTATGGAGATACAGAAGATGGATACTTTATTAAAAGTACGGTTAATTATCCAAACAATACTGAATTAAAATATCAAAAAATATATTTTGACAAAGATTCACAAATAAAAAAGGCTGAAGTATATAATGAGGAAAATCAAATAAAAATTGAAGTTATATTTACTGATGTAAATATGAATGCCAAATTAAAGGAAGATGAATTTTTATTAGATAATTATATAGATTCAGAAACAAATAGTAGTTGTAAAGAAGATGAATGTGATAAAACAACAAGTAAAACTGATGAAATAGTTTATCCACTATATGTACCAACAAACACTTATTTAACAGGAAAAGATAATGTTAATAGCGAAGAATCAGATAGAGTGATATTAACATTCACAGGAGATAAAAACTTCGTTTTAGTTGAACAATCTTCTTCAGTTGATTCAGTCTTTGAAATAATTCCAGTATATGGCGATCCTTTAATGATTAGTGATACAGTTGGAGCTTTAGGAACAAATTCTATATCGTGGACAACTGGAGGCAGAGATTACTATATTGTCAGTAATGATTTAACAACGGATGAATTAGTAAACGTAGCCGCTTCAATAAACAATACCAGTACAGTATCAGCTTCAAAATAAAACCTAATTTGTTATTTTCCCAAAAATATTATATAATTAACACAGAAGACGGGAAGATAATAAATGAAAATTGGAGAAAAATTATTAATACATTGCTATAAACATAATGGTAAAATACATAGGACATGGGGCGAAGCCATAGTTCTTGAAGATACAGATGAATATTTAGTATGTGCAAATGATAAAGTAAAAGTAGTTGAAGATGATGGTAGAAGTCATAGAACAAATGAACCTGCTATTATGTTTTTCTACAAAAAAAGATGGTTTAATGTTATAGCTCAATTAAAACCTTTTGGATTATTTTATTACTGTAATATAGCCTCACCTTATACTATGGATGGCAAAATAATAAAATATATAGATTACGATCTAGATTTAAGAGTTTTTCCAGATGGTGGTTTTAGAGTATTAGATAAAAATGAGTATAAATATCATAAGAAACTAATGCACTACTCAGATGAAATAGATTTTATAGTAAAAAAAGAATTAGAAAGTCTAATTAATATGAAAAAAAATAATGAAGGTCCTTTTGATCATAATTTAATTAATCACTATAGCTCTATATATAATGATTTAATAAATAAGCAAAAATAAAAACATGTTATTTTCATAATAATATGTTTTTTAAGTTATTACTAATTGTTTTAAGCATATAATAAGAAAGAAATAATGTAAAAAAATACAGTTATTTAAAGTGTTTTTATCAAAATATAAAAAAATTAATTTTTTTGTCAAAAAAAGCTTGCATTATTCTCAAATGATGTTATAATATCTCTTGTACTTGAAAGAAAGAACTTGAAAGTACGGCAAAAAAACGTATCAAACGTAAAGTTGAAAAAAAATTAAAAAAAGTTAAACTAATTGTTGACAATCGACTTTGAGTTTGGTATATTACTAATGCACACACGAAAAAAGGTGCAAGAATGATCTTTGAAAACTAAGTAAAAAAGTCAATTTGAGTAGCTTTGGATAAACTTAAAAATAATAGATTTTAAATAAATCTTTTTTATTGAGAGTTTGATCCTGGCTCAGGATGAACGCTGGCGGCATGCCTAAGACATGCAAGTCGAACGAGAGGGCCCATTGATTTGAATTGAAAGTTTGCGAGCTTGCTCAAGAACTGGAAGTTCTTTGATTTGGATTTTCCCTCTAGTGGCAAACGGGTGAGTAACACGTGGGTTACCTACCTCTAAGACTGGGATAACAATTGGAAACGATTGATAATACCGGATATGCTCTACGGAGTAAAGAAGCCCTTAAAGCTTCACTTAGAGATGGGCCTGCGGCGTATTAGCTTGTTGGTGGGGTAACGGCCTACCAAGGCAACGATGCGTAGCCGAACTGAGAGGTTGATCGGCCACACTGGGACTGAGACACGGCCCAGACTCCTACGGGAGACAGC
>CAKOSP010000003.1 GCA_934102335.1 uncultured Bacilli bacterium | reverse complement strand
TAACAGTGAGTTATATTTTAGACATTAAAAAACTTACGACACCATAATAGGTTCGTAAGTTGTATTCAATTGGAGCAAGTGAGCGGAATCGAACCGCCGTCTCAGCCTTGGCAAGGCCGCATACTAACCGCTGTACTACACCTGCACTTTGTTGGTACGTAAAGATTGTATCAAAACTTTTATAAATTTGCAATAAGAATTGTAAAAAAAGTTTTAGCTTGGTATAATTATTAGTACAAAGTGGAGATAATAAAGATATATGTGTTTGAATAAAGAGGTATTATGAAAAAAAGAAAGTTAAAGAAAAAAGTATTATTAATAATTATTATTATATTATTTGCTATAATTTGTTTTTTTGTAGGTAAAAGAATATATATAAAATTAAATACATTTAATGTAAAAGTGGTTGATGAAATTAAAGGTTATTCATATTCTTTAGATGATAGGGATACTGATTTATATAAATCATATTTTAATGAATTAAAATCAGTTTTATCCCAAGATGACATAGATTATGAAAAATATGCTTTAATTATATCAAAAATGTTTATTATAGATCTTTATACTTTAGAAAATAAGGTGAATAAATATGATATTCCTTCTTTAGAATTTGTCTATCCTTCAGCTAGAGATAACTTTAAATTGAAAGTTCAAGATACGCTTTATAAATATATTGAAGACAATACGAATAAGAAAAGAAGTCAAATACTTCCTACAGTAAAAAGTATTGAGAATAAAGAAATAGAATCTGGCAAATTTAAAATCGGTGATAATTCATATGATGCTTATATTGTTAAACTATCTTGGGATTATGAAACAGATTTAGGCTATGATAATAATGGTACAGTTACTGTTGTTAAAGATGATAAAACATTGTATGTAGCTGAGTATGCTAATAAATAGGTGGTATTATGGCAAAAAAAATTAAAAAATTGAAAAAAAGAAATAAGCTTGAAGTTACAGTTTTCTTTGCAGTAAGCATTATATATATTTTAGGTTATATTTTATTTTTAAAAAATATTTTAAGTTTGACTGGCATTGAAACAGGTTTTAGAATTATAGCTCTTTTAGTATTTGCTTTATATTTAGTATTTTACTTTTTTAGAGGAGCTTCTAATATCACGGGAAAACAGCATAAGTTATTTATTTTAAAGACAGTTGTAGCTATTCTGTTCATTATATTTTTTGCATTATCTAGTAGTGTTATAGAGTATGCTTATTCTAAGTTACAAAATTTAGAAGAGTCTAGCAAAATCGAGTATACGGCTTATTTAATAAAATTAAAAGATAAAGATTTTAATAACGATTCTTTAATTGGCATTATAAATAAAGATACTGATGAAATAGTAAACACATTAGGAAATAAAATAATTAAAGAAAATAAACTTACTAACAAAACCAAAGAATATGATGATTATTTATTAATGTTACAGGATTTATATGATAATAAGATAAATGCAATATTTGTTCAGGATAATTATGTGACTTTATTTGATTCAGAAGAAAAGTTTACTAATGTTGCAGAAGAGACTGAGATAATTTATAAAACTAGTAAATTAATGGCTAATAAGGATGCGTCTTTAGTATCATTGAAAAACTTTACAGATCCAATTTCTGTGTTGATAATGGGCGTTGACTCTACAACTGATGGATTAAATGCTAATGCTGCGTTTAATGGTGATACTTTAATGTTAGTAACTTTTAATCCTCATAATTTAAATGCTACGATGTTTAGTATTCCAAGAGATACTTATGTACCAATTGCTTGTAAAAATAATGCTAAAGCTAAGATAAATTCTTCGGCTGCATATGGAACACAATGTGTGATTGATACTGTTGAAAAGTTAACTGATATAAATATTGATTATTACGTTAAAATTAATTTTAAAGGTGTTGTAGATCTTGTTGAGGCTTTGGGTGGTATTGATGTTGATGTTCAAGCTCCTGATGTGAAAACATATGGTAATAAAGTTTGTGAACAAAATTCTGATAGACAATTTGGAAATAAGCTAGTTTGTATGGAACCAGGAATGCAAACTTTAAATGGAGAACAGGCTTTAGCTTATTCTCGTTGTAGACATTTGTACTTAATAAGTGATTTAGCTAGAATTAAGCATCAACAAGATGTTGTAACTGCAATGGGACAAAAAGTTGCTAAAATAAGAAACTTTAATGATTTTAAAAAGGTTATAGATGCTGTAACTAAAAATATATCTACAAATATGAATACTTCGCAAATGTTATCAGCTTATCAAGTATTAAAAAATATGGCTCAAAATTCTTTAGAGGGAGAAGAGTTCATCACTATAAATAAATCTTATTTGGAAGTATATAATTTAAGAGTATTTTTGGCGAGTTCAAATATGTATACATCTGCGCTAGGTTATTATCCTTCAAGTTTAAATGCTATAATTGATGCAATGAAAATTAATTTAGAATTGAAAAAACCTGAATTAATTAAGGAGTTTAACTTTTCTACAAATACAACATATGAAATTAAGGCTGTAGGTGAGGGAATTAGAACTGGTTCTACGGATACTACACTTTTAAACTTTACTAACTCTACAATTGGTTATACACAAGCTTGGTGTAATAAAAATAGTATTAAGTGTACTTTTGAAAATGTTGATGAAAATAGTAATTATTATAATTCGTTGTATGCTGATGGAATGGTAGTGGCCCAAAGTGTTCATGATGGTGCGCTATTAAGCAGTTTTAATAGTATTACCTTTTATGTAAATAAAAAAAATACTCCTAAAACTGAGTCAAGTGTAAATAATAAAATTGAAACTACAGAGAATAATAAGACTACCAATAATCAAAAAGATAATGATGAAAACAATAATAATAAAAATAGCAATGAGAAATCAAATTCGATAGAGTCTGTAGTGCCTGGCATGCCAGAAAAAAAGGAAAATTAAAAAAGTAATCTTTAATTTGATTACTTTTTTCTTTTACTATTTTTATTACTAGACTTTTTTTTCGAGTTTTTATTTTTAGTATTTTTCTTTTTCTTACTACTTTTCTTTGTTTTTGTTGATTTTTTCTTTGGAGTATTAGATTTTAGCGATTTTTCTTCATTTTGTTTTTCTTTAAGAATTGCTTGTTCAATATTTTCTATTGCCTTTTTTTCCGTTGTTATTGTAATACTTTTTTGTTTTAAGACTTCTGTCATTTTTTGAAATAAATTTTTAGTATTTTTCTTTTTCTTTACCTTTTTAGTTTTGGGTGTTTTTGGCTCAAATTCTAATAATTTTATTTTATTTTTTTTCGTGAAAAAGATTATCAAAAATAAAACTATAAAATAAGATAATATAAGTACTATAAAAATGATATCAATTGGGTCAAAATGTCTAATCATAAAGCACCTCACAGTATTAATTATTATATATCATAAATATAAAAATTTAAAGTCCAATTTTGTGATTTACTTTACATTTGTATCTTGAAAAAATTGTCTAATATTTGTATATAATCTTTATTGATGTTATAATTATTCTAGAATGGAGTAGGATTTAATAATGAATAGCAAAAAAATATTGTTAATTTTTATTAATTTTTTACTTATTTTATGTATCAATAATGTTAAAGCATTACGGTATACTGTTACTATTACTGGTAATGCGGTTGGCTTAAGAAGTGATGCTTCTGTTGATTCTGATCGACTTGGAAATATGTACAAAGGCGAAAGTTATACTGCAATTTCCAATACTTTATATCCTAGTAAAAGTGGATGCTCAGCTGGTTGGTATAATATTTCTTATGGTGGAGTTAATGGTTATGTTTGTGCACAATATGCTACTTTAAATGAGATTCCGGATTCAGAAGTTAAAACTTGTGAGGAAGAATTAAAGTCAGCGGGATTTCCTGATAGTTATATTGGTAAGTTATGTGATATAAAAGTAAAATATTCAAATTGGGAGTTTATTCCTTTAATTACTAATCAAGACTGGGCTTATGCAATTTCAAAAGAGGCTGTATGTAATAAAAATTATGTATATACAAGTAATGATGAATATAAAGATTTTAGTTGTAATAATCCTTACTCTAGTGGTTGGTATCCAGCTTCGCAAAAAGCCTTAGCATACTATATGGACCCTAGAAATTGGTTAGATGAAAAACATATTTTTCAATTTGAAGATTTAAATTATTCTTCGGATTTAAAAACAATTTATCCTTCAAGTGTTAATAGTATTTTAAAAAATGCATCTTTTTATAAATATCATGTTACAAATGATTTTGCGAATATATTAAATGAGGCAGGAGAATCAGTCGGTGCTCATCCTATATTTTTGGCATCTAGAATATTACAAGAATTAGGAACTACTACTAAAACTTATGATCTTTATAGTGGGGTATATCCAGGCTTTGAAGGTTATTATAATTTCTTTAATTATGGAGTTAGTGATAGTTGTGCCACTACATATGGTAGAGCTTATTGTGGTTTAACATATGCTAAAAATAATGGTTGGAATTCACTTTATAATGCTCTTTCAGGTGGTGCTACTAGAATAACTAATTCTTATATTAAACAACGTCAACACACTCTTTATTTACAAAAATATAATGTATATCCTCTTAATAGTTCAAGCATTTATGTTCACCAATATATGAGTAATGTAAGTGCTCCTTCAACGGAAGCTATTAGTATGTATAATAGTTATAGTGCTAGTAATTTATTGCAATCATCATTTACATTTTACATACCTGTTTATATTAACATGGGAGAAACTATTAATAATGAAAATAATGGAGGTAGTGGTGATGGAACTGAGGATAACACTACAACAATAGATATCAATACAGTTATTAAGTCTGGTGGTTTTAAATCTAGTGATGGTTATATAACTGGTATAAGTATTGGCTATGACGTTTCTAGTTTTATATCCTCAATAACTTCTTTAGGAGCAAAAATTAGTGTCAAAGATGCAAGTGGCAATTTAGTAGATAGCGATATTATGAAAACGGGTTATAAAGCAATTATAAGTAATAAAAATAGTACTGAGGAATTTAATATAGTCGTTAAAGGAGATACAAGTGGTGATGGTAAAGTGAATGCTTTAGATTTATTACAAGTTCAAAAAAATATTTTAGGCTTATATAATATGTCAGGTGCATATCTTTTAGCAGGGGATACAAGTGGTGATGGTAAAATAAATGCTTTAGATTTATTACAGGTTCAAAAACAAATATTAGGTTTATATACAATTGAGCAATAAAAAGGAGAAGAATATGAAAAAAATATTAAGTATTATTATAGCAGTGTTATTACTTCCAATAATGGTAAATGCCTCAAGTGGAACAATAAGCGTAAGTGGTGCTAATACTGGTGTAGTTGGTAATAAAATTACTGTTACAGTTAATCTAAAGGGTACAGCTTTAGGCAGTTGGGAGATGGATTTAAACTATGATAAAAGTTATTTACAATTGATTAGTTCTACTGCCGAGGGTGGTGGTACTTATATGGTAAATGCTTCTACTAGTGCAATAAAATCAAAGAGTTATACATTTACTTTTAAAGCTTTAAAAAGTGGCTCTACAAAATTGTCAGTAGGAAGTTATTCGGTATATGATTTTAATGACCAAAGTTTAGTTTCCATCTCATCATCTTCTAGTAAAACAATTAAGATTATGACGCAAGCTGAATTGGAGGCTAGTTATTCAAAAGATAATAATCTAAAAAGTTTAACGGTTGAAGGTTTTGAGTTAACACCAACGTTTGATAAAGATGTTTTAAATTATAGTGTAATAGTTCCTGAAGATACAATTAAAATAAATGTTAAGGCAGTTGCTAGTGATTCTAGATCTAGTATTAAAGGTGATGGAGAAATAGAGGTTAATACTGGAGCTAATACTGTAAGTGTAGTAGTAACAGCGGAAAATGGTTCAGAAAAAACTTATACAATCTCAGTTGAGGTTAAAGATAATAATCCTATATATGTTAAGGTTAATAATAAAGACTTAAGTTTAGTTAAGGCATCAAGACTTTTATCTAAACCAGATGCTTTTGAAGAAACAACTGTGACAATAAATGATGTAGAAATTCCAGCGTTTTATAATGAAATTTGTGATATCACTTTGGTAGGCTTAAAATCAGACGATGGTAAAATTAATTTATTTATTTATGATAAAGATAATAACACTTATAAAAATTTTGTGGTTATTACTTTAGATTCAGTTATTTTAATGCCTATTGAAAATGATGATGCAGTAGAGGGTTATAAATTAACTGATATTTCAATTAAGGATATACCTTTTAAAGCACATAAATTTAATGATGATTCAAATTTTTCAATAATTTATGGTGTAAATTTGTTAACGGGTGAAAAGGGTTATTATATGTATGATAGTAAGTTAAATACAGTAATAACTTATAATAATGAATTTAGTGCATATCTTCTAAATCAAAATAAAATTTTTATATATGTTATTTGTGCTTTTGGAGGAATTGTTGTAATCTTATTTATCATTATTATGTCTTTATTACATAAAAAGAAAAATAAAAAAAATATTAGAAATAAGATTATTCAACCAAAACCGAAAGAAGAAAAAGAAATTATTGAATTATAAAAAAAGTAGCTATATAGCTACTTTTTAAATGATAAATATCTTGCTAATTCTCTATCTTTATTAATTTTTCTAAAACAATTTGAAATTACTTCTTCACTTTTTCGACTTTCTTTAGTTTGAAGTTTTTCTAATAAATTATGGTAGTAATAATTAAAGTCTTCTAATTCTTTTTCATCGGCATTTAAAAAGCATGCCCTTATAAATAAGGATTTTAATAAAATTGGAAGTCTATTTTTAATGTGTTCCTCATCTTTAGTTTCTAATAATCTAAAAATTTGTTGTAAAGCCCAATTTAAAAAGATGTTATTTTTTTCATGATAATATATATCTTCTGGTATGTTGTATTTGTCTATAACTAATTTATTTGATATGTATAATTCATTGGGAATAGAAAATTCGTTTTCGAATAACTCTTCTTCCATTATTGGGCTTATAAATGAAAGAATATATTTTATTTGTAAAAAATCTTTTTTCAAAGTTTTGTCATTTTGGCTTTGTTGGTAAAATAGTCTTAAAAAGGCACTGTAAGCATCTTTTTCAATAGCATAATCGAATTCTAAAGAGCTTTGATATTGTTCCATTATTAAGCTAATTAGATCTTCTAAGGATTTTTCTTCTAATTTTATAGTACTCTGAACTATTGTTTCAAATGTTTGTTTATCCTTGTTTGCAAGTGCTAAATTTTTTAATGATTCTAAAATTCTATAGTAAATAATATGTTCGAAATTATTATCTAATATACAGTTTAGAGGGCTTTCTGTAGTATCTATTGATGTAAAGGTATAAATATAATTTGTCCATGCAGCTATTTTTTCATTTGTTAAATTTGCATATTCATAATGTACTTCTTCTAATACTTTAAGTTCATTTAGCTTTTCTAATAAACTCTTGTATTCAGAAGAATTTTTATTTTCTTCATATTCTAAAGTTATTAGATTGGTATAAATTTGGTAAATTTTATTAACTATTCGAATTAAAGTTTCAATATTTTCTATATCTTCGCTAGTTATTTTATAACCTTCCATAAAATCACCTCACATAATTTAGTGATTATTCTATCATGCAAATAGGTAAATTGTAAATAGCATTTTAATGTGCAATTGAGATTAATAGTTATCTAATTTCTAAAATATAAAAAGACTAATTCATTATTGAATTAGTCTTTTGTTAAAGCATATATTGCTTAAATAAATCTACATATGGTAGCGGAGGGGAGATTCGAACTCTCGACCTGCCGGGTATGAACCGGATGCTCTAGCCAACTGAGCTACTCCGCCATGAAGTAATCATAGTATATCAAAAAAAGTTGAATAATGCAATTTTTTTTGATAAAAACTTGTTAAAAAATTTGATGTATGTTATTATTTTGATTAGTAGGAAGTAGAAATTATGGAAAAACAAAATAAAATTATATTAAGCTTAGTAATATTGTTTACGTTGGTTATTATTGGTATTTGTGTATTTGCTATAAAAAATCGTGATGAAATTGTGGTTACAGATGCAATAAAGTTTAAGGAAGAATATGAAACTATTAATGGTAGTGTAAATGAAAATAATGGAAAGACTTATTTGAATCTATCTATTAGTACAGAAAATCCAGTAGTTTATAAATCCGATACAGAAATAGTGGATGTTATGAAAAATGAGCAAGCTATTATTTTCTTTGGCTTTTCAAAATGTCCTTGGTGTAGAAGTGCTATTGAAACACTTTTAAAGGCTTGTGAGCAAAATGATATTAAAACGCTTTATTACGTTGATATATACAATATAAGAGATACATATAAAATAAATGATTCTAAAAAAATAGAAAAAATAAATGAAGGTACTGAAGGTTATAAAGATATTTTGAAATTTTTTGGTAAAAAATTAGATGATTATACTTTAACGGATAATGATGGTAATGAATACAGTACTAAAACTACAAGGTTATATGCTCCAACAGTTGTAACTGTTGATAATGGAGCTATAAAAGATATTCATGTTAGTACAGTTGAGTCTCAAATTGATCCTTATTCTGGTTTAAATGATGATCAAAAGGGAGAATTATATACAATATATGATGATATGATTAAATCTTTAAAAGGTGAAGATGTTTGTAAAACTAGCAGTTCTTGCTAGTTTTTATATTCTTGTTTTATTTAGTAATTTATAGTATAATTTTTCCTGTAAGGTAGGTAGGCTATGGCAAAAAAGAAGAATACTGTTGTTATTAATCAAGAAGAATTATCTAAAACTGTTTTAGGCGATATTGATGAAAAAAAAGGCAATATTACTTTTTTGATAGTAATCTTTGTTTTATTAATTGCGGCAGTGTTTTTCTCTCCATATGTTACTCAATATATTTCAAAAATTAAAGATAGGGATTCTTCAAATACACCTGTGATTAATCCTGATAAAACAGATGATAATGTTGATAAGGATGAAAATAAAACTTATGAAATAGTTGATTATAAAGATGATATGTCTTTGACTCTTGATGATTTAATAATAAATAATTTAGTAATTTCTTCGAATAATTTGAGTTATAAGGTAACTGTATTAGAGGGAAAAAACTTGGATTTATCTTTACATAACTATTTTATTGAATTTTATAATAATGATACTTTGGTAACTAGAAGAAAGTTAGAATCTTTAAAATTAAATAGTAAAGTTGTTAAAGAATACTCATACTCTTTTGATTATCAAAATATTAATAAGGTTTCATTAGTAGAAAAGACTATTGATGAATATCCTAATGTTACAATTGATGCGGATGAAAATAATAATCAGGCTATGATATGTAAAAATGATGTTGAAACAATAACTTATACTTTTTCTAAAGATAAGTTATATAGAATATCTGATGAAATAAAAATTAATATAAATTTAGATACTTATGACTCTTTATATGAAAATTATGCAAATATTGCTGAGAAGTATAGTAATTATAAGGGTTATAGTAGTAATATATCTGTTTTAAATGATAATGTTATTTTTACTTTTGTTTTAGATTTAAATTTTGCAGATATAAGTTTGTCAGGTTCAAATTATTATTATAAAAAGGATACTAGTCCATCTGTAGTAAAATTTGAATTAGAAGCGCAAGGCTTTAAATGTAGTTAGGGTGGTTTTATGAAACTTTGTATAAATGATTTTGAAGGCCCACTTGATTTATTATTACATTTGGTCAAATCTTCAAAAATGGATATATATGAAATTGATACAACAAAAGTTATAGAAGAATACTTGGAATTTATTAATTCTTTAGATAAAAATGATTTAGATGATGCAAGTGAATATTTAGTTATGGCTGCAGAGTTAATTCATTTAAAAAGTAAAATTTTGATTAATGAAGAAATTGAAGAAGATAATGATGATGAGTACTCAATTAATTCTGAAGAAGATTTAAAAAACAAGTTAATAGAATATGAAAAATACAAAGAATTAAGTGATACTTTTAAAAAACTAGAAGAAAATAGAAAAGGATACTATACTAAAGTACCTGAAAATATTAATGAATATAGAGAAAAAGAACACTTAAGTAATGATGGATCAATAACAATTAATGATTTGGTAAATGCTTTTTTAGAATTACAAAAAAGAGAACAGTATCATAAACCAATGAATACTAGAATTACAAAAAAAGAAATAAGTGTTGAGAAAAAAACAGAATATATAAGAAGTATTTTAAATACAAAAAAGAAAATAGAATTTAAAGATTTATTTGAAAGTTTTGATAAAAATAATGTAATCGTTACTTTTTTATCTATTCTTAATATGAGTAAAAATAATGAAATATTATTAACTCAAGAAAAAAACTTTTCAAGTATTTTTATAGAAAGAAAGAGTTAAAATGAATAAAGTTGGTGTTTTAGAAGGAATTTTATTTGTTGTTGGTGATGAAGGAATAACCTTAGATAAAATTGCTAGCATTTTAGAAGTCACTACAGAAGAAGCTAAAGGTTATTTAAAAGAATTACAACAAAGTTATGAAAATGATAATAGGGGAATAAGAATTTCTTTTTTAGGAAATTGTTTTAAATTAACTACTAAAAAGGAACATAAAGAATTCTATCAAAAATTATTGGTTGATGAGGGAAGTAGTACTTTAAGTAATTCAGCCTTAGAGGTTTTAGCTATTGTAGCTTATAATCAACCTATTACTAGAGCTGAAATAGATGAAGCAAGGGGAATAGCAAGTATTCATATTATAAGGAAGTTAGTGGCTAAAGACTTGATAAAAGTGTCTGGTAAAAGTAATCTACCAGGTAGACCTAATTTATATAAAACTACTAGTGACTTTTTAGATTATTTTGGGTTGTCAACATTAAGTGATCTTCCTGAGATTAAAAAAAAGGATGATGTAGATTCAGAGCAGGAATTATTTACTTCAATATATAAGGAAAAAGAAAATTAGATTTCTGATACTCCTAAAGATGTTTTATCAGATAGTTGGAAGTATATAAAACATAGTGTAGCAATAACGATTAAAATTGAACCAAATGTTCTTATAGAGTAATTAAAGACATTTTTATTGGTATTAAGTGCATGTTTAAGTTCATTATAATTTCTATATAAAAAGTATGTATATAATAATAAAGAAATTATTAAAGCTGTTATGAAAATTGTTTTGGCTTTAGATTGATAAGTTGGATTTTTAGTTTTAATAAATTCTTGTTGTAATGTATCAGCATAAATACTTATTAAACTAATAATAATGAATATGATAAATATAGTTTTTTCAACACTTAATTCTTTTAATTTATTCATATTAAAACCTATGTTGAAATATTATAAATAATTATGTTATAATATTCTTACCTGCTTATGTGGCGGAATTGGTAGACGCGCTGGACTCAAAATCCAGTGATAGCAATATCGTGTGGGTTCGATTCCCACCATAAGCACCATAGGGAAATCCGCTCGAACTTATTTATTAGTTTCGAGAATAAATAGACAATCAATTCTAAATTAGGATTGATTTTTTTCTTGTTTAGAAAAAAGTCTTTCAAAGAAAGGATTGATTAAAATGGTGAATGTTATCAAGCAAGAAGTTAGAATGGAAAAATCATTAAGAAAGAGATTAGAATTTATTTGTGAGTTTTGTAGGGTTAAACCAACTATTATTAATGGTAATTTAAGAACAATAGATAAAACTAATCTTACCTATTTAGAACCACATAGAATTATAATTAATGATATAACCTTTCTAGCTTTTAATTATTCTAATGAGATATTTATTGAAAACTTAAATAATAAGATTAAATTATCTGAATTAGAAAATTATTTAAAAACTATCTAAATACTACTATTCCCTAATCAGTGAATTGACAAAATGAAATTTTGAGTATATTATATAAAACCAATAAATGACAAGCAGTATCCGTCTTTTATTAAAAAGGAGGTACACTATGGTCAAAAGCACAATTAATAAAAAATATAATATGGAATTAAATGGAGTCAAAGGTATTAGTTTGAACTAGTATTTTTGACTCCCTTTTTTGTAGGAAAAGGAGTTGAAGATTTATGAATGAAGAAAAGAAAATAGCAGGGCTTTATATTAGAGTTAGTACCGAAGATCAAGCTCGTGAAGGATTTAGTTTACCAGAACAAGAAAAACGATTAAGGGCTATGTGTGAATATAAAGGTTATGAAATATATAAAGTCTATAAAGATGCTGGTATAAGTGCTAAAACTGGTAATAAAAGGCCTGCATTTGAAGAATTATTACAAGATATTAAAGATAAGAAATGTAATACTATTGTTGTATTAAAGCTAGATAGACTTACAAGAAGTGTTTATGACTGGGAAAATATTATTAAGTTTTTAGAAGAAAATAATGCTTATTTAGATTGTGTTAATGATGATATTAATACTACTAATGCAAATGGAAAAATGATTTCAAGAATACTAATGAGTGTATCTCAACAAGAAATAGAAAGAACAAGCGAAAGAACAAAAGTTGGATTATCTGGAGCAATTAAAGCAGGACATATTCCAGCAATAGCACCACTAGGTTATAAACATGTAGATAGATTATTAGTACCAGATCCACTAACTAAAAATATTATTATAAGAATATTTAATTTATATTTTGAAAGTTGTACTTATGTTAAAATAGCAAAAATTTATAATGAAGAAAAAGTATTAGGTAAAACTAATTGGAGAGATACAACTATTTTAAAAATAATATCTAAAGAGATTTATAAAGGAGATTATGTATCTGGTAAAAGAAGTGGTAATTCAGTTTATTATGAAAATGTAGTTGAACCATTAGTAAGTAAAGAACTATGGGAAAATTGCCAAGTACAAAAGAAAAAGAATTCTAGAAATTATATGAGAACTCAAACTTATCTTTTCTTACAAAAATTAAAGTGTCCTAAATGTGGAAAAATACTTGCAGGTGGAGCAACTCATAAAACCAAAAATGATAAATGGTATTTCTATTATAGATGTGAAGATTGTAAAAATAATATTAAGGAAAATAAAATTGAAGAAGCAATAATGCATATTTTAAACGATGTATTTGAATATGATTCAGTTGTTAATGAATTATTTACAATAGAAGAATTTAAAGATGAAACTGAAAAATTAGATAACTTAATTAAAGATTTAGAAGAAAAGATTATATCTAATCAACAAGCTGAACAATTAAATTTTACTGTTGATGATATATTACTTAAAAGAGATATGGACTATATTAACAAAATCAAATTACCACTTACATATCACGCTTTTGAAGATTGTTGGCCTGATTTAGATAGAGATGATAAAGCAGATATAGTAATGAGATACATTGATGATATAGAACTAAAAGAAGTAAATAATATGTATGTTGTTAAGAAAGTTAATTTTAGAAGTACTTTCTATGAAGATTTTAAAATGTTATTTAACCAAGGTTATATTGATTATGAACGATAATCTAAAAAAATATGTTATAATTATACATGAGAAAAAACTTTTCATTAGGAGGTATAAATGGACTTAGAAATTTTAAAAAATGAATATGAGAAAATGCAGCAAATTTATGGAGATAAGACATTAAAATCAATTAACTTTGGTGGATGCGATACAAATCCAGATATATGTTTTGTTTTTATGAATCCTACATCAAAAAATGTTGCTTCTGATCCACTTTGGGATGGTATTAGGGCACCATGGATTGGAACTAAAAACATTTGGGATTTATTTGTTGCAACCAACTTATTTGATATTGATATATATAATGAAATTAAAAGTAAAAAAGCGAATGAGTGGGACAAAGAATTTGCAGAAAAAGTATATAACGTAGTTAAAAAAAATAAAATATTTATTACTAATTTAGGTAAATGCACGCAAATTGATGCTAGACCTATTCAAAATTCAGTATATGAAAAATATCTAAGCTTATTAGAAAAAGAGATAGAAATAGTAAATCCTAAAGTTATTATTTTATTTGGAAACCAGGTTAGTACAGTTTTTCTTAAAGAAAAAATATCAGTTTCACAATGTAGAAAAAAAGAATTTATAAAAATTATTAATGGTAAAGAGTATAAATGTTATTCAATTTTTTATCCTGTTGGTAATGGAAGATTTAATATTGATAAATCTATAGAAGATATATTATGGGTAAAAGAGAAAATTTTAAAGAAGGAGATAGTAAAATGTTAGTAGTATTTGAAGGATTAGATAATTGCGGTAAAACAACAATAGTTGAAAAACTTAAAAATTATTACGATCAACAGGGAGTTCCAGCAGAATTTACTAGAGAATTCGAAACTGATGTTGGAAAATTAATAAAGAAAATGTCTCAAGAAAGTCAACTGGATTCAATACTAAAATCTTATTTATTTGCAGCAGATAGACAGATAAGAACTAGAATGTATACTGATGAAGATTATCAAAATAAAATGATTTTATTTGATAGATATTATCATTCTGCTGTTGCTTATAGAATGGCAGAAGGAATAAATAAAGAATGGGTTATGGCACTTAACTCAGTGTTTAAAAAACCAGATATAGGGTTTTATATTGACATAACACCAGAAGAGTCAGTTAAAAGAAATACTGATACAAAATTTAATATAATAGCATCAGCTGAACACCTTTCTAAAGTTAGAAATGCTTATCTGTCATTTATAGCAGAAGAAAATTTAATATATATAGATGGTATGCGTGATTTAGAAAGTATATATAATGATGTATTGAATTATATCGAAACATATAGAAGAGAGAAAAGCAATAAAAGGTTATAGGAGGAGTATAAAATGATAGATTTAAAGAAAGCACAAAGTGATATTTATAAAAACAAAGTTGATAAAGGATTTAATGTAACAGATATTAATAAAGAATTTTGCTTAACATATGGTGAATTGAGTGAAGCATATGAAGCTTGGAGAAAGAAAAAAGATGATTTGGGAGAAGAATTAGCTGATGTTGCTATATATTTATTAGGTTTATCAGAAATTTTAAAAATAGATTTAGAAAAAGAAATTTTACATAAAATATATAAAAATTCTAAACGAGAATATAAAGTGATTGATGGCGTAAATATGAGAGTTAAAGAATATGAAGAAAAATAACATATATTTGGCTACAAAATTATTTAGTTTTTACGATAGATATGCTTCAACTAATATGTATGAAGCAGTTCTTCGCTCAAAAAAATATTCTTCTTCACTAATATATCTACCATTTAGGGATAGCAATATGAAAGTAAGCACAGAAGGAAATGTTGCAAAAAATATATTTGAAGCAGACATTAATTCACTAAATAATACAGAAATATTTATATGTAGAATAGATGGTTTATCATATGATGCAGGTATTGGTTTTGAACTAGGGTATTGTTTAGCAAGAGGTTGCACACTATATGTTTTTAGTACTGATTTTTATAAAACAAAAATACTTAATAGTAAAATATTAATATCAAATATGGTTAATAAAATTTGTAATGCATTTAAATATGAATATAAAAATAATCAAATATTAAGTTATGAGGAAAATTTAAAATATAATATTGAATCATTTACTAAATTTGTAACTGATAAAATTGATAATAACAGCTATAAATATACTAATGAATTTTCAAATAATGAACATTATGATGTCTTTATTGACTTTTGTGGATTAAAATATGAATGGAATAAAATTTTAATAGAAAAATTAATAACTTATTTAGATAAAAATAACATTTCCTATTGGGTAAGTAGTAGATATAATGAAGAATATGATTGTGATAAAGAATTATACATTTTAGATAATTCTAAAATATATATAAATTGTTTTGATGAAAATGAACCAGATTTTGATTCATGTGTATTGCATGGCTATGCATATAAAAAAGATAAATATATCATTGGATATGAATCTAATAATGTTATATATTATGTAGATGGTATGCAAGAAATGGGAGTAAATTTAATGATTGAGCAATCATGCAATATATTAGTAAAAGACTTAGAACAATTACTTAATAAAATAATTGAGTTAAAAAATGAAGAAAAAATCTAATTTTGATATTTTAATGATAATGTTTGGCTTTACTTTCTTTTCTGGAAGTATGCTTATTGGTCAGACTTTATCAAATGGGTTAAATTTAATAGATTTTATTTTATGTATATTTATTGGTGGAATAATATTAGGAATTTTCGGTGGAACACTTGGCTTTATTTCTTCTAAAACAAATGATGATATGAAAAGTTTATCAATAAAGAGTTTTGGAATTAAAGGCTCATATTTACCATCAATTCTTGTTGGAGTAACTCAAGTTGGATGGTATGGTGTTGGAGTTTCTATGTTTGCAGTGCCTGTTGCAAACATTAAATGTAAAGTTAAATAAAATATGTCATAGTGTTTATTTAGTCTTTAGTACTTTTGTTAAACTTAGATTATTTTTAGAATCTATTTCATTTAATGCATTATTTAATGTAATCATTATTGTTTCAAGTGAAATACCATTTTTATATAAAGAAATAGCTAAATTAGATAGTTCATCTAATTTGTTTTTAATAGCAGTTACATCATTATTTATTTTGTTATTAAAAATATCATTAAAATCTATGAAATCTTTTTGATTTTCAATTTGCACTCTATTACAGAAAAACAGTGTTCCTTGTCCGATTAATATTCCTATTTCAAAGCCAGTGTTTTTTAATTTAATTTTATAAAAATTACCAAAATCGTAATAAGTGGGATATATATAATTTTCACTTGCATATTTTTCTATTCCTTCATACATTAGAGGTAAGTCATTTACTTTTTCTAAATCTTCTTTTGATATTTTTTCAGAAGAAGATAGCCAATCACCGTCAGAGAAACTCGAATGTTTTATAGTAAACTTATCAAGCCATTTTATATAATCAGTATTAGATAGCATTTCTTGCATTTTGGTATTTTTAGCATTTTCCATTGCAAAATATTCTTCTGTTAATTTTTTTACTTTTTCATGTTTATCTGATGTATTTATTTCTTTTAATATTTTTTCAGTATTATTCATTTTAGATTTTCCTATTCTTCTATAACTATTTTAACATATAAATAATAAACTCTATAAAAAAATATATCAATTTTGTAATTTATAGAAAATTGTATTATTTATAAAAGCTTAGATGGTCAGAATTATTATGCATCATCATATGATGGAGATAAATGTTTTCCTAATTTAAATACTAATTTTACTGATTTAGAAAAAGAACAATTGAACAAAATATTTGATAAATTAAATTCTGGAGGTGAAATAAATGCTTAAGTTTAATCAAGAACATGTAGGATTAATTCAAGTTAAATCAAAAATATCAAAAGCTAAAAATGCTGGTAAAGTCATGCTGGCTGGAGTGGCAGTTTCATCTGTAATACTTTTAAGTGGATGCGGTAACTAATCTTTTGGGGATACCAAATAAATATTTAATAAAGCTATAATTTTTGGGGAAAATACCGCAACTATTGTAGAAGTTGATAAATGGAATGATTATGAAGGAGAACAGATTCAAATAAAGGCTAAAGATGGTTCATATATTTTAACTTCAGCTTATGATACTAAATTAATTGATGATAGAAATTCTGAAATAACTGCAGAAGATATAGCAAGATCAATAATGGGTGATGATGTTCAAATTAATTATTTAGATGATGTTGTAAATAAAGGTCGTAGTAGATAATTATAATAATGCTTAATGCATAATAATTATGTTATTATTGTATTGGAAACTGATGTTTACGTCAGTTTTTTAATTGACTTTTTTGTTGATTTTGCTATAATAATTACTACTTGAAAAAATTAAAATAAGGAGAACAAATTATGGACATTGGTGAAAAATTTAGTGAAAATGAATTAGATTTTAAGACATTTATGTATTCTAATAAAAATTTATTGTATTGGTTTTATAATTTACATGGCATAATTAACCTTACTGGGTTAACTGATATAGAATCATGCGAACGTATGAATTCTTCTCATTCATTCGACTTAAAAGTTTTAGCTCAAATGGTAAAAACTTGTTATCAAACATATAAAGAGGCTACTTGGAGTAATTTATCTGATAAATGTGATTTATTGGTAATAATGTTGAATGATATTTATGTTTCAGCTTTTGAAAATTTAAGTGAGCAAGCTAAAGAATTATGGAGACTTGACTTAAATATTGATCATAAAAGAGCAAATTAACATTATCATAGGATAATGTTTTTTAATTGTTTAAAAATACTTAAAATAAGTTTTAATGTCTTTAAGAATTTGATATAATTATTTGGGATAATCATGGATAAAATAATTAAAAATGTACTTTTAAAAATTCAGAATGAAGGTTATGAAGCTTATTTAGTTGGTGGTTACGTTAGAGACTATCTTTTAGGTAAAAAGACTTGTGATGTTGATATATGCACTAATGCCTTGCCAAAGGTTTTACATAAAATTTTTCCTAGTAATACCAACTCTAATAGTTATGGAGGCTTTAACTTAAAAATTAAGCAATATAACATTGATATTACAACTTATCGTAAAGAAATTAAATATGAAAATCGAAAACCAGTAGAATTGATTTATATAAATAATTTATTAGAAGATTTAAAAAGGCGAGATTTTACAATCAATGCTTTGTGCATGAATGAAAAAGAAAAGATTATTGATCCATTAAATGGGATAAAAGATATTGAAAATAGGAAAATTAAAATTATTGGTGATGTCCAAAGTAAACTTCAAGAAGATCCTTTAAGAATACTTAGGGCAATTAGATTTAGCGCTTTGTTAGATTTTGATATTGATAATGAATTACTTCAAGTTATAAAAAATAATCCTTATTTAGTGGAAAATTTAAGTGGACAAAGAATTAAAGAAGAAATAAATAAAATTTTGCTTTGTGATAACTGTAAAAAGGGTATGGAATTGATTAAAAAATTAAATCTTAATAAATATTTAGGTTTAGATTATGATGTACTTATTAAGTGTAGTGATATAAATATGATGTGGGCTCAAATTGAAACTAATAAAATACCATTTACAAAAGTAGAAAAAAATTATATTATAAAGCTCAGAGAGTTAATTGAATTTGGAAATATTAATGAAAAGACATTATTTAAATATGGACTTTATTTAAATAGTGTAGCATCTGAATATTTAGGAATAACTAAGAAAGATGTTAATAAAATTTATAAAAAAATGTCAATAAAAAATGAAAAGGATTTAAATATATTAACTTGTGATATAATTAATGTGCTTGGAATTAAACCTTCAAAAAAAATTGGAGTTATAAGACAAAATCTAATAGATAAAATTTTAAATCATGAGTTAAAAAATGACAAAAAAAATATAATTAATTATTTAAAACAAAATAAAGGAATGTGGCAAGATGAATAAAGATAATAAAAAACTAGTAGTGGAATCTATATTTATTAAAGAAGCTTTAAAAAGAAAGTTATCATTAGAAGAGTTTTTAGTTTTACTTTATTTTGATAATTCTTTTGATGCTATATTTGATGTACCTTCAATAGCTAAAACTTTAAAAATGGATGAATCTGTAGTATTAGAAGCTTTTAGCAAACTATTGGAAAAAAATTTAATTAGTGTTGATGCTTCTGCTAATAATTTTGGTAAAGTAATTGAACATATTAATTTGGATAATTATTATAATGGAATAGTTGAGGATAGTAAAATTAAAATTAAAGAACAAAATAAAAAAGATATATTTTCTTTGTTTGAAGAATCTTTTGGAAGAACTTTGTCAGAAATGGATTATGAAGTTATTAAAGCTTGGATTGAAAAGGGATTCTCAGAAGAACTTATTTTAGGGGCTTTAAATGAAGCTTCTTATAATGGGGTACCTTCTTTAAGATATATTGATAAAGTTTTGTTTGAGTGGCATAAAAAAGGCTTTAAATCAATGAATGATGTAACCAATCATTTAAGAAATAATAATGATACAGAAAGCACTTTATGTGAAACTAAAATTTTAAATTATAATTGGTTGGATGATAATGAATAGAGATTTTATTTTAGATGGGTTAAATACATTATTTCCTAATCCTAAATGTGAATTAATATATAATAAAGATTATGAACTTTTAATTGCCACAATGTTATCCGCTCAATCTACAGATAAAAGAGTTAATATGATTACACCGATTTTATTTTCTAAATATGATATTTTTAAATTGGAGGATGCTCCACTTACAGATATAAAAAAAATAATAAAGCCGGTTGGTATGTATCAAAAAAAATCCGTATTTGTAAAACAAATAGCAGAAAGACTTACTGAAGATTGTAATGGAATTGTGCCAAATGATAGAAATTATTTAGAAACCTTACCTGGAGTAGGGAGGAAGACTACAAATGTGGTTTTGGCAAATTTATATAATGTTCCATCTTTTGCTGTTGATACTCATGTTAGCAGAATCTCTAAAATATTTGGTATAGCTAAAGAAACAGATGACGTTTTAAAAATTGAAAAGAAGTTATGCAAATATTTTAATAAAGACACATGGAATAAAGTTAATGATCAGATGATTTTATTTGGAAGATATATTTGTAAATCAAGAGGTCCAAAGTGTAGTGAGTGTCCTTTTGAGGGATTTTGTAACAAAACAAAAAGTTAATTGATAATCAATTAACTTTTTTAGTTTTTATAAATCATTATTTTCGTTATTATCTGGTTGTTCAGGTAATGTTGGATCTCCAGGAGTGATAGGGCTTATATTATTTGATACAGTTGCACTAACACTTGTTCCACTACTCATATTAGATTTAAATATTGTATATGCTGATTTTATAACAAGTTTATATTCACCATTATTAGGTGCTGTGTAACTATAACTTGTTGAATCCGTAGATCCTAATAGAGTAAGTGAGCCATTATTATCTAAGTATATTTGATATTCTAATGTTCCAATATAAGAACTGTTATAATTTAAACGTTTTTCATAATATTTTGAGGCACTTTCTTCATAATGCTCATTGAAGAAATTTGATAAGTAATTATTATTTATGGCATCTGGAGTATCAATTGCATTCCAAGATATATTTATAATATTATTTTTAACCTCAGCTTTAGCGTTTGTTACATTATTTAATTGTGAGAATCTTGTTGACACTTCAGTAGGCTCTGTACCTTCTTTAAATAATTCGGTTATTATTAAATTAGAAGGAGTGTTTTCACTTGGTAGTTGAGGAGGGAATGTTTCAAGTTCAACTTGACTTTCAATAACTCCACTAGGTTTGCCAAATTTGCCATCGGATTTAGAATATATTCTTGTACCTACAGCTTTCATAACTGCTTTTCTTGCAGGATTAGCTAAAGCGATTGTTAAATAATGTTCTTTTGTAGTACGGTCATAACCTAACCAAAGAGCAGTTGCATATTTACAAGAGAAGGTAATATTCCAAGAATCTTGAATTGAACTTGCTGGAATATTTAAATCACTTATTTTAGCTTTATCAATAGTTGTTGTACCTGATTTAGCACCAATATCAGCACCACTTATTGTAACACCACCAACACCAGAGTTTGCTGTACTTACTAACATGTCTGTAACCATGTAAGCTGTTTCTTCACTCATAACTCGTTCTTGGGAATATTTAAAGTTTTCTTCTTCGCCGTTTTCATATATTACTTTGGTTACTGAATAAGGTTCAATATAATATCCTCCTCGAGCAAAAGCAGCGTATGCAGCACTCATTTGTAAAGGACTTACACCATCAAATCCACCAATAGAAGCAGATTCGTATAAATCTTTTCCATAATCAATTCCTAAGCTGTGGGCAAAGTTTTTAATGTTTTCAATATTATCGTTTTCTACTGCTTTGAAAGCTCTTAGTGCTGGGATATTTCTGGAATTAATTAAAGCATTACGCATTGTCATTAAACCATAATATGTTCCATCAGCATTTTTAATAGGTGTTCCGTTTGAATAAGTTGTTTGTTCATCTAAAAGTGGAGTGTAAGTAGACCCATTTAAATATTCAATATAAGGGCCGTAGTCAAATATAACTTTGGCAGTAGATCCTGGTTGTCTTTTGATATCAGTAGCACGATTTAAACCTTTAGCTTGATAATTTCTTCCTCCAGATAAAGCAACTATTGAACCATTTTCAACACTAGTTATTGCTATTCCTTCTTGTAAGTAATCGTTAGGGAATTTATAAATTTCTCCATTTTCTAAGCTATAAAGTACAGATTGAACTTTTGGATCGATAGTTGAATAAATTTGCATTGCTGTTTGATATGGATTAACTTTGGTTTTATTTGTAACTTCTTGAACTATATAATCTATATCAGCTTGATACATATTTGTAGATGTTTGATTATCAGCTTTTAATAGTGATTGAATAGGAATTTTTTGAGCAATTTCTTTTTCTTCTTTAGTAATATAACCATGTCTTACCATTAGTGTAAGTACTGTATCTTGTCTTTTTTTTGCATTTTCGGGATTTTTGTATGGATTATATAAAATTGGATTTTGGAACATTCCTGCCATAACTGAAGCTTCAGCTAAAGTTAAATCAGAAACAGATTTTCCAAAGTAGTATTCACAGGCTTGTTCTATACCAGATATACTTTCATAATTTAAATTACCAGGTGTGAACCATTGAGAATTAACGTAAAATTCAATTATTTCTTCTTTTGTATAAGAACTTTCTATTTTAAAGACAGCCATATAAATGTCTTTAAATTTACGAACAATTCCTTTTATACCTTTGGATTGCTTACCAGTATAGGTGTTTTTTACGACTTGCATGGTTAAAGTTGAAGCTCCACCAGAATCTTTTTTACCAAGTAATTGTCCAAAAGATGCTTTCATAAATCTTGCTCCATCAACTCCATTATGTTGAAAGAAACGTGAGTCTTCAGTAGCTACCAGGGCATCTACCAAAACTTGAGGTAATTGATCATATGTAACTAATTTACGATTATCAACGCCAATTCTTGCTAATTCTTCACCGTTAATATCGTATATTACACTTGATTCTTTGGAATATAGTAATTCTTTATCAAAATCTGGTGATGTTATTATAATGTAAAATGAAAATACTAAAACCAAAGATGCTATAGATATTAATATTATCATTATGACACTTAAAATAAAGTTTTTACCATGATGTTTTTTTTCACTTGCGTTTGTTTTTTTTGATTTAACAATTTTTTTCATTAATCATCCATCCTTTTTAATCCCTTTATATAATCTAAACCTTTTAAATAATTATATGTAATTTCAAAGCCATTTTCTTGTATATATATATAAGGAATACTTTTTCTTTCATTATTTTTTAAAAATGTAAATATTTTCTTTGCACTTAACATATAGAATCTTTCATTAATTGCTATTATTAAAAAGCATATTCCACCATGATTTAAAATGTTTTTCATATGCTTAATTTGATGCTCGTGAATATTATTTAAAGGAAATGATGTTTTATTTTTGGTTTCTTTAGCGTCAAATTCAATATATTTTCCTTTGTATATGCCATTATAATCTAATGTTGATTGTTCTTTAAAAAAAGCTTCAGTAATTTTTTTTGTCGTATAATCAAATTTTGATATTCCAATAGGTGTGGGCTTTTTATAAATAATAGCTAAGTCTTGTTCTATATAATACTCATTTGCTTGATTAATAATACTTTCTAAGTTCATTCCACGGTTGCCGTAGGTGACTGTTTTTTTAATTGTATTTTTTTTTATATTGTTTGGATAATTCACATAATCACCAAATTAATTATATCACATGTAAAATAATTTTTGATATTTATTGATAATAAAAATGTCTAAATTTGTCATTTATCTGCACAGAATATGAAAAATAGCATAAAATATAGTAGGTGATATTATGCTAAGAGTTGATTATATATTAAATGACATATTAGAAAAAATAGATTTATGCCTGATTAAGGAGGGGATGGGTGCTATTGACGAAATAATTCAAAACTGATATAATTTTTGTTAGTTGGAAGGTGTTTTAAATGTATAATGAACGTATTTATTTAACTCCTCAAGAGATATTGGAACATGAATTTAAGATTGATGCTAGGGGTTATAGGCCTCAAGAAGTAGATAAATATCTTGATATGGTTATTAGAGATTATTCAGAATACATAAATATTATTAAAAGTAAGGATCAAGAAATAAAAAATCTTACTGAAGATAATATGAAATTAAAACAAGAGATAAGAAGATTGAATGCTGAGGTTGAAACTACTTC
Source organism: uncultured Bacilli bacterium (assembly GCA_934102335.1). Lineage (GTDB taxonomy): Bacteria > Bacillota_I > Bacilli_A > RF39 > UBA660 > JAEEKZ01. Next base: position 120,005 of record CAKOSP010000003.1, on the reverse strand, counting down.
AAGAGAAACAGTAAAACAAATAAGTAATGTAGATCTTCTTAAAAGAATTTCTCAACTAGAAAAGATAGTATACGGATCTAATGAATAAAATCTTGGCAAATGCTGCATAACTTATATGCAGAGGAAAGTCCATGCTCGCACAAACTGTGATGTTTGTAGTGTTTGTGTCTAGAGAAAAAATAATCTAGAGTAGCGAAAGCTAACGGCTCTGAGGAAACCTTAAATGGTTTTATTAGGTATAAAAGTGCCAAAGAGACGAGCTTACTTGGAAACGAGTAAGGTGGAACGTGGTAAACCCCGCAAGCGAGAAACCCAAAATTGGTAGGGGAGCTTTTACGAAGGAATAAAACGGAGTAAAGGATAATTTCGGTTATAGATAAATATTTGCCGCTTATTTTTTAATAAGTACAGAACATGGCTTATAAGATTTTTTTGTTATATTTATATACTATTAAAAGGAGTGAATTATTTTGGACGAGATTGGCTTATCCTTACGTGAAGAACGTGAGTCGTCAGGGGTTAGCATATCGGAAGCCAGCAAAGATTTAGGTTTAAGTGAGTTAATTTTACAAAATATTGAAGATGGTAAAATAGGGGCTTTTAAAGATGTTTTGGAGCTTAAAACCTATATTACAAATTATGCGAAATACTTAGGTTTAGATGCTGATAAATTAGTGGATGAATTTAATGAATATATTTTTGAATATACATCAAGAATTCCAGTAAAAGAACTAGAAAAAACAATTGAATTACAAAAGAAAAGCCTAAGCAAAGAAAATAAAGTTTTATCTCCGTATACTAAAGAAAAAATGTTTGGTAAATGGTATTATGTTTTAGTAATAGTACTTACGATAATATTGGTATTTTTAGCAGTTTTATGGAGTGTAAAACAGGTTACAGTGGGTAGTAGGGTAACATCTACTATAAGTTATAGGGGCTGATTATGAATTTAGCAAATAAAATAACAGTTACAAGAATAATTTTAGCTATAATACTACTGGTTTTATTATTAGTACCTTGGGAAGCTATTAATTTAAATTTTCCAGTATACTTAGTGGGTAACACCATGGTAAGTTTAAAATATATAATTGCTGGAATTATATTTTTAGTCGCTTCAGTATCGGACTTTTTAGATGGTTATATTGCTAGAAGTAGAAACATGGTTACAGATTTTGGTAAAGTAACTGATGCTATAGCAGATAAAATCTTAGTTAATGGGGTTTTGATTATATTAGCGTACGAAAGATTTATACCGGTTGTGATTCCCGTTATAATAATTACTAGGGATATAATAGTTGATACATGTAAAATGATGTCTGGTAATAAAGGAAAAGTTGTAGCAGCTTCAATAGCAGGTAAAATAAAAACTGTTTGTATGATGTGCGGTTTAACATTAACATTTTTTTATAACATGCCTTTTGAACTTATCAATTTTGATTTAGCTACATTTTTATTAATAATAGCTACAATAATGTCTATAATTTCAGGATGTCAGTATTTTTATAATACTAAAAAATATTTTATAAATGATAAATAAGATGCCTTTATAGGCATTTTTTTTAACACCATAATTTAGTTTAGAATAATATACACTAGGAAAGGGTGTGTATATTATGAATAATTATTTTGATACTAATACAATGAATTTTGATAAAACCACTGGTACAAAATCTATGAAAGAAGAAAACTTTGGATATAAAGATATGGGATGTTGTGATATGCAAATGTCACAATGTGGTATGGTTTGTGATCCAATTCATGAATGTCCTCAAGAGAGAGTATGCCATAGATATATAAACTATGAAGTTCCACATATTATTCCATGTAATACCAGAATAATTAATCATCATATTTATAGACATACATACACTCCATGTTTTAGTTCTTGTGAAGAAAATGTGTGTGCAAATGTTTATGATGGTAGATGCTGTTAATTGAACTTAAAAAGAACATATAGTTCTTTTTTTGTGTAATTTTATATATTTATGTTTAGTAATTTACTTGGAAAATACTTTAAAAAAAGCATAAAATACTATATAATATTGTATGGACGTGGTGAAAATGGGAAAACAATCGTTTAAAAATCTTTTAGAAAGTAAAACGATTAAAGAAATTGATTCAATTATAAATGAATTTACTATTTTAAATAATGATGAAGTTTCTTATAAGAATTTAAAAAAAGAAGATAAAATAGATTTATTTTTAAAAAATATTCGTGTTTATTTAGATAGTTTTGTAAAAGAACTTACGAAAGAAGAATATAAAAGTTTAAAAAAAATACTTAAAATTAAGATTTTTAAATCTAGTTTGTTAGAAATGAATGAACTTAGTTTATTTAGTTTATTATTAAAATACAATTTGGGATATAAAAAAATTAAGTCGTCTGGAGAGTTTTATTATATATATTCTGATATCAAAAAAGAATTGGTTAAATCAGTAAATAAAAATAATTATAAGGTAATTGTGAATTGGAATGATAAACTTAGTTTTATAAAGGGTATTATAAATGTCTTTGGTATAGTAAAAACTGAAGAATTAATAAATATTTTTAATAAGAATTATAATATTGAAAAAGAAGAGTTATTGGTTAAGTTAAAAAAACAGTCTATTATTCATGAAGATTATAAATTAGATACCTATAAAGAACAAGATTATATTTATAGTGGAAGTTTTACATCTTTTAGACAAGCTCAGAAATTTATTTTTGAAAAAGATTTGGATCAATATGGTTATTTAGTTTACATAGATTATGGAAATAGAGTATATAAATATAATAAAGAATATAAAAAACTTATTAAATTTATAAAACATAAATATGTGTTTAAGAAAAATGATTTAAAGAAATTTGAAGGTTTGGTATTAAATAAATATGTTGATTTGTATCGAATTAATAAAGTATCTGCTTTGAAGTTTTTAAAGGAAAATATTAAAGTTAGATTTGAATATAAAAATAAGGAATTAGAAAATAAATTATTAGAACAAATAGAGTTAGTTGCACAAAATGAACCAAAGTGGGTGATAAAATGAATAATAAAGGATATACCGTAAAAGAATTATTAGTAGTTTTAGTAGTATTTACAATTGTATATTTTGCTGGAGTAATTGCTGTTTCTCATTCATTTAATTATGATCAAGATAATGAAGCATATTTAGCTAAAATAGAACTTATGAAAACACAGGCCGAAAAATATGCTGAAGAACATAATGATGATTTTGGTGATGATAATAAATTAGTTATTTATGCCAATGATTTAGTAAAAGACAATTATTTAGCTAGTAATGAAAACGGAAATATAGAAGATCCTAGAGATTCTTCTAAAACATTGAATGATGTAAAAATTGAAATAATTAAACAAGATGAAGGATATGTAGTTAATATTCCTGTGTAAAATATTTGTAAAAAAACATGCCTTAACTTGTATTATTTACATTATTTAATATATTATAATAGTGTAAGGAGTGATAGAAGTGATATATCCGTCAATAGATAAACTTTTAACTAAGGTAGATTCAAAGTATAAATTAGTACATGTATCATCTAGAAGAAGTAAACAAATGTTAGAAAATAAACATTATCAAATGAAAGAGAGTGAATATGTTAATAAAAAAGAATTAGGTAGAGCTCTTGAAGAACTTGATAAAGGATTAATAAAAGTTATTGAAGGTAAATAAATGCTATATATAAACATAAATAGAGAGTATGCTTTTAAAGATGAAGTTTATTGTGTTAGATATATAGATTATCCGAAATTTTCTTTTATGAAAAGAATTTGTAAAAAGGTATGGAAAGAAGATTGTTTATTTGAAAGTGGGATAGACTTTTCAGATGGTATCTTCTTTTACTTTTTAAAATATGATAATATGAATGTGCCTTTCGATATGAAAGTTGATGAAGATATAAATAATACTTTTGGAAATGAATTAATTATGGATTATAAAAAGAATAATATTATAGAAAAAATAAAAAATAGTGTAGATATTCCTTTAGAAAAAGACATAATTGATAGATTATTTGATGAAGTACAAGAAAAATTAAAATAAAAACTTGATTATTTATTTTTAATATGATAAAATAATCTTGCTTTTGGGGAATTAGCTCAGCTGGCTAGAGCACCTGCCCTGCACGCAGGGGGTCGCGGGTTCGAATCCCACATTCTCCACCAAAGTAGAAATTAGAGTCTTAGGGCTCTTTTTTTATACCTATAGTTTAGAAATTATGTTAAAATAAAAGTAATTGAGATGGGAGGTAAGTTATGAATAATACTTTATTGCCTGCAGATTGTTATTTGGTTGTAAACAAAACAATTTTAACTGAATATGACAAAAAAATATTAATAGCTTTATATGAACCCATTTTAGGTGCTATGCCTGTTAGTTTATATTTAACTTTATGGAATGATTTGCAATTGGCAGAACTATTTAGTCGTAATTTAACTCATCATCATTTAATGAGCATACTTAGATGCGATTTAAAAACAATAAAAAAATCTAGAGAAGCATTAGAGGCTTTAGGTCTTTTGAAAACATTTGTTAAAAAAGGAAATGTTAATGAATATATTTATGAATTATTTTCTCCTCTTTTACCAAGCGAATTTTTTAATCATCCTATACTAAATGTAGTTTTATATAATAATGTTGGTGAAGTTGAATATGATCGTTTAAAAACTTTTTATCAAAAACCTAAAGTTGACACTAAAGATTATCAAGAAATAACTAAAATGCTTGATGATGTTTATGATTCTTCTAAATTTGTGGTTACAAATGAGGTACTTGAAAGAACAACTTCCTCAATAAGTGTTTCTGATAGAATAGATTTTGACTTGCTTGTATCTTCTATGCCGAATGGACTTTTAAATGAAAGAGCATTAAATAAAAGAATTAAAGAACTTATTAATCTTCTATCATTTATTTATAATATAGATACTTTGAAAATGGTTGAAATAATAAGAACGGTTATAAATGATTATGGTATGATAGATAAAACCAATTTAAGAATAGCTTGTAGAAAATATTATTCATTTAATAATAATGCTTTACCAACACTTGTTTATAGACAACAACCAGAGTATTTAAAAAGCCCTGAGGGTGATAATTCAATGCGTGGTAAAATTATAGCTATGTTTGAAAATACTTCACCTTATGATTTTTTAAAAAGCAAAAACAAAGGTATTAATCCTACATCTAAAGAATTAAAACTTTTAGAATCACTTTTGATAGATATGGAAATGCCTCCGGCTGTTGTAAATGTTTTGATCGATTATGTTTTAAGAAAAAATAATAATAAGCTTACCAATGCTTATGTTGAAACGATTGCTGCCCAGTGGAGTAGAGCTGGTCTTAAAAATGCTAAAGATGCTATGGCTTTTGCGGAAAAAGAACATAAAAAAATGCTTAAAAAATCTACTTCTGTTGTTAAGAAAAAAATTGAAAAAGAACCTGTTTGGTTTAATAAAAATATAGATAAAGAACAGATAAGTGAAGATGAGCAAAAGGAATTACAAGATTTATTAAAGGAGTTTAAATGATGGAAAAATTAAAATTAAGTAATCAAGCAAAAATAGAACAAGAACTTGAAAAAAATTATAATAAAGCAATTTTGAATCCAGAATTTAAAGCATTAGTAAAAAAGATAAATATTTCTAAAGATGAAGTTAAGAAAAATACTTCTAAATTAGAAAATACTTTAGAAGAGTTAAATAACTGTAAGAATTGTAAAGGCCTTTATATGTGTAAAAATGCCTATGAAGGTCATGTTAGTTTTCCTGAAAAAAAAGAAGGAAAAGTTGTTTTTTCTTATATTCCTTGTAAATATCAAAAAAAGATTGTTCAACTTCTTGATGAAAAAAATACCTCTAGTAAAGAATTAGAGAATGCTCGAATGAAAGATATTGATATTTCTGATAAAAATAGAATTAAGTTAATTAAGTGGATCAAAAATTTTTATGATAATTATGATATTTCTAAAATTATGAAAGGTTTATATTTACATGGAACTTTTGGCTCTGGTAAAACTTTTTTGTTAGCTGCGTTATTTAATGAACTTGAAAATAAGTATAGAGTTAATACAGAAATAGTTTATTTTCCAGATTTGTTACGTAATTTAAAAGATAATTTTAGCTTAGTTGAAGATAAAGTTTCTTATTTACAAAATGTTGAGGTGCTTTTAATAGATGATATAGGTGCAGAAAATGTTACAGCTTGGGGAAGAGATGAAATATTGGGAACTATTTTACAATATAGAATGAATAATAAATTGCCTACATTTTTTACTTCAAATTTAAATATTTCAGAATTAGAGGGACATCTTTCATTAACTAAAAATAGTGAAGATTTAGTTAAAGCAAGAAGAATAATAGAACGCGTAAAACAATTAACTGAAGATTTAGAACTTATTAGTATGAATAGGAGAGACTAATGAAAATATATTTTTGTGGGTCTATGACCTTTGATCACTCTAAAGCATTTGATTATCAAAAAATGATTGAAAAATTGGAAGATTATGGAGAGGTTTTGAATAAGTTTGTGGGTAATAACGAGGTTAAAGAATTTGAACCAGCATATGTATTTAAAAGAGACACTTCTAATTTAGATAATGCTGATTTGTTAGTTGCTGATGTTACAGTTGTTTCAACTGGAGTGGGCTTTGAAATTGGTTATTTTACAACTAAAAATAAACCAATGTTGATTTTATATGATGAAACAAGGCCAGTTCCTTCGGCAAGTGTGAGAGGAATTTTTAATTCTCAGGTAGATACTTATAAAAATATAAATGAAGCTTTATTAAAAATAGATGAATTTATGAAAAATATAAAATGATACAAACGTTTGTATTTTTTTATTGACTTTTAAAAATTTAATTGTTAAAATTAGATTGTATCAGAGTTATCGTAGGAGGACAAAATGAAAGTTACAAAAGATGAAAAGAATAAAGATAAGGCGTTGGAACAGGTATTAGCGGATATAGAAAAGCAATTTGGTGAAGGAGCAATAATGAAGCTTGGTTCAGATGAACACATGAAAATTGATGTTTGTTCAAGTGGTTCACTTGCTTTAGATATAGCGTTAGGTGTTGGAGGTTTTCCAAAAGGAAGAATAATAGAAATATTTGGACCTGAATCAAGTGGTAAAACAACTATTGCATTAGAAGCTATAGCTGAAGCTCAAAAAAATGGTGGAATGGCTGCTTTTATTGATGCTGAACATGCTTTAGATCCTGTGTATGCTAAAAGTTTAGGTGTAAATGTTGATGAACTTTTATTATCTCAGCCAGATACTGGAGAACAAGCATTAGAAATTTGTGAGGCTTTAGTTAGAAGTGGAGCAGTTAGTATTATTGTAATTGACTCAGTAGCAGCATTAGTTCCTCAAGCAGAAATTGATGGCGAGATGGGAGATTCTCACGTTGGTTTACAAGCTAGATTAATGTCACAAGCTTTAAGAAAATTATCTGGTATTATGAATAAAACAAATACTACTGCGATATTTATTAATCAATTAAGAGAAAAAGTTGGAGTAATGTTTGGAAATCCAGAGACAACTCCAGGTGGAAGAGCTTTAAAATTTTATTCTTCAGTTAGATTAGATATTAGAAGAGGAGAACAAATCAAAGCTGGAGACCAAGTAATGGGAAATAGAACAAATATTAAAGTTGTTAAAAATAAAGTTGCTCCTCCTTTTAAAACTGCAAGTGTTGATATAATGTATGGAGAAGGAATATCTAAAGAGGGAGAACTACTTGATATAGCATCAGATTTAAGCATTGTTGATAAGAGTGGAGCTTGGTATTCTTATAATGGAGAAAAAATAGGCCAAGGTAAAGAAAATGCTAAATTATATTTAAAAGAAAATGGTAAAATAGCAGCAGATATTGAAGGCAAAATTCGTAAACATTATGGATTTACACAAGCAAATATTAGTGAAAATAAAAAAGAAGTAAAAGGAACTAATTCTAAATAAAAGGACTAGTTCCTTTTATTTAAATATAAAATAAACTTGCGAAATGGAAATTATACCTTTATAATAGAAGTATAGATATGTTAATTTATGTATTTATATAAAATGGAGGAGTTTAAATGGACAAAATATTAATTCCCATTTTAACTCTGATTCTTGGAATGCCTATAGGTGGTGTAGGAGCATGGTTTATTGAAAAAAGAAAAACTACTTCTGCAGAAAATAAAGCTAATAAAATTATAGAAGATGCAAAAAAAGAAGCCGATAAACATAAAAGAGATACTTTATTAGAATTAAAAGAAGAATCTTATAAGTTGAAACAACAAACTGATATTGAGGTTAAAGAAAAGAAAAAGGAATTATTACAAAGTGAAGATAGATTACTTCAAAGAGAAAATAATTTAGACAAAAGGGAAGAAACTTTACAAAAAAGAGATAATAATCTTGATGAAAAAGAAAAAGATTTATTAGCAAAACAAAAGACTTTACAAGAAAAAGAGGAAAAAATGGATCAGCTAATTAAAGAAGAAATAGCTGAACTTGAAAGAATATCTAAATTTACTAAAGAAAAGGCTCATGACAAAATAATGGAAATTGTTGAAAGAGATATGTCTTTAGAAATTACGGATTATATTAAAAATGAAGAAGCAAAAGCGAAAGTTTTAGCTTCTGAAAAAGCTAAACAATTAATTGTAAGTAGCATGGAAAGATATGCTGATGATGTAGTTGGAGAGCAAACAGTAAGTACAATTAACTTACCTAGTGATGATATGAAGGGTAGATTAATTGGAAGAGAAGGAAGAAATATTAGAACTATTGAATCTGTTACAGGTGTAGATTTAATTATTGATGATACTCCAGAAGCGATAGTTATTTCCTCTTTTGATCCTTTAAGAAGAGAAATAGCTAAAATAGCTATTGAAACTTTAGTTAAAGATGGAAGAATTCATCCAGCTAGAATTGAAGAAGTTTATGAAAAAGTTTCTAATGATGTTAATGCTAGAATATTAGAAATTGGTAATAAAACGATAAATGATTTAGGATTAACTAAAGTCGATCCAGAAATAATTAAATTAATTGGTAAACTTAATTTTAGAACAAGTTATGGTCAAAATGCTTTACAACATTCTATTGAAGTTGCTAATTTAACTGGGCTTATGGCTGCAGAGCTAGGAGAAAATGTTACTTTAGCTAAAAGAGCTGGACTTTTACATGATATTGGTAAATCTATTGATTTTGAAATTGAAGGTAGTCATGTAGAAATAGGGTCAGATATGGCAAGAAAGTATCATGAACCAGATGTTGTAATTGACGCTATAGAATCACATCATGGTGATAAAGAACCTAAAAGTATTATTGCTGTGTTAGTAAGCGTTGCAGATACTTTATCTGCTGCTAGACCTGGAGCAAGAAATGATTCTTTAGAAAATTATATTAAGAGATTAGAACAACTCGAAGCAATAGGAAATTCGTATGATGGAGTTGAAAAAACCTTTGCTATGCAAGCTGGTAGAGAAATTAGAGTTATTGTTAAACCTGATGAAGTTGACGATGCTAGAAGCTATAAAATTGCTCGAGATATGAAAGAACAAATCGAATCAGAAATGCAATATCCTGGTACAATCAAAATTACAGTTATTAGAGAAACAAGAGTTCAAGAAGAGGCTAAATAACCTCTTTTTTCATTTCATAAAAAAACACTAATTATTAGTGTCTTCATTTACTTCCATAATTACAGGTAAGATGATAGGTCTTCTTCCCGTTAGATTATTAATGTATGGCATAGTTTCTAAAATAATTTGATTTTTTAAATCTGTAAAATTATATGTAGATTTTGCTAAATAATCTTTTACAACTTCAGTAATTTTAAATTCTATTTTTTGCATTAATTCTTGATTTTCGTTTACTAGAACAAATCCTCTTGCAGTAACATTTGGTTTTAATAAAAGTTTTCTTTCTTTAGGATTAATGTTTAATATTGCTATTAAAATACCATCTTGGCTCATTAATTTTCGATCTTTTAAAACGGCTGATCCTGTAACTCCAATACGAGATCCATCAACGTATACATCTCCTGAAGGTACTTTTCCATTTTTTCTTACTGTACCATTGAAAAGTTCTACTACATCACCGTTTTCACAGATAAAAATATTTTCTTTATTTATGCCACATTCAATAGCGGTTTGCTCGTGTGCTTTAAGCATTCGGTATTCACCGTGCATTGGCATAAAATATTTTGGTTTTATAATTCTTAACATCCATTTTTGTTCTTCTTGTTTAGCATGCCCAGATGTGTGAATATCTGCAAGTTCAGAATTTGTATAGACCTTTACACCTCTTAAATATAGTTTATTGATAATTCTGTTAATAGCAGCGGCATTTCCTGGAATTGGTGATGATGAAAATATTACTAAGTCATCATTTAATAAAGAAATTTGCTTATGTTGACCATTTGCTATTCTTGATAAAGCTGCTAACGGTTCTCCTTGCGATCCTGTACATAAAATACATAATTCATTTCTTTTTAAATTCTTAGCATCCTTAGCTTCAATAAATGTGTCTTTATCTTTTATTAAACCATTGTTGATAGCTAATTCTACGTTAGTTTCCATACTTCTTCCAAAAACTACTATTTTACGATTATATTTACGACAAGTTTCAGCGATATGTTTAAGTCTATAAATATTTGATGCAAATGTAGCTATTATAATTCTTCCTGGGTGGCCATTAATTATGTCATTTAATGCATCATCAACACTTGATTCTGATTTAGAAAATCCTGGTGATAAAGAATTTGTAGAGTCACTTAAAAGTAGGGTAACTCCCTCTTCACCAATTTTTGCCATTTTATGAATGTTTGCCATTGGACCGATTGGAGTTAAATCAAATTTGTAATCTCCAGTTTCAAAAATGGTTCCGTTTGGAGTTTTAATAATGAAAGCATATGAATCTGGAATAGAGTGAGTAGTGTTTACAACTTCTATTTCAAAATGCTTTGATTTAAAAACTGTGTCATTTTTAATTTCAATATAATTTTTATAATTGATGTTTCTTTCTTCTAATTTTTTAGATATTAAATCAATTGCAATTCTTGGAGCATATATAACAGGTATATTTACTTGATTAAGTAAAAAAGGAATACCTCCGATATGATCTTCGTGTCCATGTGTTATGAATAAGGCTTTTATTTTTGATTCATTTTGTTTTAAATATGTTATATCTTGAATAACATAGTCTACCCCTAAAAGTTCATCTTCTGGAAACATAACTCCAGCATCAACAATTATTATTTCGTCATCATGTGTGATAACGTACATATTTTTTCCAACTTCGCCTAAGCCACCTAAAGCAGTAATAGACGTAACTTTTCCATCATTTTTCATATTGTATAATTCCTCCTTAAAAAAAATAAAAAAGTTTTTTAACTGAAAACATTATACTATAAAATAGTGAATTTGTCTAGAATGTGTTATAATTTAACTTATGAGGGTGATTATATGGGATTTTTTGATAAATTAAAAAAAATTGTTAGTAAAAAAGAAGTTGAAAGCACTAAAAATGAAGATGTTAAACTATATGATAAAGGTTTAGAAAAAACAAGGAATGAATTTGTTTCATCTTTAAGTATTTTAGGAAAAAAATATAATAAAGTTACTGAACAATATTATGAAGAATTAGAAAATCTATTAATAAAAGCTGATATTGGTGTTAATACAGTTATGAATTTTATGGATAGATTAAGAAAAAGAGTTAAACAAGAAAATATTGTAGATACAGAATATTTAAAAGAAGTAATTGTAGATGAATTATTTATTATTTATGTTGATAGTGATTTTTTAACTGATAAAATTAATATGCAAAGTGAGGGGCCAACAGTTATATTGACAGTTGGAGTAAATGGAGTTGGCAAAACAACCACTATTGCCAAGCTAGCTCATAAATATATAAAAGAAGGTAAAAAAGTTTTAATGATAGCGGGTGATACATTTAGAGCCGGAGCTATTAAGCAATTAGAAATTTGGGCTGAACGTACAGGAGCACTTTTTTATGGGAAAGAACAAGTAGATCCTGCTGGGGTTATATATGATGGACTTTTATATGGTAAAAAAGAAAATGTGGATATAATTTTAATAGATACGGCAGGAAGATTACATAATAAGGTTAATTTAATGAATGAACTTGAAAAAATTAATAGAGTTATTAAAAAGTTTATTCCTTCAGCTCCACATGAAACTTTATTAGTAATTGATGCGACAACAGGTCAAAATGGAATTTTACAAGCAGAAGAATTTAAAAAAATTACAAATATTACTGGAATTGTATTAACAAAACTTGATGGATCAGCAAAAGGTGGTATAGTTTTAGCAATTAAAGAAAATGTAAAAATACCAGTTAAATTTGTGGGACTTGGAGAAACAATGGATGATTTAAAAGCATTTGATATAGAAGATTATATTTATGGTTTATTTAAGGATATGGTGTAATGGAAAACTTTGTTTATTATAATAATTTGTTTGATATTTATAAAGAACTTTTAACAAAAAAACAGCAAGAAATATTTAAACTTTATTTTGAAGAAAACTGGTCTATGCAAGAAATTGCTGAAGACAATCAAGTTTCAAAATCATTTGTTGGTAAAGTTGTAAAAGACTGCGAGAATAAATTAGAGTATTATGAAAAAATATTTCATTTATATGAGTATAAAACTAAGTTAAGAGAAATTGAATCAATAGATGATTTAGATAAAATTAAAAAAATTGTAAAAAATATAGTTAATAATATTTAAAAATTATAATTAATTATTGACTTTTAGTATAATTTGTTTATAATACTACCTATAAGTGATTTAAATTTGTAGGCAGTTTTTGTTGTTAAAACTCTCTGCTAAATAGTAATTTATTTTTATTAAAATAAAGTGATTAGTATCGTGATATAGTTGTAGAGGAGTATTAAAAGAATATGAGTGAAGTAAAATTTAAAAAATCTTTAACTTATTATTTATGCTTTATTTCAAAGTTTTTGAAGGTGTCAATAATACAATAAAATTGTTTTTTGACGCCTTTTTTAATGTAGAAAATAGAGGTGATAGGTAATGGAAAAATTAAAGTTTCCAATTATAAAGGTAGGATATATATTCAATAAATTGAATGCTAAAGTAAATACACCAATAATATTAAATAAACAAGAAGTCAAAATCGAATACCCATGTAGGCTAGATGCGATGGCTTATTTATCTGTCTTTGAAAGGTTATACTCAAATAGATATCATATGTCATAGTTCAGGAGCAAATAAATTTATATTTTATATGAATAATAGTACTTTTGGTAAACAATTTGTTAATAATATAGTATTTTTATCACCGCCCGATTTTGCAAATAGAATAAGATGTTACGACGATTATGATGAATTATTAGAAAAGGCAAGAAAAAATGTTGAAAATGGTTTGCCAGAAGAGTTAATTAAAGTGCATTTTTTCTATAAAACTAGTAAAAGTTTTCTATGTATGATGAATAGTAAAAATTTTGACAATCTTCCATTAGTTAATGGTATAAAAAAAGATTTTTATCAATACTCTAGCATTGATAAACCTATTACAATAATTTATGGTTCTAAAGAAAATTATATTAAGAATTATATTAGTAAGTTAATTATTTATGCAAATCCTAGTATTATTGTCGATTGTCACGAAATAGCTGATGCTGATCATATTTATTTTGGCAAAGAAGAAATAGTTGGTCAAAAAGTTGCCGAATCTTTAAATAAAAGACATTTATCTAGTTCGAATAATTCTCTTATTTTAAAAAAATGAAATTTATCCGTAGTGGTTATGATATAATATAAAATGTATATAATGAGGAGAAATAAAAAATGAGTTTTGAATTTGTAGAAACTATGACCAAACAAAAAATAAAATTATTTGGATGCTTATCAAAAAATGAAATTAATAAGAAATGTATATTGTATATACCTGGATTGACTGGAAATTTTTTTGGTTCAAAATTTCCTAGAGAAATTGCAAATGAAAGCTGCCGAAGAGGTTATGATTTTTTGTTTAGTCATAATCAAGGATCTTTTCAAGTTATTGAATTTCCTTTTTTGAGAGAGGATGGTAAGTTGAAGTCCAAAATGAAAGGTGCAGCTTTTGAAAAATTTGAAGACTCTATTTTTGATATTGATGCATGGTTTAACTTTTTAAAAAAAATGAATTACGAAGAAATTGTAGTGTTATGTCATAGCATGGGATGCAATAAGATTGTATATTATTTAAGTAGAAGAGATAATAGTAAAATATCAAAAGTAATATTATTAGCTCCACAAGATAATGTCAATTTTTCTAAATTAGAAATGCATGAAGGTTTATTAGAAGAGGCACTGGATAATATTAATGCTAATAACCCTACTAAAATTTTGAGTAAGAAATTTCTGGGTTTTTGTATAATGTCTAGTGAAACATACTATCAGGAAATTACAAATAAAAATATTAATAATATTCCATATAAAACCATCGACGGGGATTTTTCATTGTTGAATTCTATTAATAAACCGATATATATAATAATAGGGTCGAATGACATTGGCGAAAATGGGAAAGAATATATGGAAACAGTTATCAAAAATTGTCAAAATGCCAAATATGATATTTTGTCTGAAGCAGATCATAATTTTAAAAATAAAGAAAATGAATTAATTGATTTGATTTTCAATTATTTAGATGTCTAATAAAATTAATAGGTGGATTTATGATAATAGCTATTGAAGGAATGGACGGTTCAGGCAAGACAACAATTTCTAAAATTATTTCCGAAAAAACAGGGTATGAATATATGGAAAAACCTTTAAAAAACTATTTACAACTATCTGATTTAGAATACGAAAATTTGTGCCAAAAAATTTATTTGTTGAATGACGGCTTAAAAGCAATTTTCTTTGGTTTTAGTAATTTGCTGGGAGTGCAATTAAAAAATAAAAACATTATTTTGGATAAGCATATATTATCAACTTATTTTTGGAATAATACCGAGATTAATGATATCTTTTTTAACTTTTTAGTAGATATCGGGGTTTTTCCAGATTTAACAATTATTTTATATTCAAGTGTTGAAAATAGGATACGTCATATAAAAGAAAGAAGTGTTGATGATAAAGATTTGTTGAATGAAAAGAAATTATCACTTGGTTATGATAAAATGTTGTGTTTAGCTGAGAAAAGTGGAGCTCCTTATGTTTTTATAAATGGAGATGATTTGTCATTTAATGAAATAGTGGATAGAATTATAAAAGTGATTGATAAATGTTCTAATTTGACTAAAGAAGATATTGCTAAATATTGTAAAAGTATAAATGCTGAAGAATTCCGAAATAATGTTAAAATAAGGAAATTATGTTTTAGAGGGGAAATTAATAATGAAGAAGGTAGATGATAGAACTTTTTTAAACGATTATTCGTTTGATAGAAATACTGATTGTAGTATTGACATGGTGTTATCTGGAAAGTATTTAGATAATAGAAAACTTACTGTTAATTTTGATAAAAAATCAAGTTTTATAAATTAAGAAAAAATAGAAATATTAACTAATTTAAAAAAGTATGTAAAAATTTATGAAGTAAAGTTTTGAAATTATACGAATGTTATTTTATACAATAATTAAAAAAATTGTAAAAAATATAGTTAATAATATTTAAAATTAAACATAAAAATTATTAGAGGTGTAATATGAAAAAACTTTTAGTAATATTTTGTGTTTTTTTTAGTTTAATTACTTTAGTTAAAGCAGAAGATTTAACTTTGAATGCTTTAAGCGCTATATTAATTGATAGTTCTAGTGGTGAAGTTTTATATGAAAAAAATGCTGATGAAAAATTAGCTCCTGCTTCTATGACTAAAATTATGACTATGCTTTTAATTATGGAAGCTATAGATAATGGTAATATTACTTTTGATGATGAAGTTACAATAACAAAAGAAGCTGCTTCGATGGGTGGATCACAAGTTTTTTTACAAGAAGGTGAAGTTTATAAGGTATCAGAGCTTTTAAAAGGTATTGCTGTTGCCTCTGGTAACGATGCTGCAGTGGCAATGGCAGAACGTATAGGAGGATCTGTTGAAGGATTTGTTAATATGATGAATGAAAAGGCTAAAGCTTTAAATCTTTCTAATACTAATTTTGTAAATCCACATGGACTTGATGTTGAGAATCATTATTCATCAGCAAGAGATATGGCAATTATGGCTAAAGAGCTTTTAAAACATGAAAAAATATTAGAGTATTCTAGTATTTATGAAGAATACTTAACTAAAAATGATGGGTCTAAAACATGGTTAGTTAATACAAATAAATTAATAAAATTTTATAATGGTGCAGATGGTCTTAAAACAGGTTTTACTAAATCAGCTGGTTATTGTTTAACTGCTACAGCAAAGAAAAATGATTTAAGATTAATAAGTGTTGTTATGAAAGAAGATAGTACTAATGCAAGAACTGAGGATACTGTTAAAATGTTAAATTATGGGTTTAATACTTATAAGCTTAATGTTATAAAGGATTCTAATGAAATACTTGGAAGAATAAAAGTTGTCGGAGGAAAAAAAGATTACGCAGAAATAGTTCTTAAAAATCCAGCAACAAAGTTATTAAAAATTAGTGAACAATCTCAGGACTATACTTTTAATATTTTAATTGATGAAATAAAAGCTCCTATTAAAAAAGGTGATGTTATAGGAACTGCTCAAATATTGGATACAGATGGAAATGTGGTAACAAATGTAGATTTAACAGTGAAAGAAGATATTTTAAAGGCTAATTTCTGGGATTATATTAAAAGAAATTTAAAAATAAGTTTAAGTGGTAAAATAGTCGTTAAAAATTAACTTTAATATTATAAATACTTCAGTACATTAAATGGACAATCTACAACTTATAAAAATATATTTTTGTATCAATCAATGAGTGGTGATGCTTCTTCAGGAACGGCTAGTTTAACGGCTAAAAATAGTAATATAACTACTAATAAAGGAGATAGCTTTTATGTTACTAATACTAGTGCTACTATTAGCTTAAATAATAATAAAATTATTAATAATGATAATGATGGTAATTTTTTAAGAATTAAAAGTGATTCTTGGGGTAATCAGGGATCTAATGGTGGAGATGTTGATCTTATTTTAGATAATCAATCTGTTAAAGGAAATATTGTGGTTGATAATATCTCATCATTGCAAATGAATTTGGCTAGTAATTCTTATTATGAAGGAGTTATTAATAAATATAATAGTGCTAAAAATATAAAGTCAATTCTTGATAAAACATCTTCTATAAAATTAACGGGAGATTGTTATGTTACAGAATTTGAAAATGCTGATACTTCAAATAGCAATATAGATTTTAATGGTTATAAATTATATGTAAATAAAGTAGCAATTAATTAATAATTAAAACTTTTGATATGTTTTGTCGAAAGTGTTTAAAAAAAATAAAAAGTGTTCTATATTTATGTGGAAGGTGAATAATATTTGAAAATGGATATAGAATACGAGAATTCTATCTTGTTTGTTAGATTGGAAGGATCTTTGGATAGAAAGGGTACTTATCGTATAAATAATTATTTAATAAGCCTTCTTAAAAAACATAGTATTAAATATTTAATATGTAATTTGAGTAATCTAAAAAACATTGATATTTTGGGAATGGAAGCCTTAGTAAATCTTAAATGCATTATAAAAAATAATAAAGGAAAAATGTATTTATGTGGAATAAATTCTAGAATAGAAAAATATTTGAAGCCTTTAAAAATTCAGAAAGTTGATAATGAGTTTTTAGCAGTAGAAATGCTAGGAGCGTAAAAAATGATTTCGAATGATGTAGTAAAAGATAATGCTAAATTAATTTATAAAATTGCTACAAAATTTTATGGAACTGACAAAGAAGATCTTTATCAAGCAGGCATGCTAGGTCTTATGAAAGCTTATAAAAATTATAATCTTGATTCTGAAGCTAAATTTAGTACTTTTGCTTATAAATATATTTTTGGAGAAATGTTTGTTGTGGCTAATAAAAAGAATATTAAAGTAAATCGCGATACTTTAAAAATGTATAAGTATATTGAAAAAAATAGATATTTTTATGCACAAGAACTGGGACATGTTCCTAGTGATATAGAAATGTCAAAAATAATTAATTTGCCTGTAGAAACTATTTCTCAAATATGTGCTTGTTCTTGTGAAATTCTATCTTTAGATAGTAATAAAGAAGATGAAAGAAATATGTATGAAACTATTGCTTTAGAAGAATCTATTTCAACTGATGATAAAATATTGCTTTATGAATCTTTAGAACAATTACCAAGTGATGAAAAACAGGTTATTGTTGATCGTTATTTTAAAGATAAAACACAGGATAAAATAGCTAAAAATATGAATACTAGTCAAGTTAAAGTCTCAAGATTAGAGAAAAAGGGATTATCTCGAATAAGAAAAATAATGAGTGCATAAATTTGCTAAAATTTACCATAATAAAAATGGTGAAGAAAAATGAATAAAGAATCTTATAAAAAAATGGTTGATGAATTATCACCCAAAGAAAATCGATTAAAGAATTTTTTAATCGCTTTTTTTGTTGGTGGAGCTCTAGGATTTTTGGGAGAAATTATAATAAGTGTATTAATGTGTTGCTTTAGTATGCCAAAAGACATAGCATTTATGTATTTGTGTCTTATTTATATTTTCTTTGGAGCTTTGTTTACTGCGTTGGGATTTTTTGATGAATGGGTGAGTAAATGTAAAGCAGGTCTTTTTATTCCCACGACGGGATTTGCTCATTCAGTACAGTCGAGTGCCATGGATTATAAACATGATGGAATGGTAACTGGATTAGGAACTAATTTTTTTAAACTTGCTGGTTCAGTAATTCTTTATGGAATTATTTCGGCTTTTTTCTTAGTGGTTTTAAGGGTGATTATATATGGATAGTAAAATTTTTAAATCAGTTTATATTAATGATGTTTTTTCTTTGGTTGGACCACTTGAGAAGTGTAGTAAGTTAAAAAAATTTGATATGGCTATGGATGATTATTACTTTAAAGAGAAAACTTTTGAACAAGCAGAGATTAAAATGCAAAGTACTGCTTTAAAAAATGTTTTGGTTAAAAATAAATTAGCTGAAAATGATTTGGATTTTATTATAGGAGGAGATTTATTAAATCAAATAAGTGTTACAAGTTATAATGCAGAACATTTTGATATTCCTTATTTAGGAGTGTATTCGGCTTGTGCAACATTTATTGAATCTTTGATTATAGGAGCTACATTTTTAGAATCTCAACTGGCTAATAAGGTTATTGCAATTACAAGTAGTCATAATTTAACGGCTGAAAGGCAATTTAGATATCCGGTTGAATATGGATCTTTAAGACCAAAATGTTCTACTTTTACTACTACCGGAGCGGTTAGTACGCTTTTAAGTTCTAAGAGAGGAAAATGGAAGATTACTTCGGCAACAATTGGTAGAGTTATTAATATGGGAATTAAGGATGCAAATAATATGGGGGCTGTTATGGCTCCTGCGGCAGCAGATACTTTAGTTAGACATTTAAAAAATAAAAATGAAAATATTAATGATTATGATTTAATTTTAACAGGGGATTTGGGGTGTACTGGAGCCACTATTTTAAAACAATATTTGAAAAAAACTGAAGGAATTAATTTAAAGAAACATATGGATGCTGGTTGTGAAATTTATGTTGATAGTGATATAACTCATTCAGGAGGTAGTGGCCCAGTTTGTCTACCTTTGGTTTTGTTTAATAAGGTTTTGACAAGCAATAAATATAAAAAAATATTAGTAATTGGTACAGGATCATTACATTCACCAGTTTTATTAAATCAGCATAAGTCTATACCTGCGATAGCACACGCAGTTAGTTTGGAGGTAATATGAAATTTTTATTAGCATTTTTGTTTGCAGGAATGGTTTGTGGAATAGCTCAAATTATTGCCGATAATACAAAACTTACACCTGGACATATTACATCACTTTTTACAGTATTTGGAGCTATTTTATCGTTTTTCGGAATCTATGAAAAATTAATTGATATTTTTGGTGCAGGAGCTACTGTTTTAATATCTAATTTCGGGTATACTCTTTATTCAGCTGGCTATAGTGGTTATTTAAATAATGGCTGGTTGGGAGTATTTTCTCATCTTTTAGATAAATCTGGTTTAGCTATAGTTAGCGTTATTATATTTTCATTTGTGTTTGCCTTGATATTTAATCCTAAAAGTTAAAAATTTGTCAAATAAATAAATTTATATATCAAAACAAATAAAGTTATGTTAAAATGATAATAGAGGTGTGTTGATATGGATACTAGTTCAAAAGAACGCAAAAAAAAGATGATTATTACAGTTATTTTAGGAATACTAATTATTTATGCTGCTTTATATATTTTACTTTTTAATTATTTAGTTCCTAATCAAAAGAAAAATGATCAAGATCAGAATGATATTTTAAGTGCAACTGATCAAGAGGTATTAGTAAGTATGATTCCTTATATTCATAATGTAATGGATGATGCAGGATCTACTGGAGTATATGATGTTGAACTTAGAAACACTAATAATTTAAGTGATATTGTCCTATTTAATATGGCATATAATGTACTTGCTAAAGATGAAGGAAATTTCTTAGTAGGAAACGATGAAAGATTTGTACAATTTCAAAATAAATATTGTAAAGATGAAAATAGTAAATGTTTTATACTTTATAGATCTTCTTTAGAAAGTGTATTAAAAAGAAATTATAATAAGGAGTCATATGAATGGCAAACATTCCAAATAGGAGCTAATGCTAATAATGAGTGTTTATATGAAAATGGCGAATTCTATTGTCATGTTTTAACTACTCCTGAGGAAGATACAATAAAAAAAGCAGGAGTTGTAGCTCTTGCTAAAAAAGATGAAAATAACGTTTATATTTATGAAAAAGTTTTATTTTTAGATGGTTATTCTGAAACTAAAAATGATAATGGTTATTTAATTCATGCGAATAATATTTTTAAATATTATAGAAGTGATAATTATGCTTTTAATGAAGCAATTGATATAGAAAGCCCAGATGGAAAATATGAATCAGAATTGATTAAAAAATATGATAATCAAGTTCAGATTTTTAAAAGTACCTTTAAAAAGGAATCTAATGGAAGTTATACTTGGGTTTCTACAGAACCAGCTTCAGCTATTGGAGATTAATTATTTGATTGAAAAATAGATTAGTATTGTCGTTTAAGATTATTAAATGATTTATACTATCTATTTTTTTTATTTGAGATTTTATTTTATAAATGTGGTTATTTTGAAAATATTCAATTATGATATTTTTCTTTGAATAATAACTAAATATTATTTTTTCTTCTAGGGTATTTATTTGTTCTTCACTTAATTCTGGCATAGTAAAAATTAAAGAATTTTGTGATTCTTGTTTTAACATCTGTTCTGTGTTTATAACTGAATTGAACGGTAACCATTTTATTTTATTTCTTTCCATATATACCAACCTTTGTTCGTATATATTTTAATAAAAAAGTTATTTACTTACAAATCCAATATTTACCATTTAAGCGTTATGTCCACCAATTTTTTTATTTCTTTCTATGGCAGTAGAATCTTCGTATAAACTTGAAGCTTTAATTAAACTATTTTTACCGTATTTATCTTTAATTTCGTCAATAGCATTATTAATTTTTTCGTTTTTTTCTATAGTTTTTGAGTCTTCAAATAAATTGAGCTGATATCCTTCTTTGTTCTTTAGACCTCCACAACTAACTGTTACTTTTCTAATGGGTAAATTTTCATAGTATTTATCAAAAATCATCATAGCAATATTATATATATCTTTTTCTTGGTCGGTAGGAATTACTTTAATTGAGTGATAAAATCCTCCGCCAATATTTTTGGAATATCCGATGCCTAATCCTATTACACTAGTTTGTTTATGATTTTTTCTTAATCTTGCACATAAAACATCAATCATTTCGGGTATGATTATTTTGATATTTGTTTCATTATAATCTTTAAATAATACTTGTGAGTGAGAAAAGCTTTTATCGTGCTCTATGTTTTTATAATCTTTTATTGTACTAGTGTCGATACCATTAGTATGATTCCATAGTTCCTCGCCTAAAATACCGAATTTCTTTTTTAGTATTTTTACATCGTATCTAGCAATATCACCCACTTTATATAATCCCATGTTGTTTAAATTTCTTTGCATATTTTTGCCAATGCTCCACATTTTACTAAGTGGGGTAATTTCCCATAATTTAGTTTTAATATCATCATAATTCCATTTGGCTATGCCGTTTTTGTATTTTTTGGCCTCGGTATCCATAGCAACTTTAGCTAATAACATATTAGGACCAATTCCACAGTTGGCAGTTAAGCCAGTATCTTGGTATATTTTATTCAAAATATCTTGGGCTAATTCATAGTCTGTTTTTTTATATAATTTTAAGTAGTTTGTTACATCTAAAAAACATTCGTCGATGGAGTAGACTAATATATCTTCTTCTGAAACAAAATTTAAATAGATATCTACTACATGTTTAGAATATTTTATATATAGACTCATTCTAGGAGGAACAATTTCGTATTTTATATGTGAAGGGATTTCATATAATCTGGTTCTAGATGGAATACCTAATTGTTTTAAATATGGTGATATAGCTAAAGTAATAGCACCATTACCTTGGTTTTTATTCGCAACTACTAAAGCAGTTTTAAACCCATCAATACCTCTTTCTTGACATTCACATGAGGCAAAAAAACTTTTTAAGTCAATACACATAATATTTCTATTCATCTAAATCAAACCTTTGTTCTATACTTATTATAAACTAATTTTTAGAAAAATACTATCTAAAATAGTGGAGTTATTCTTTTTTCTTATGATTAAATTTGATATAATATTTATAGTGTGGAGGATGTATGAATTTAGACAGTTTAAATAAAGAACAACGCGAAGCGGTAGAATATATAAATGGTCCTTGTTTAGTAATTGCTGGAGCAGGATCTGGTAAAACTAAGGTTCTTACAACAAGAATTGCTAATTTAATTGAACATGGTATTTATGGATCTAATATACTTGCAATTACATTTACTAATAAGGCAGCAAAAGAAATGAGACAAAGACTAGATAATATAGTAGAGGATAATTATAGTTTTGTAGGGACATTTCATTCATTTGGATTAAGAATTATTAAAGAAAATTATGAAAAATGTGGATTGATGAAAAACTTTACAATAATAGATTCAGATGATGGTTTGAGCATAATAAAAAAGATAATGAAAGATTTAAGTATAACGCCTCAAGATGTTGCAGTGGGTTATGTTAAATCAAAAATAAGTTTTATAAAAAATGAAATGTTAACTGATGCTCAAGTAGATAATTTATTTTTATCTTATCAAGATAAATATGTGGCTAAAATATATTTCGAATATGAAAAAATTCTAAAAAGAAATAATACCATAGATTTTGATGATTTGTTAAAATTGCCAGTTGATTTATTTATGAAAGATAAAGATATTTTAAATTATTATCAAGATAAGTATAAATATATTTTAGTAGATGAGTACCAAGATACAAACATGGTTCAGTATAAGTTAATTAAATTATTAGCTGAAAAATATCGTAATTTATTTTGTGTTGGAGACGCTAACCAAAGTATATATGCTTTTAGATTTGCTAATTACAAAAATATTTTGAATTTTGAAAGGGATTACCCAGATGCTAAAGTTATTACTTTAAATCAAAATTATCGTAGTACAGTAAATATTTTAAAGGCTGCTAATGATGTAATTAAAAATAATAAAGAACGCGGAGATGTTGAACTTTTCAGTGAACTCGGTGATGGGGTAAAACCTAAATATATAAGAGCGTATGATGAAACTCATGAAGTAAATTTAGTTTGTGAAGAAATAAAAAAATTACTTAATATGGGTTATAAAAGAAGTGATATAGCAATATTTTATCGAACCAATGCTCAATCTCGTATAGTTGAAGAGGGGATGATTAAAAATAATTTTCCTTATAAAGTTGTTGGTGCTTTTTACTTTTATAAAAGAAAAGAAATTAAAGATTTAATTAGTTATTTAAGATTAGTTAGTAATCCTAAAGATGATACTTCTTTAGAAAGAGTTATTAATGAACCAAAAAGAGGAATTGGTGCTAAAAGTATTTCTAATTTAGCTGATATAGCAAGAGTTGAAAATATAAGTATGTATGAAGCTATATCTAGTGGAAAAGAATTGTTATTTAAAGAAATTATTGAAGATATAAGAAGCAAAAAAGATGATTTATCTTTAACAGAATTAATTGATTATGTTCTTTTAAAATCAGGAATGAAAGAACTATATGAAAAAGATAGTTCTTTGGATTCCGAACTTAGAATAGAAAACTTATTGGAATTTAGAAGTATTACAGAGGCTTATCAAAAAGAAACGGGAACTGTTAATCTAGAAGACTTTTTAGAAGAAATTTCTTTGGTAGCAGATATGTCTGAACATGAAAATCAAGATGATGTAATTACTCTTATGACTATTCACAGTGCTAAAGGATTGGAATTTAAATGTGTATTTATTGTAGGAATGGAAGAAAGTATTTTACCTCATGCTAACTCTTTAATAGAGGAAGGTGGCCTTGAAGAAGAACGAAGGTTATGCTATGTTGCTATAACTAGAGCAAAAGAAAGACTTTATTTATCTAATGCGAAAAGAAGAATGTTATATGGAAAGACTGTTAGTAATCCGCCTTCTAGATTTATTGATGAAATTAATAGTGCTCTTTTAGAAAAAAGTGATTCAAGTATTAAAGAAGAAATTAAATTTAATAAAGATAAAATGTATAGTGATTCATCAATTAATTATCGTACTGGTGAAGTTGTAATTCATCAAAGTTTTGGAAAAGGTGTGGTAGTTGATGTTGATGAAAGATTTGTAACAGTGGCTTTTGATAAAAGATTTGGAATAAAGAAATTCTTAAGTAATTATAAAGGTTTAGAAAGAAAGGAAAATTAATATGGCAAAAAGAACATTGGTTGTACTTGCTGCGGGAATGGGTTCAAGATTTGGGGGATTAAAACAAATTGAACCTGTTGGACCTAATAACGAGGTATTAGCAGATTATGCAGTATATGATGCTTTAAGATATGGTTTTGAAAGAGTAGTTTTTATTATAAGAGAACAACATTTGGAATTGTTTAAAGAAAAAATATCTGATAAATTTAAAGATAAAATTGAGGTTATTTATACATTTCAAAAACTTGAAAATGGTTTTAGTGACGTAAAAATCCCGTTAGGAAGAGAAAAAATGTGGGGCACAACTCATGCACTTTTAGCTGCCAAAGATTATGTTGATGGACCTTTTTTAATGATTAATGCTGATGATTTTTATGGCTCATCTGCATATAAAAAGGTTAAAGACTTTTTCGATACAAATAAAAAAGAAAATGAGTATATTACGATTGGATATCCTTTTAAATCAGTATCAAGTAATAATGGCAAAGTAAAAAGGGGAGTTATTAATACTCTTAATGGTATTGTTACTGATATTAAAGAATCTGAAGTAGAAATTACTGATGCTGGAAATATTGCATATCCTCTTGATAAAACTGAAAAGTTTATAATAGAGGATAATCATCCTGTATCGATGAATTTCTTTGGTTTAAAACCAAGTGTATTTAAGTATTTAGAGGAAGATTTTGATAAATTTATTCATGGAGATTTAGATCTAAATAAAGAATGTTTAATGGCAGATACTTTAAAAGCTAAAATTATTAGTAATGATATTGTTTTATACAATGAATTAAGTGATTCGCCTTGGTTTGGAATGACTTATAAAGAAGATGTTATTGATGTTAAAAATAAAATTTTAGAATTGATAGAAAAAGGAGAATATCCTGAAAATTTGTGGAGGTAAATATGAATTTTGTTCAACAACAAATGCAAGAATTAATTAATATAATAAATAAAGCTAGTGAAGAGTATTATGTTAATGATAATCCTAGTATAACAGATCAAGAATATGATGCATATTTAAGAAGATTAGAGGATTTAGAACGGGAATATCCAGAGTATAAAGATCCTAATTCTCCAACAAATAGAGTCGGAGGAGAAAAACTAGAATTTTTTGATAAAGTAGTACATAAAATTCCGATGTTAAGTTTACCAGATGTTTTTAATGAAGAAGAAATTCAAGATTTTATTGATAGAATTGAAAAATCTAATGTTGTACAAGAGTATGTTTGTGAACAAAAAATAGATGGTTTAAGTGTTTGTTTAAGATATGAAAAAGGAATACTTGTTACTGCTGCTACTAGAGGAAATGGAACAGTAGGAGAAAATATTACTTCAAATGCTAAAACTATTAAAAATATCCCATTAAAATTAAGCCGAGAAATAGATATTGAAGTTCGTGGCGAAATTTACATGAATAAAAATACTTTAAAAAAGTTAAACGAACAAAGACAAAAAGAAGGATTACCTCTTTTACAAAATTGCCGTAATGCTGCAGCAGGGTCAATTAGACAATTAGATCCAAAAATAACTGCTAAAAGAAACTTAGATGTTTTTATATATCATTTACCTAATCCAGAAGATTATGGAATTAAAACTCATTATGAAGCTTTACAGTTTATGCATGATTTGGGTTTTAAAACAAATCCATATAATAAGCTAGTTTTTAATGGTAGTGAAATATTTGAATATATCAAGAAGATGGGAGAAGATAGGGATAGTCTTTCATATGATATTGATGGTATTGTTATAAAAGTAAATGATTTAAAAAGTCAGAGTGATCTTGGATATACATCTAAATTTCCAAGATGGGCTATAGCGTATAAATTCCCTGCTAAAGAAGTTTTAACTAAATTAAATGATATTATTTTTACAGTAGGAAGGACTGGTCAGGTTACTCCAAATGCAGTTTTAGAAGGAGCAATAGTTGTAGGTTCTTTAATAAGAAGAGCAACTTTACATAATGAACAATACTGTTTAGATAAAGATTTGAGAATAGGTGATATTGTTTCTATAAGAAAGGCTGGAGACGTAATACCTGAAGTTGTAGAACCTAAAGTTGAAAGAAGAACTGGACTTGAAAGAAAGTTTGAAATGATAAAAAACTGTCCAATATGTGGTAGTTTATTAGAAAAAAAGGGTGCAGATTATTTTTGTGTTAATGATAAATGCCCGGCTAAAAATATTGAAAAGTTAATTCATTTTGCTTCTAAAGAGGCAATGAATTTTGATTCAATGGGGCCTGAGGTTATTGAGGATTTTTATAATTTAAAAATAGTAACTAAAATTGAAGATTTTTATACTTTAAAGAATCATTATGATGAAATAATTTTACAAGATGGGTATGGCCAAAAATCAGTTTTGAAATTTTTAGAAGTTATTGAAGATAGTAAGAAAAACAGTTTAGAAAGATTACTTTATGGTTTAGGTATCCCGGGGATTGGAAAGAAAAAAGCTATAATACTAAGTGAGAATTATCATAATATTGATAATTTAATAAATACTGATGAAGAATCTTTGAGATCTATACCGGACATTGGGGATATTTTGGCAAGTAATGTAGTTAATTTTTTTAAGGAAAACAAAGATCTTATTGATACTTTAAAATCTTTTGGTATAAATATGAATTATAAGGGGCAAAAAAAATTAGATAGTGATATATTTACAGGAAGAAAGTTTGTTATAACTGGAAGTATTGAGGGATATTCTAGAAATGATATTAAAAAAGTTATTGAGATGTATAAAGGATCTGTAAGTGAGTCTGTAAGTAAAAAAACTGATGTCGTAATTGTTGGTAAAGATCCTGGAAGTAAATATGGTAAGGCTTTGGAATTAAATATAGAAATTTGGAATGAAGAAAAGACTATAAAAATTTTGAAGGAAATAGAAAATGAGCAATAGTGAGCTAATAAAACAAAGTATTAATGATTATTTAAAGAAACTGGAAAATGGTATAAACAAAGACTTATTAAAAGATATTAATAACTTCTTAGAAAAATATAATAATTTGAATTTATTAGAAAATGATAAAGAACTATTTTTAAATTTTTTAAATAAGATAATGATAATAATAGGGGATGAGAAAGTTTCTGAGCCTAATATTAAAGCTTACATTGATTATGTTAATAAAAAAAATTCAATAATATATGAATTAAATAATGGTGATATTGATATTCAAAAAATAAATATGTTAGATGAGTTTTTTTTAGATACTAAAATTAATTTTTATGTTAATTTAGATGAAAAATCTTTAAGACTAATTGAAGAAAAGTTATATAAAAAATTAAAGGAAAAGAATAGGGCAAATGATTATATAAAAGATTTAATAAATAATCATAAAAAAATTAAGTTTTCTTTAGCTATTTTCTTACTTATGGATTTATATAAAAATAATAAACATCCTGCTCAGATAGTTAGTACTTTAAATAAAAAAACAAGTGTAGGTTATTATAATTCAGTCGACGGAAATATTAATATCAATTTTAATAAATTTCTTTCAGATTTCTCTTTAAAAAATGATAGAGAATCAATAAATAATTATAATATTCAATTATTACTTTTAATCTATCATGAGGCTATTCATTTTTTAATGCTTTATAATAATCATGAATATGATTTAGAAAATAATATTATGAGTATTGCGAGTAATTTTGAATCATCTCATATACATGATGAGTATTATTTAGAGTTTTGCGCAAATATAGGATCGATTCATTATACAAGTATATTTTTACAGCAACTTAAGTTAAATGATTTTGATTATTATAATTATCTATTAGAGGGTATAAAAAGGGATTATTATAATAAATATTATGAAGTTTTAGAAAAAGTAAGACTTGGTGATCCACACGAAAGAATTTATAGATTAGTAAATGAGGCAATTGATAAAGATGAATTAAATGATGAAAATTTTAAGAATTGTTATAGATTAGAACTTAGAAATAATAAGATTATTCAGGAAAGAGAAGGAAAAGTATTTGATGATTACGAATTAACTACTTTTGAAGTTAAAAGAATTTTATTAGTAATTATGCTTGAGTACGCTCGTGGAAATACTTATTCTGGTTTTAACCGAGATATTGTAAAAGATTTAGTCATAATGGATACTGATTCGGTTATAAGTAAATATAAAAGTAAAGAGAAAAAGAAATCATTACAAGATTTGTACTTACTTATAAATAAGAAATTACGTTATACGGATGATTGTATAAAGGAAAGTATTATGAATTTACAAGTTGGTTATCCATATTTAAATATTGTGGAATATTTATGGGGTAAAGAAAAATTAGTTCACTCTAGAAATTAAATTTAGTTTTATTGCGGTAATATTTGTTTTGTTGTATAATTAGAATACCAATGAGGTGAAAAAGTGAAAAAAATTAAAAATTTATGGGCTGAAAATAGGGTGGTTTTTGTTCTTATTTGCATACTTATTGTATGTTTTGTAGCAATAGTTGTTGTCGCATCATCTTTCTTCTTAGCTGGACATAAATCAAATTATGGTGATAGATTAGTTAATATTGGTGAGTATCCAGTTACTGATGAGTTTAAAAATTCTTATATAGAAAGTATAAAAGAAAATCAGAGTGTTACAAGTGTTAATTTAAGAATTTCTGGAAGAATTATTTATGTAAATATTGTTTTTAATAATGATATTTCTTTAGATAACGCTAAGGCTGTTGCAGAAAAATCAATAGATTTGTTTTCTGAAAAGAATTTAGGCTATTATGATATTGAGTTTTCATTATTATCTGATGGTGATGATGGTTTTGCTATTATGGGTGCAAGAAATGTAAATGGAAGTGGTGTTGTTTGGAATAATAATACTGCTGTAGAAAGTGAAAAATAATTATGAAAGATCATAAAAAAGGAATAATATTAACAATTATTTTAGCGGTTGTAGCAATACTTACTGCTATATTTTTATTGAAAATATTAAATAATCCAAATAAGCTTACGGTTTTAGAAAGAAATTGGGTAAATAGTAATACTAAAAATGTTTTAAATGTTAATGTGCTAAATGATGCTTATGTATTTGGAAGTGACGGTACGGGAGTATTTTATGACTTTTTAAATGATTTTAAAAAAGAATATAATTTAAATATAAATCCTATAACTTTTATTGGAAATGATAATTCAAAATCAGGAATTACTTTTAATAAGAAAAGTTCTTATAATGATTCTGATATTGTTTTTTATACGGATCATTATGTTTTAGTTTCTAAAAAACATGAGATTATAAACTATAATAAAGATTTGTCTGGAAAGACAATTGGAATTACTCAAGATGATTTATCAGTAGTATCAAATTATATTGATACCAATGTGACTTTTTCACAATTTGAAAGCAAAAGTGATTTATTAAAGGCTTTTGATGAAAAAGATTTAAATTATATTTTAGTTCCAATGAACTATTATTTAGGTGATATTTTAGAAAAAGATTATAATATTGTTTATCATTTTAGTGATATTAAATATTATTATGTTTTGAGTTTAGCTAATGATACATTTAGTAGTATTTTAAGAAAATTTTATAATACATGGGAAGAATTTGATAATTATTATAACCAAGAACAATTTGATTTATTCCAAGAAAAATTAGCGATTGGTGATAGTGATATTGAAGCTTTGAGAAGTGTTGATTTATCTTTTGGTTTTGTTAATACAAGTCCTTATGAAGTTATAAAAGGTGGAACTTTTGGAGGTGTAGCAGCAGTATTAATTAAACAATTTAGTGATTTTTCTAAAACAGAGTTTAATTTTGTAAAATATTCTAGTTTTGATAAATTTTTAAGAGCTATAAATAACGGAGAAATGGATTTATATTTTAATCGTTATAATTTTGAAAATGATTGGAAAGAAACTTCTGGTAATTTTAACATTAAGTATTCAGTTATAGCTAGAAGAGATAATAATATAGCTATTAATTCTCTTAAATCCTTAAAGGATAAAACAGTTTATGTTGAAGAAAATGGGGCATTAATTAAATATTTAGCAAATATTTCTGGTATAACAATAAAGACTTATTCAAGTGAAAAAGAATTGTTACGTTTAAATAAGAAAGATGCAATTATAGTGATAGATTCTAATATTTATGATTATTATGCTAATACAAAATTAGATAATTATACAGTTAGATATACTGATACAGTTTCATCTTCTTATACTTTTAAAGTTAATAAAAATGAGATTTTAACTAAATTAATTGATAAATATTTTAGTACTTTAGATAGAAATGTAATTTTAAATGAAGGTTTAGAAAATCATTATAATACAGTTAAAACTGGTGTAGTTTTAAGTACAATAGCTAAATATATTATTTATCTTATCTTTATAGCTGTAATAGTGCTTTTAATTCTTATTAGAAAAACTAAAAAAGTTTATATTGCTAATAAAATAAAAAAAGATGATAAATTAAAATTTATCGATCAATTAACTAGTTTAAAAAATAGAAATTATTTAAATGAGTGTTTAGATACTTGGAATAATAATATTATTTATCCTCAAACTATTATAGTTATGGATTTAAATAATTTACAAGAAATTAATGATTTGAATGGATATTCTGAGGGTGATAAACAAATAAAAGCATGTGCTAATATTTTAATTAGAACTCAATTAGATAATTCTGAAATTATGCGTACTGATGGTAATGAATTTGTCATTTATTTAGTGGGATATAGTCAAAAACAAGTAACTAATTATATTCATAAACTTAATAAAGAATTAGATCATTTACCATATAAAAATGGTGCAGAATTTGGTTATAGTATGATAACTGATGATATTAAAACTATTGAAGATGCCTTAAATGAATCCGTTGAGGTAATGAAACAACAAAAAAAGGAAAAAGCAGATGAAGAAAAGAATTAAAGACTTTTTTAAGGAATTTATGCGAATCATTGCGATGCCTGAAATGAGAATTTTACCAGGTCAACTAGCTTTTTACTTTGTACTTGCTATAGTTCCAACTTTGTCTTTAGTTTCTTATATGGCTTCCTTTTTGAATTTATCAGCAAATTCTATTTATAATTTTTTGGCTAGTGCATTTTCAAAAGATTTAGCAAATTTATTAATATCTAATGATATAGTTTCTCCTGGCAGTGGGGGAATAAAGTTTTTAATCGTTTTAGTAATTGCTTATTATATTTCTTCGAATGGATGTAATAGTATTATTTTAACATCTGATACTATATATGGAGTAGAATCTAAAAGTTTTTTATATAGAAGGTTAAAAGCTTTGGTTATGACAATTATTTTACTTTTTCTAATAGTATTTATCTTGTTAGTACCAATTTTTGGAGATAAATTAGTTTACTTCATAACTTATTTAGACGTTTCTCAAAAATTTACAGAAATTTTTACAACGGTTATAACTTACTTACAAAGTCCAGTTAGTTGGTTTATTATATTTGTTATAATCAAATTAATTTATACAATGGCTCCGGATAGAAAAGTAGAAAGTAGAAAAGTAAATTATGGAGCTATATTTACTACAGTGTGTTGGGTAATTGGTACATATTGGTATTCCTTTTATATTAATAATTTAGCTCATTATAATGCTTATTATGGAGCTTTAGCTAATTTAATTGTGTTAATGTTGTGGTTTTACTATTTAGCATTTATCTTTACAGTTGGTATGGCATTAAATTACCATAAAGAGGAAGAAGAAAATGAAAAAACTGCAGCATTAAAAATTGTAAATGGTGAATAATAAAAATTGTACACAGGTATTATTTAGTACAATTTTTTATTTCGATATTAATCTGATATTATAGGTATCAACGATATTGAAAAATAATATCTAAAAAAAATATATTAAAGCATGTCTTCAATATATTTTTTTAATTTC
Source organism: uncultured Bacilli bacterium (assembly GCA_934102335.1). Lineage (GTDB taxonomy): Bacteria > Bacillota_I > Bacilli_A > RF39 > UBA660 > JAEEKZ01. Next base: position 87,136 of record CAKOSP010000003.1, on the reverse strand, counting down.
TTAGAATTTTTTCCAAAGATTATTTTTAATTGATTGTCTATTTCTACAACACCTTTAGCTCCAAGTTTTTGAATAGCTTCTTTATCAGCTTTTTTTATGTCTTTTAATATTACTTTAAATCTTGACATATTACACTCAGCATTAATGATGTTGTCCTTTCCTCCCAAGTATGTAATTAGTTTATTTGCTTCAATATTAAAATCCTTTTTATTAATTTTTAAAATAACTAAGAATATAATTAGTAATATAAGTCCTATTATTAAATATTGTATCCATGTATCCATATTTTTATCACCTAATGTAATTATACACTATTATTGTGTTTTATAAAAGTAACAAAGTAAAAAATGATACATAAATTATTAATGAAAATATAAGAAAGGGTGATTAAAGTGAATTGTAATTCAAAAAATTCAGGCGATTGTATAAATGAGATTTTAAATGTCATTTTAGTACTTCAAGAAAATGCATGCCCAGAGAATTGTTTAGATACTTGTGATAGACCTATGCTTGGTGGAGGACCTAATTGTTTAGTATGTAATACTAGACCAGTATGTATTTATACTTGTTGTGGAAATGGTACTGCTTGGAGTATGCCAGTAAGCAAAGAAGCTCCTACTAGTGGAGAAGTTGCTACATCTAGTGTATTTAGAGTTGAAAAAATTGAAGGCAATTGCTGTACATTTAGAGTTTTAGCTCCGAATACTGATGAATCAAGTATTTATCCATATGTTTCTACAAATTCATTTTTTACTATGAATTGTTCATGTATTTGTTCAATTAGATGTTTAAATGATACATATGTAGATTGTGTTTGTTAATAATTACTTGAATATTTATAACTATAGTGATAAAATGAACTTAAATCTGAGAGAAAAGACATGATTTTTAAAATTTAATTTTAAAGAGAGTTAGTGGTTGGTGGAAACTAATAAATATTTTAAAGATTACTACTTTTTGAGAGAACTAATAAGTTCCGGCATAAACCGTTATAGTAATTAAGTAAAAAAGAGGATGGTACCGCATTATTTGCTCCTGGCAAGTAATGTGGTTTTTCTTTATTAGGAGGAGATAAAATGATAAATATTAAAGAAGATGAAAAGTTAAGTAGATTGAATCATAGTTGTGCTCATTTACTTGCTCAAGCAGTTAGTCATCTTTATCCAGATGCTAAGTTTTGGGTTGGACCTGTTGTAGAAGAGGGCTTTTATTACGATATTGATTTAAATGGCAAGACTTTAACTGAAGAAGATTTGCCACAAATTGAACGTGAAATGAAAAAAATTGCTAAAGATGGTAAAAGAATTGTTCGTCATGAACTTAGTAAAGATGAAGCATTAGAAATGTTTAAAAATGATCCATATAAAATCGATTTGATTTCTAGAATGGATGAAAATGATACGGTTATTAGTTGTTATACTCAAGGTGATTTTACTGATTTGTGTCGTGGACCTCATGTTGATACAGTAAAAGAGTTAAAGCATTTTAAATTATTAAAAGTAAGTGGAGCTTATTGGAAAAATGATGCTAAAAATAAAATGCTTCAAAGAATCTATGGTGTATGCTTTTTTACAGAAGAGGAATTAAATGCTCATTTAAAAGAACTTGAAGAAGCAAAATTAAGAGATCATAGAAAAATCGGTAAGGATTTAGGCATATTTATGCTAAGTGATTTAGTAGGTAAAGGTTTACCACTTTGGTTACCTAATGGTTATACATTGTGGAGAATATTACAAAATTATATTACTGATAAAGAAGTTTCTTATGGATATAAGCATGTTCATACTCCAGATTTAGGCTCAGTTGAACTATATAAAACTTCTGGACATTGGGATCATTATAAAGATGATATGTTTCCTGCTATGGAATTAGATAATGAGTCTTATGTATTAAGACCAATGAATTGTCCGCATCATATGGTTATGTTTAAAAATTTCTTACATTCTTACAAAGATATGCCAGTAAGAATTGCAGAAATTGCAAATGACTTTAGATATGAAGCAGCTGGTGCAGTAAAGGGAATTGAAAGAGCTAGATCATTTACACAAAATGACTCTCATATTTTCTGTACTCCAGAACAAATAGAATCAGAATTTAAAAATGTTTTAGATTTAATTATGGATGTTTATAAAGATTTTGGTTTTAAAGATTATAAATGTAGATTATCATTAAGAGATCCTGAAGATAAGGAAAAATATTTTCAAGATGATGATATGTGGAATAATGCTGAAAATTCACTTAGAAAAGTTTTATCAGAATTAGATATTGATTGTTTTGAAGCTATTGGTGAAGCAGCTTTTTATGGACCAAAACTTGATATATTAATAAAACCTGCGGTAGGAAATGAAGTTGCTCTTTCTACTATACAATTAGATTTCCTACTTCCTAGAAGATTTGAACTTAATTATATAAATGAGAAGGGTGAGAAAACTACTCCAGTAGTTATACATAGAGCTATACTTGGTTCTTTAGATAGATTTATAGCCTTACTTTTAGAAGAAACTAAAGGTATTTTGCCACTTTGGCTTGCTCCTGTACAATTAAATGTTATTCCAGTTAATAACGAATATCATTTAGAATATGCTAAAGAGGTATATAATAATTTAAAAGAACTTGGTTATCGAGTAGTTATAGATGAACGTGATGAGAAACTTTCATATAAAATGAGAGAAAGTCAAGTTAAAAAAATACCTGTAACAATTATATTGGGCCAAAAAGAAGTAGATAATAAGGAAATAAGTTATAGATTAATTGGAAGTCAAGAAACTACAACTTTATCTAAAAAAGATTTTGAATCTTATTTACAAGAAAGAATTAACAACAAAAATTAATAGCCTTTTTTTACAAAACAGGCTTTTTTTTTTTTTTTTTTTCTATGATATCATGGTAATGATAGGATAAGTGATTTAAAGATGAGTAATAAAAAGACGATTATAACTTCAGTGTTAGTAGCAGTTTTGGTTGTGGCAACTTTAACTGCAACATATGCCTACTTTCAAGCAAGAATAGGAACTGGATCCACAACAAATACAACAGTAACAGCCAAAACAATCGATGGATTAACATTTAATCAAGGAACTAATATATCTATTGTAGCCAATCAAACAAATTTTGGAAGTGGAAAAGGAAACTTGTCATCAAGTACTTCACCCACAGTAACTTTAAAAGCTAGAAATGATGCTGCAGCGAGTTATAATTATAAAGCTTGTTTAAATATCACAGAAAATTCATTTGTACATTCACAAATAAGTTCATCTGAAACAAGCAACGGCAGAACAGTAAATTTAATTGATGGTAATCTATGGAATGAAGAAAAAACCGAGTCTGGTATTACAATAAAATATAACAAAGAAGAAGACTATTTTTTATTAAATGGTATAGCTACGGCAACAAATATTAAATACCTTAAATATTTTAATCTTTTAGCAGACTTTGATGGTAGATATTCAATTTCTATAAGGTATTTAGGTGGTAGTGTTACAATACCGTCTGGATATGCAGTTTTTCAAATGGCAGCAGATGATGAAAAAAATGTTTATCATAATTGGTATGATTCGTCAAGTTTTAAAAACTATGATATTTTCAGAAATAATTTGCCAATCACAAAAAAATACATTACTGGCGCAGGATTTTATATTTCTGAAGGTGTATCTTTTGATAATTATAAAATAAGAATACAATTTGAAAAAAATTCAACTGCAACACCATATGATCAATATGGATATATTGAAAATTCGGATTTAGAGCTTACAGTAACTAAAAATGGAACAACAGTACTTACTCAAGACATAACTCATGGAACGGGAGAAATATGCATTCCAACAACAAATGGAGGAAGTGCTACAACTCACACAATTAGTGCTGCAGCTGGTGTGACAACTACAGATACATGGAATGCAACAGTTACATTTAAAAATTATAATAATAATCAAAATATTAATTTAGATAAAACATTTAATTCCAACTTTGTATTTACGAGAATATAGCAATTTTAATTAATTGCTTTTTTTTATTTTACATGCTAGAATAAAACATATTTTAAGAGGTTGTTATGGAAGTTTATAATATATCAAGAAAAGAATTTAAAAAGATGAAAGAATATGAATTGGCAAATGATATTTTTAATACTGAGTGTAAATTATATGTTTTACCTACTAAAAATAAATGGGAAATTGATAATAAATTATTAAAAAGATTTTATTTATTAAGTGGAATTATGTTTGGAAATAAGCTTAAAACTATTAATTCTTTAATTGATATTCAAAAATATTGTGACATAGATCAATTGATATTACCTGAAAAACTTGCTGTTTATGAAGACCGGGTTGTTGGTTATATTATGAAATTGGTTAATTCTGATAATTTAAAAACTTTATTGGATGATTTTTATGTTCCTTTGGATGATAAAATTTCTTATTTTAAACAGATTGGTAGTATATTAAGAGAAATGAAAAACTTTAGAAAGTATAATCATAAACCTGATTTTTTTCTAAATGATATGCATAGTAATAATTTTGTGGTTGAAAAGGGAACAGACAAAGTATATGTATGCGATATGGATTCAGCTAAAATTGATGGAAACATGGTTTTTGGAAGTATGATGCTTTCTTGTAATTCTCCTGCATATTTAGTAAATAAATATAAATATGTTTCTGATGGTAGATGTGGTGGGGTTTTAGAACCTGATGAAAATACTGACTTATTTTGTTACAATATTATGATTTTGAATTTTTTATATAATGGTAATATTTTGTCATTAGATATGAATGGCTTTTATCAATATTTAGATTATTTAAGTAGTTTGGGATTAAATAAAGAGCTTTTGGACATTTTTGCAAAAGTTTATGATATGTCTAATAATGAAAATCCAGATTATCTTTTGGATTATTTAAAAGATGTTTATCCGCAAAGTTTATTTCCGGTGTATAAAAGAAAAAAGTTATAATAGTGCTTGACAATAATAAAGTATTATTGTAATATATTTGTGTTATTAAAAAGGAAAGAGATGTATATCCACCTGACTGGTTAAGCTAGTAGGTAAAAAGCCGAGATTATATATAGGTTTTTTAGGTGGATATTATGTATCCATCTTTTTAATTATGTGGAGGTGCTTAACATAGCAAAGGATAACGAGATGTTAGTAAATGGTCAAATAAGAGTACCAGAAGTAATGGTAATTGGCCCTAACGGAGAAAAAATGGGTATTAAAAAAATTCAGGATGCTTTAACATTAGCAGGATATGCTGGTTTAGATTTAGTTTTAATGAGTGAAAATTCTACTCCTGCAGTAGCAAAAATAATGGATTATAACAAGTTCCGTTATGAAAAACAAAAAAAATTAAAAGAAGCTCAGAAGAAACAAAGAGAATCTAATAAGGAAATTAAAGAATATAGATTATCTCCTGATATTGATATTCATGATTTTGAAACAAGAAGGAATAATGCTGAAAGTTATTTGATAAAGGGACATAAAATAAAGGCTACAATTCGTTTAAAAGGACGTCAAATGGCAAGACCGGAAAGAGCAAATGAAGTTTTAACTAAATTTGCTAATGCACTTGAAAGTGTTGCTGTTATTGAACAAAGCCCTAAAATGGAGGGCAGACAAGTATTTATGTTGTTAGCACCTAAAAAGTAGAAAAGGAAGGTATTAATTATGGCAAAGTGTAAACAAAAAACACATAAGGCATCAAGTAAGGTTTTAACAAAAAAGAAAAATGGAACTATTACTTATAAAATGTCTAATGGAAATCATAAGACTGGTAAAGACAGTTCAAAAGCTGTTCGTCAAAGAAGAGGAACTGCAGTTATTGCGAAAGGAGATTCTAGCAGATTAAAATCTGTTATTTAGTGAGGTGTATTTATGGCAAGAGTTAAAGGCGGAAATGTCGCTAAAAATAGAAGACGTAAAGTATTAAAAGAAGCTAAAGGTTATTTTGGTTCAAAACATAGATTATTTAAGACTGCTCAAGAACAAACTTTCCATAGTGGTCATTATGCTTATAGAGATCGTAAACAAAATAAGAGAAACTTTAGAAAATTATGGATTACAAGAATTAATGCAGGATGTAGAGAAAATGGAATTAGTTATTCTAAATTCATCAATGGATTAGCTAAAGCTGGTATTGAAATCAATCGTAAGATGCTATCAGAAATGGCTATATCTGATCCTAAATCATTTACTGCTCTTGTAGAGATGAGTAAAAAAGCTTTAGATGGTAAAACTGTAAAAGCTGAAGTAAAAGAAACTAAAGCTGTTAAGGTTGAAAAAGAAGAATCTAAAAAAGAAGATTTAGCTTCTAAAACATTAGCTGAATTAAAAGGAATGGCTAAAGAAAAAGAAATTAAAGGCTATTCAACAATGAAAAAAGCTGATTTAATTGCAGCATTAAGTTAAAAACGTCAGGTTTATCCTGTGTTTTTTTGTGGTTAGGAAGTGAGTAATTTGACTATGAGAACATTTTGTGGTATAATTGCCGTAATTAAGGGGGAAAATTATGAGTAAATATTTGGTTATGAATGCTGGTTCATCATCACTTAAATTTGAAGTGTATGATATGCCAGAAGAAAAGATTTTAATAAAAGGATCAATCGAAAAGCTTGGTGAAGTTGATTGTTATTATTCTATTAAAGTAAATGGCAAAAAGATAGAAAAGAATAAGTTTTTAAAAAATCATGATGAGGCTGTAGAGTTATTATTAAATGAATTATTTGCTAATAATATTGTTAAATCATTAGATGAGATTTCAGGTGTAGGACATCGTGTTTTACATGGTGGTGAGAAATATAGCGAAGCTGTTGTTATTGATGAGAATGTTATAAAAGATATTGAAGACTTAACAAAACTAGGGCCTTTACATCATCCAGGAAACTTAGCGGGTATTAAGGCCATGATGAAAGCGTTACCGAATGTTATAAATGTTGCAGTCTTTGATACTTCTTTTCATCAGACTATGCCAGAAGAAAATTATATGTATTCAGTTCCATATGATTGGTATACTAAATATGGTGTGAGAAAATATGGTTTTCATGGTACAAGTCATAATTATATAACTAATTTAATGAAAGAAAAATTAAATAAAGACGACCCTAATTTGATTGTTTGTCACATTGGTAATGGAGCAAGTATTACTTGTATAAAGAATGGTAAAAGTTTTGATACAACAATGGGGCTTACACCCCTTGATGGTTTAATGATGGGAACAAGAAGTGGATCAATTGATCCATCAATTATTGAATATGTATGTAAAGAATCTGGTATGAACGTTTCAGAAATTACTAAAATGTTAAATAAAAATAGTGGTTTTTTAGGTATTTGTGGTAAATCTGATTGTCGTGATGTAGAAAAATTGTATCGTGAAGGTAATCATAACGCTAAATTAGCACTTAATATGTATACTGATAGAGTAGCTAAATATATTGCACAGTATTACTTGGAATTAGACGGAAAAGTAGATGCTATTGTATTTACGGCTGGTCTTGGGGAAAATGGTCCTTTGTTTAGACATTTAGTTATGGAAAAATTAAAAGCCTTAAACATAAAAGAAAATCCAGAAATGAATAATAAGATAGCTAGATTTTTAAGTGAAACTGAAGGAAAAATCAGTAGTGATGACTCTAAAATAAATGTTTATGTTTATCCAACTGATGAAGAAATAATGATTTGTAGAGATACATATAGGTTAAATAGTTTAGCAAAAGAAAATAATTATTCAAGAAAATTGACTAAATAGATAACAAATTTAAGGGGGAAAAATTATGGAAAAGAAAATAGTTTTTGAAAGAGATTTATTAGACTATGTTTATGATAATTTAAAAAGTTTAAAAGGGGATAAAAAAGAACCAACAGATTATTTGTATCATCACAATACTTCTTATGAAGATGCACCTTTAATAGTAAAACATGGTATTTTGTCAATGAAAGATATAAAAAAATTAGGTTTAAAAGATTATTCTGATGAGGTTTTAAATCTTGCATTTGATAATAATTCTCATGCTAATTCCACAGATGGTGTGTCTCTATCTATTCCTGATCTTCCAGATATATATAATAATGAAGATGAATTTGATCCAAGAACACCATATGCTGTTGACTTTTTAGTAAGTGATAAGATTGAACCTTGTAGATACACTATTAATTATGGAAATGAATATATTAGTTATTCACCTATAACTCCAGATTTGTTCAGAGCAGTGGATGTGAGACTTATGAGTTATATAGAAAAACTCGAATACTATAAGGCAACGTCTGACACGTTAGTATCAAAATATAATAATTTAATTCGTTTAGCATTAGAACTTAGAAAGGCAAATTTAGGTATTTATTTAAGGGAAATGTCTAAAGAAGATAATTCTGTTTTAGATATTGATAGATTAGCTCAGATGCCAGAAATTTCATTAAAAAGATAGAGTCATCTCTGTTTTTTTTATAAGGAGAATTTATGAAAAAAGAAATTGTAGTTACAGCTATTTTAAAAAGTGGTGATAATTTTTTACTCGTAAAGCGAAGTGATTTTGAGGATAAGTATGCTGGAATGTGGGAATTTCCTGGCGGACATGTTGAAAAACAAGAAAAAATTTGTGATGCCATAAAAAGAGAATTAAAAGAGGAATTGAATTTAGAATTAAATACTAATTATAATTTAATTGGTTATTCTGATGAATTAGATAATAATGTTTATACTTTAGAACTGGATTTTTTAGTATATGTTGATAAAGATAAAATAAAAATTAGCTTAAGTGACGAACATTCAGAATATAAATGGGTATTAAAAGATTCTCCTTTAATGGATGACTACATAAAAAATAAAATTAAAAATATTTAAAATTTGCATTTGCGAATTTTTTATTTTGGTATAAAGACTTGAAAGAATTAGTATTTTTTTATATAATGTTTTTATGAATGATAGGAGTGTAGTATGCGAAAGATAATTGCTAGTTTAGATATTGGTAGTAGTAGTTTAAAACTTGTTGTTGGCGAAATCGTTAAGACAAAAGTTAATGTACTAGCATGTGTTTCTACAACTTCTAGAGGTATTAAAAATGGCTTTATTGTTAATGCTGAGAGTGCAATAGAATCCTTAAATGAACTTTTTAATAAGGTTAATGATATGCTTGGAATTAATGTTACTAAAGTAATAGTGGCAGTTCCCTCTTTAAATTTGGAGTGTTATATGGCACTCGGTAGTACGCAGGTAAAAAACGAAGAAAGAATAATAACTGGTAGAGATATAGGTAATGCTTTACAAGATTGTGTTGACAAAACTGTTAGTCCTAATATGCAAATAGTTAGTATATGTCCCGTTAATTTTGTAGTAAATGATGTTGATAAAGTATTAAATCCTTTGGGAATGCTTGCTGATAAATTAACAATTAAAAGTGTAATTGGAGTTATTCCTAAAAAAAATATTATGCCTATTGTTAAATGTCTTGAAAGAATTGGGGTTGAGGTTGTAGATACAATTCTTGGTTCCCTTGGAGATTTTGCAGAATTTAAAAATAAGGATATGCTAGGAAATGTTGGAGCAATTATAAATATTGGAGCTTCTAATACGACGGTATCTATATTTAATAAAGGAATATTAACAAGTAGTGAAGCTATTAATGTAGGTGGAGATACGATAGATAATGATATTAGCTATGTTTATAAAGTATCTAAGCCGGATGCTCTTTATTTAAAAGAAAAATTAAGTTTGGCTCATAAAAATATGGCTCAGCCTAATGAATCATTAATAGTAGAGAATAAATCTGGTGATCAAATTAAAGTTAATCAATATGACATTAGTGAAGTTTGTATGCAAAGATTGGAAGAAATACTAAATTTGGCTAAAAAACAAATAAATCTCTTAACAAAAAGGGAAATTAGTTATATAATTGTTACAGGGGGAGTTTCAGAATTTGTCGATTTTTCGATAATTCTAGATGAAGTATTTAATCATAAGGCTAAGATTGGTAATGTTTTACAAATTGGGGTAAGAGATAATAAATACTCTACGGCATATGGTTTGATTAAATATTTTGGAAGTAAACTAAGATTACAAAATTCTGAATTTTCTATATTCAATTTAGAACAACAAGAGGAATTTAGTGGAATTCATAAAAAAATAAGTATAAATGATAATTCGATTTTAGGAAAGTTATTTGGATATTTTTTCGATAATTAATTTAAGGAGGACATATGAACGGATTGCAGATGGATCAAGTTGCAAAAATTAAAGTTGTCGGCGTAGGCGGTGGTGGATGCAACGCAGTAAATAGAATGATTGAAGAGGGAGTAAAGTCAGTTGAATTTTACGTTGTTAATACAGATTTACAAGTATTAAATGTCTCTCGTGCTGAAAATAAAATTCAAATTGGTAAATCAATTACCGGAGGAAGAGGAGCAGGTGCTAATCCTGAAGTTGGAAGAGCTGCTGCTTTGGAAAGTAAAACAGAGTTAGAAGAAGCTTTAAAAGGCGCTGACATGGTATTTGTTGCTTGTGGAATGGGAGGCGGAACTGGTACTGGTGCTGCTCCTGTAATAGCTGAAATCGCTCAAGGATTGGGTGCTTTGACAGTAGGTATTGTTACTAAACCTTTTAGATTTGAAGGCAAAAAAAGAATGGAAAATGCTTTATTAGGTTTAGAGGATTTAAAGAAGAATGTTGATACACTAATTATTATTCCTAATGATCGTTTGAGAGATTTGATTGATAAAACAACAAGTTTTGATGATGCTTTTAAAGAAGTAGATAATGTTTTACATAGAGGTGTACAATCTATATCAGATTTGATTGCTGTAACTGGAGTAATTAACCTAGACTTTGCTGATGTTAAAACTGTTATGGAAAAAAGTGGAACTGCTATCATTGGTATTGGATGTAATGCTGGAGAAAATAGAGCAATTGAAGCTGCTAGACAAGCTGTTGCTAATCCACTTTTAGAGGCAACTATTGATGGAGCTACAAATGCTATAGTCAATGTAACTGGTGGTAATAATTTAACATTATTTGAAATTGAAGATGCTGTTGAAACAGTTAGAGAGGCTGCTAATTCAGATATTAATATTATATTTGGTGCTATTAAAAATGAAAATTTAAGTGATGAAGTTATTGTTACAGTTATTGCTACAGGCTTTGATGAAGAAACTTCTGAAGAAGCATTATTTTCAAATGATGTACCAAAAAGAAGAACAACACCAATAGTTGATGATGAGTATGAAATTCCACCATTTTTAAGAAGTGGAAGTAAATCAAATGATAATTATTAAAGATGAGAAATCGTCTTTTTTTTTACAATTTTTTTAGTTAATTTAATTTATTATTAATCTGGTGATGATCATGACCATTTATTTAGATTTAGTTTTTATTTTAAATTTTTGTTATGATTTTTTACTTTTAATGAGTGTTTCAGTTATTTTAAAAAGGAATGCTAAGTTTTATAGATTGTTAATTGGGGCAATTATTGGAGGCGTTTCTTTATTTACATTGTTTATTAATAGTAGTTCAATTTTACTTTTCTTAGTTAAAATTTTGGTGAGTATAATAATGTGTTGGGTAAGCTTTTCTTTTAAAAATATTAAATATATGTTTACTAATTTAGTTTATTTATATATGTGCAGTGTTATTTTGGCAGGCTTTTTATATTATTTAGATTTAGAATTTTCATATCATCATGAGGGAATAATTTTTTATTTTAATGGATTAAGCGTAAACTATGTTTTATTACTTATTTTGGCTCCATTAGTTTTATTAGCTTATGTTTATCAAATAAAAAAATTAAAACATAAACAAAACTTTTATTATAAAGTTACAGTTGTTTTTAAAAATAATGCTGAACTAGTCTTAAATGGCTATATTGATTCAGGAAATAAACTTAGAGATCCAGTAACGTTAAAATATATAATTATAGTAGAAAAAAAGCTTATTAATGCTAGATTTATTCGAAGTCCTATGTTAGTGCCTTATAAATCAGTAAATTATAATGGTTTTTTAAAATGTTTTAGTCCTAAGTATATTAAAATAAACAATAAAGTTTACGATAATTATATGTTGGGAATTTATGATGGAACATTTAATATAGAAAATGTTGATTGTATTTTAAATAGTAATATATTGGAGGATATTAATGTTTAGAAAAATTATAGAAAAATTAATTTTGAAGTATAATGAAGTATTTTTTGTTGGAGCTACTGATAAGCTACCGCCACCATTAAGTTCAGAAGAAGAACTTTCTTATATAATTAAAGCTAAAAAAGGAGATATAGATGCAAGAAATATACTTATAGAGCATAATTTAAGATTGGTTGTTTTTTTAGCCAAAAAATATGAAAGTACAAAATATGATTTGGAGGATTTAGTTTCAATAGGATCTATTGGATTAATTAAAGGTATTAATACATATAAAATTGATAAAAATATTAAGTTAGCTACATATGCATCTAGATGTATTTCTAATGAAATATTAATGTTTATAAGAAAAAATAAAAAAAGAAAAACTGAAGTTAGTTTGGAAGACGCTTTAAATTATGATGCTGAAGGTAATGAACTTCATTTAGAGGATATACTTGGTACGGATGTTGAACTTGTTCCTAAAGAATATGAAAGTAAGATAGATAAAGAATTACTTTTAAAAGAAATATCTTCATTATCAGATAGAGATAAGGAAATAATGGTCTTGAGATATGGTTTGTATAATAAAGAAGAATTTACTCAAAAAGAAGTAGCTCAGATATTAGGAATTTCACAGTCTTATATTTCTAGAATAGAAAAAAAGGTAATTAAAAAATTAAAGCAAGTTATGAATAGTTAGTGAATAACTTTCTTTTTTTTTATCAAAATAAGAATTAGAAAGGAGTTCTTATTTTGGCTAGTTATAAAGTTAATATTACAGGAATTAATACTAATGAGTTAAAGGTTTTAAGTAGTAAAGAAAATAATGAGTTGTTTATTCAATTACAACAGGGAGATTTAGATGCTAAAGATAAATTAGTAAATGGAAATTTAAAATTAGTTTTAAGTATTATAAAACGATTTAATAATGGAAATTATAATTTAGATGATTTATTTCAAGTGGGAGTTATTGGTCTTATAAAAGCTATTGATAATTTTGATTTATCTTATAATTTAAAATTAAGTACTTATGCAGTTCCTTTGATTATTGGAGAGATTAAAAGATATATTAGAGATAATACGAGTTTACGAGTTAGTAGAAGCATTAAAGATTTGGCTTATCAAATAATTAAATATAAAGATGAGTATAGTTTGGCTCATGGCATAATTCCCTCAAATGAAGAGATTGCCTTTGCTTTAAATATAGATGAATATAAAATTGCTTACGCTCTAGATTCTTTAAAGGATCCAGTTTCAATATTTTCTCCTATTTATAGCGATGGAGGAGATCCAATATATTTGTTTGATCAAATATCTGATAGTAAAGTTAATGAAAATGATAGAGATCAATTAATTGCAATGAGAAAGGCTTTGGAAGAAATAAAAGAAAAAGAAAAAAGTATTTTAGTAGAAAGATTTATTATGGGTAAAACTCAAATGGAAATAGCAGATTATTTGGGAATAAGTCAAGCTCAGGTTTCCAGAATTGAAAAAAGTGCGATAAAAAATGTTAGAAAGTTAATTAAATAAATATAATTAATTGGGTGATGTTTTTTGTTTTTAAGTGAAATGCAAGAAAAGGATATAATTGATTTGTCTTCTGGAGTTAATTTGGGTAAAATTACCGATGCACAAATTGATGAACAAGGACATATTATTAAATTTAGTGCTGAACCTAAAAGATTTTTTAGAAGATTTTTTAAGGCACAGGAAAGTACAATAAATTATCAGGATATTGTTAAGGTTGGTACAGATGTTATACTTGTTAAAACTATTTATGAAAATGAAGAAAAATAATGTTATAATATAGGCATGAAGAAAAAAATAGGTATAATTAGTTTAATAGTTTTATTATTAGATCAAGTTTCAAAGTTTGGTTTAGAAAAAAATTTGATTATCAATGAAAAAAGAGCAATCATTGATAACTTTTTTTCGTTAAATTTAGTTCATAATACAGGAGCTTCATTTAGTATTTTGCAAAATAGTAAGTTATTATTAATAGTTATTTCTTTACTTGCTTTAATTTTAACTGTAAAATATATTAAAAAATTTGAATGTAGATTTTGGAATATTTTGGCTTTTGGAATGTTTATTGGTGGGCTTTTAGGAAATTTAATAGATAGGATTTTTAGAGGCTATGTAATAGATTTTTTAGATTTTATTATTTTTAAATATGACTTTCCAATATTTAATTTGGCAGATACATTTATAGTTTTGGGGGTAATTATGATAATGGTAAGCGTTTTAAAAGGAGATGGGGAAAATGAAGCTTAAAGTCTTAGAAGAAACTGGAATAAGAATAGATAAATATTTGGCTTTAAATACAGATTATTCTAGAGAATATATTTCTAAATTAATTGAAACAAACTATATATTAGTAAATGGTAGTGCGGTTAAATCATCTTATAAAGTTAAAGAAAATGATGAGATTTTAATAAATGATGAACTAAAAAAAGATACAACATTAAAAGAAGAAGATATAAGTTTAGATATTGTTTATGAAGATGATGATTTGCTGGTTATTAATAAGCCCAGTGGTTTAGTAGTTCATCCTGGTAATGGAAATCATGAACATACAATGGTTAATGCTCTTTTGCATCACACTAAGGATTTATCGGATAATTTTGGGGTTGAAAGAGCAGGTATTGTTCATAGACTTGATAAAGATACTTCTGGATTAATGATTGCAGTTAAAACAAATAAAGCTCATGAAATATTGGCTGATGATTTTAAAAATAAAAGAGTAAAAAGAGAATATTTAGCTTTAATCCATGGGGTTTTTCCATCAGCAAGTGCTAAAATTGATGCTCCAATAGGCAGAAGTAAAAAAGATTTTAGAAAAATGGAAGTTGTTAAAGACGGTAAAAAAGCCGTTACTAATTTGAAGGTGGTAAAACGTTATAAGAAATATACTTTAGTTAGACTTTCTTTAGAGACCGGACGTACTCATCAAATAAGGTGTCATATGGAATATATTGGTTATCCTGTTTTTAATGATCCTGTGTATTCTAAGGATAAAGCTACTTCTTTTGGTCAATTTCTTCATTCAGCAAGTTTAGATTTTATTCATCCTATTACAAAAGAAAAGATGCATTTTGAAGCTGACATTCCTTTAGAATTTAAAGAATTTTTAATTAATTTAGAAAAAGAGATATAAAAAAGATTATGTTTATTAAAGTAAATGGAAGTAATAAAAACACTTTCATTTTTTTAAAATGATAAAAGTAGTAATTAAAGATTATTAGATAACAAATAAGGGCAAAAGTGCTTACTATAGAAAAAAATAAATGTTCAAGTATATTTGTAAATACATATTGGGTTATTATTAAAATAGATATACTAAATAGGTAGTATAATGTGGATTTGTATTTAAAACAAAATGGAATGGATAATAAATAAAATAGTACTAAAAATAAAATATATAATAGGTTAAGCATGGTTTAGCACCTCTTTACTAAATATATGATTTATTGTAAAATAAAATTACAGAGGAGATATTATGGCTAATATTGCAATAGATAAAAAAGATCAAATTGTTATGAGTTTAGTTCATTTTTTTGTGACAAAAGAGAATTATGCTCCTATTTTGGTACAGGGAGTAAAAAATGAAATTTGGTTACAAAATTTAGATGGACCATATAAAGTTATAAGAATAAATTCAAATTATATACATAATAGTGAACAATATGATTTTGATATATTTAAAGTTAAAAGTATTGTAAAACAAATAAAAAAGAAAACATTATCTTTAAAAATGAATGTTTTAAATATCTATTTAGATTGTGCTGATAGAGTTAAGTTAAGTGAAAGTAAAAATATAGATTCGATAGAAATTAAAGATTTTAAAGATTTAAAAACTAATGATATAATTCAAGCTTCGTTTCCTAAAATTGAAACTAGATTAATTAAAGAAAATAATGGTTTAGATTTGATTTATAATGTTAGTAATGAAATTAATATTAAAACTGAAAAAGAAAATAAGTTGTATGAATCTGTATTTAAACCCAAAAAAATTATTTTTACTAAATTACTAATTTGTCTTTGTGTTGTGGCATTTTTACTTATGTATATTTTAGGTAATGGTTCAAATGACACCTTGACATTAATTCAATTTGGAGCAAATTATGGACCTTTAGTTAAGTCTGGTCAAGTATTTAGATTATTGACAAGTGCTTTTTTACATATTGGGGTTATACATTTGCTTGTTAATATGTATTCCTTATATGTTATTGGTTCACAAGTGGAAAATTATATTGGTAAATGGAAATTTTTATTAATTTATTTTGTTAGTGCAATAAGTGGAAATCTATTGTCTGTAGTTTTTAATACAGGTATTTCTGCTGGGGCTAGTGGAGCAATATTTGGATTATTGGGAGCGCTTCTTTACTTTGGATTACACTATAGGTTGTTTTTGGGTAATGTTTTGGTAACTCAAATAATACCGGTAATAATTTTAAATTTATTTATTGGGTTTACTATTCCAGGTATAGATAATAGTGCTCATATTGGAGGTCTTGTAGGTGGTTATTTAGCAACTATGGCACTCGGTTTGAAAGGAAAATCAGCTAAGCAAGATCGAATAAATGGATTAATTGTTCTTATTCTTTATTTAGCATTTTTGATTTATTTGGCGTTTTTTAGATAAATAAAAAGGGATTCATTTTTTGAATCTCTTTTTATAATTTTCTATATAATCCAATGGCTATTCCTAAAATGGTTACGTTAGGAAGTATGATTGGTTCCATGGTATCATTTTCAGGTTGTAATCTTATGTGATCTTTTTCTTTATAAAATGTTTTAATAGTTGCTTCATTTTCTTCAGTCATGGCAACGACAATGTCACCATTTTTTGCATTACGTTGTTTTCTTACTATAACATAATCTCCATCGTATATTCCACGATTAATCATTGATTCACCACTAACATGTAAGGTAAAAACTTCAGCTTTAGCTGGTATTAATGAAGCAGGTAAATCAAAGTATTCATTGGGAGTTTCAATTGCTGTGATTGGACTTCCAGCAGTAATTTTACCAAGTAGGGGAACTTTTACTATTTCCTCATTTTTTTGTTCGTATTCATTGTCTACTAAAACTTCAATTGTTCTAAATTTATTATTAGTTTTTTTCAAGTATCCGGCATCTTGTAAATTTTTTACATGAACAAAGGCTGTTGCAGGGCTTGATAAACCTACGCCTTCACAAATTTCTCTAATTGCGGGTGGAAATCCATGCATGGCTGTGTATTTTTTTATATATGTTAAAACATCATTTTGTCTTCTGGTTAATTTTTTCTTTTCCATTTAAACTCCTTTACAAGCTTATTTTACAATAGGGTATGTAAAAAGTCAAACAAATGTTGTTATTTTTGATTGACACAAATAAATGTTCGTATTAAAATAAGATTATAGAAAGAGAGAGTGATTGTTATGAGAAAAGTTATTGTTAATTATGGAGGAATTATTTTGTTTTATCTGACAATTGTTCTTTGTATATTTTTAATAAATGCTAGGTTTAATTATTTAAATAATTGTTTGGAAAATACAACTTATGTTTATAATAACTAAAACTTATAAAAAGGTGGTATAATATACTTGAGGTATATATGAAAAAGATTTTGATAACTTATGGTATGTATGGCTCTGGTCATAAGTCTATTGCTAGTTATATAAAAAATTATTTTGAACAACATTCTGATTATGAGGTTAAAGTTTTAAACATTACAGATTATAGCAATTTTTGGGGTAAAGTAAGTATAAGATTTTGGGATTTTGTAATGGCTTATAGAACAGAACTTTTATTTGATACATGGTATGAAATTATAGATCATAAAATGTTTATTAAATATCAAGATAAACTTGCTAAGCTTTTTTTTGATAATAAACAACTAAGAGATGATATAATGACATTTAACCCTGATTTGACTATTAATACACATTTTTATGGGGGAAATATAATTAATTATTATAATAAAAAGGGTTATACTCATTCAAAAATAATGTCTGTATTGACAGATTATGCTCCTCATTATTGTTGGCTTGCTGATAGACACCATCAAGATGCTTTTGTTGTAGCTAATGAAATTATGAAACGTGATCTTGTAGAAAACTATGATGTAGATGCTAAAAAGATTTATGCTTTTGGAATCCCTTTTGATAAAGATAAATCAATGAACTTAAATTCTAAAGAACATACTATAAAGAAATATAAGCTTAATCCTGACTATTTGACTTATGTTTTCTTTGGTGGTGGATCTAATGGATCTATGGCGTACTATAATTATTTTAAAGCTTTGGCAAAACGAGATTTTAATATTAATTTAATATTTATTTGTGGAAAAAATGAAAAGTTGAAAATTAAATGTGATAATTTTGTTAAAGAAAATAATTTAAAAAATGTTAAAGTTTTAGGATTTACAACTGATGTGTATAATTTGCTCAAAGTTGCTGATTGTGTTATTTCTAAACCTGGTGGTGCTACGGTAACTGAATGCTGTGAAATGGATGTTCCAATGATTATGATTCCGGGTTATGGTGGACAAGAAAAATATAATGCTAAGTTTGTTAAAAAAAGAGGTTATGGAGTTAATGTAAGAGGATATTATCATTTTGTTAAAATGGTACAAAAAACAATTAGTAATGAACAAATATTAAAAAAATGGCGAAGAAATATAGAAAAAGTAAATAAAAATAATTCTACAGAAAAAATATTTAAGTTATCTGAAAAATTGTTATCTAAAAATTAAAAAAATATGATATACTTTATACTAAGAAGGAGAGTGGAAAATGTACGATTTTAGTAGTGTGACTCCAAGCATTAGAATGTTAGCTGGAGCGGGAATTTGGGTTTTAATTTCATTAGTATTAGCTTTAATCGGAGGAATTTTAATTTATTTTATGTTTTTAAATAAAGAAAATGAGACAAAGTTTACTGGTAAAACTAAATGGATTTATGATTTTTTATCTTTTAAAAAGTTATTTGCTGAGACATTGCTTAAAATAGCTTATATAGTTACAGCTTTATTTATTACTTTATCATCTTTTTCAATGTTAGGTATAAATTTTGCAGGGTTTGTAGCTTACTTAATAGTTGGTAATGTAGTTGCTAGAATTACTTATGAATTTATGTTAGCTATTTTATTAATATGTAAAAATACAACTGAGATTAATTTAAAATTAAAAAAAGATAATACTAAACAAAAAGAAACAAAGAAAGAAGACAAATAATATTTAATTATTTGTTTTTTTATGGTAGTATATATATTATAGTAGGTGGTATGATGGGACGTTTAGAAAATAATATTATTAATCAAATAACTAGTTTAGGGCTTGATATCATGTATGAGTCTAACGAAGGAAATGTTGGTGAACTTTTTAGACAAAGCGCTATTTTGTATGCTTTATATGCTGAAGAATTAATGTATAAAAATAATGCTTCTAATTGGATTAATAGAGATAGAGTAGTGTTTTCTTCAAAAAGAACTGAAGCTTTATATAGTACACTTTTTTTATCTGGCTTTAATTTGACTATTGAAAATTTGAAAGAGTTTAATAAGTTAAATTCAGATGTGCCATTTTATCCAGATGTAACTAAAAAGTATGGTATTGACTCTGTTGGAGGAACTTATAATAGTGTTGGAATGGCAGTGGGTCTTTGTTATGCACAAAGATATATTGAAAGCTTAATTAGTAAAATTAAACCCAAAAATAAATTATTTAATTTCAATACTTATTTAGTTTGTTCATCTCAAGATCTTTTGAATGGTAGTGCATGTGAGGCTTTATCTTTTGCGGGTGATGAAAATTTAGATAAATTAATTGTTCTTGTTGATGCCAACGGATTAGAAAATTTAACTTCAGAAGATATTGATTTAAAATTTGAAGCTATGAATTTTAATGTTTTTGAAGTAAAAAATGCACAAAATACTGATAAAATTTGTGATGCGATAGAAGGAGCTAAAAAAAGTAAAAAACCTTCGATAATTTTAATTGATTTTAAAGATCAAATTTATAATTTAGGTAATATTACTAAAGATAATTATATAGATTTAAAAACTAAAATTAGTGTTTCTTTAGAACCATTTGCCTTTGATGAAAAGATTAAAGAAAAATATTTAAAAAATATAAGTGATAGAGTAAATAAATTGTATCAAAAATGGTTAATAGAGTATGAAGAGTGCAGAAATTTAAATAACGTTAATTTAAATATGATTTTAGATTTATTAGAGCAAGATATTTTTAATATAGAATTTGATGACTCTAATTTTAAAATTAATGATAACTATTTTGAGGATTTAATTGTTTCAAATGAAAAAATGATAAATGTTATTAGTAATAAAACTCCATTTTTTATAGGAAGTAATTTAGCGGATATTAATAAAAAATTAATAAGTTCATCTGAGTTTGAAACAAAAGAGAATAATTTAGGAAAAAATATTAGATTTAATTATAGATTTAATGCATGTGGAGACATTTTAAATGGTATTGCATTATTAAATTTAAGACCATTTGTGTATTTTAATGGTTCTGATTTAAATTATTTGCGACAAAGTATGAAGATAAGTGCCATAGCTAATTTGCCTGTAACTTATATTGTAAATTGTAAAAATGAAGGGGTCTATACACCAATAGAAGAAATAAATGCTCTTCGTATGATTCCAAATATTTTAGTTTTAAGACCAAGTGATATAAATGAAATTATAGGTACTTGGGAATTTAATTTAAAAAATAGATGGCCAATGGTTATTGATTTAAGTAATACAAAAATGCAAAAGTATAGGAATACCAATGCTAAGTATGTTAAATATGGAGCATACATGATTAGAAAAGAACATATTAGACTAGATGGTATTATTGTTTCCAGTGGAAAAAATATTGCTGTGGCTATGGATGTAGCTGAAGAATTGTTCCAAGATGGAATTGATTTAAGAGTGGTTTCTATGCCCAGTATGGAATTATTTTTAAAACAAAATCCTAAATATGAAGCTCAATTGCTACCAAAAGAAATTAAGACTTTTGTCATTGATTCGGGAGAACCTTTATTATGGAATAGATTTGCAAGTAATCCAAAATGTATATTTGCTGTAGATAAATTTATTAAAACTAAGGATTCTATTGAACTTACTAAAGAAAACGGTTTAGATAAAACAACAATTAAAAGAAAAATTAAAGAAAATTTATAAAATACTAACGTTCGACATTCTTTTTACCTTTATTATAATAAGATATCTTTGGTGATTAGGAATGAGAACGTTTTATATTTTTAATATAAGTGATTATTTAGCTACTTTAACTAAAGACAATCCTTATAATTTATTTAGAACATTGGAAGGGGTATATTATTTAGATAAAAATGATTTAGATTTAGGAATTAGCTTATTTGACCAAATAGCTGTTCCTTTTCATAAAGAGGAGATTAGTCAATTAATTTATGATACATATAAAAATAATGATTTTTATACAGTAGTTGGAAATAAACATCGTATATATAATAAATATTTAGATGAGTTGGTAGAAATGGAGCCAAGATGTACTTATATTCTTTTAAAAACTAATGCCTCTAAAAAGAATATATTTCAGAATTTGTTAATAAATAAAAACTTATTTGCTTGTGATTTTAAAAATAAGGATTATTTTTGGTTAGATAAATTAGTTTCTTATAATTAAATTTGTAAATTTTATTATTTTATAGTACAATTTAGGAGGGAGTGAAAAATATGGGATTACAAATATTATATTTATGTATTGGACTTGTTATAGGTTTTATAATTGGCTTTTTTGTAATAAGAGCAGTTATGAAAAAACAATTAGAAAAAAATCCTCCGATTAATGAAAAAATGATAGAGGCTATGATGAGTCAAATGGGTAGAAAACCTAGTCAAAAACAAGTTAAGCAAGTTATGGCTCAAATGAATAGGTATAAATAGATTACGAAAGTAATCTTTTTTAATGACTTAATTGAAAAAATGTATTATTATATTGTTCGTGAGATTTATGGAAAGATATCAAGAAATTGAAAGAAGTATTATAAAAAATTATCGTAAAGAAATTTGGCGTAAATTTACTAAAGCAGTAAGTGATTATAAGCTAATAGAGGATAATGACCATATAATGGTTTGCATAAGTGGAGGTAAAGATTCTTTTTTACTTGCTAAATGTATTCAAGAATTAATGCGTCATGGTAAAGTTAATTTTAAAGCCACATTTGTATGTATGAATCCTGGTTATAAAAAGGAAAATATGGATATCATTTTAAAAAATGCGAAAATTTTAAATATTCCCTTATCTGTTTTTGAAACTAATATATTTGAAGTTGCTAATAAATTAAATGAGAAAAGCCCATGTTATATGTGTGCTAGGATGAGAAGAGGAAATTTATATAATAAAGCTCAAGAGCTTGGTTGTAATAAAATTGCTTTAGGTCATCATTTTAATGATGTTGTAGAAACAAGTCTTTTATCAATGTTTTATGGATCAGAGATAAAAACAATGCTGCCGAAACTTCATAGTGAAAACTTTAAAGGCTTGGAACTTATTAGACCACTTTATTTAGTAAAGGAAGATAATATTATTTCTTGGGCTAGACATAATGAATTAAAATTTATTAATTGTGCTTGTAAGTTTACTGAGAAAACTAGTATTGATGTAAGTGCTAGTAAAAGAAAAGAAATTAAATTACTTTTAAAAGAGTTAAAAAAAGTTAATCCTAATATAGATGATAATATTTTTAAAAGTTTTGATAATATAAATATTAATTGCATTTTAGGTTATAAAAAGGATGGAAAGTATAAAAGCTTTTTAGATGATTATGAAAAATAGGAGGGTTTATGGGTTTTGTAAAGGTTAATTTAAAAACCATAAATGGTTTTGATATTCATTACGATGAAGATGATTTAAAAGAAAGTAAAGATGAATTACTTACTTTTTTAGATGGCGAAGATTATATGGATAGTTTAAGCTTTGCTAAGAAAATGATGCTTAAAAATGAAATTCAATCTAATAATAATATTGAAGGAATTAATGATGATTTACAAAACATTGAAGCAACCATTAAAAATAGACATGCTAATGTTTTGAGCAAGGCTGATAAAAGAATTATCAATTTATATACTGGTTATAAGTATATTTTACAAAATAATCCAATAAACAAAGAAACTTTAAGGCATTTGTATTCTTTATTGAGTAAGGATTTATTAGATGCACATGATCAAGCTTTTATGGGTGATTATTATAGAACAAAACCTGTTTATATTTTAAAGAAGGGAAGGTTAGACGACTCTTATTTTATGGGTGTTGATGAATCAAAAATAGAATATTATATGAATATGTTTTTGGAATATGCAAATACTTGTGAACAAAAGGGTATAGATGATTTTATTAAATCACAGATAATGCATTTTTATTTTGTGTATGTACATCCTTATTTTGATGTTAATGGTAGAACTAGTAGAACTGTAGCAATGTGGAATTTGCTTAATAATCAAAACTATTCATATATTATTTTTAATAGGGCTATCGCATTTTCTGGAGCTTTATATGAGAAAAATATAATAAAATCAAGATATAGTGGAAATGTTACTCCATTTTTAGAATATATGTTATCTCAAGTTAAAATTGAATTAGAAAAACAATACCTTATTCATTATATTGAACTTAGTTTAAATACGAGTATGTCTTCCGTAGAAAAATTAGCTTTAGAATATATTTTTAGTATTAATGGCACTATTACTGTTAAAGATTTTGCTGTTATATATAATAGATTTAATGATAAAAAAAGCGTAACTGATATTTTAAATGAAATAATAAATCCCATGATAGAAAAACAAATTTTGATACGTCTTGAAAATACTAAATCATATATTAATTCGAATACATTTAATTTCAATTTTGCTATTAATCCAGAATTATTTTCTTTCGATTTAAGTAAAGTTTCTAAACTAAATTTAAAACGTTATATTTAAATTTTTGAATAAATTTTATATAATGTTTTTAGGTGTAGTAAAATGCGAAGTAAAAAAGTTTATGATAAAAAAACTATTAAGAAAAAAATTTTAAATACGTTAAATAAATGTGGTTATAGTAATATTAAAGAGAATTACTTTTTAAATAATAAAAAGTATGACTATGTGTATTTTTCTAAAAATAAGCCATTAATTGTGGTTAATATTAAAAATGATAAAGTTATTTCTAAAAGAATGATCAATAATTTTGAAAAAAAGTTAAAGAATGAAAGTATTTATTTTGGCTTTTTAACAAATGGAAATCAGTTAATTAAGTATGATTTAAAAAATGATGATGTTTCAATTTTAAAGTTGAATGAATTTCCTTATGAATCCGAATTAATTAATATATGTAAATCAGGTAATCTTACTTTTTTGATAGCAAGTATAATATTATTGATAATCATTATATTTGTCATAGTTTTGGGGTTATTAAAGTATAAAGTATCTAAGCAAAATACTGAAATTGAAAAAGGTATTTTAGAAATAGAAAAACAAAATGAGTTATCTTTAGAATATCAAGATTGTATAAAATCAAAACAAGACTTTTCAGATTCTGAAGAAATAATTGCTTATAAAAATGGACTTGATGATTATTTAAAACAATACCAAACTAGTATTTTATATGAAAACTTAGATTTAGGATATTCATATAGTTATAATACTTCGAAGGTTTATTATGCTGCTTCCACTATTAAAACTTTAGATGCTCTTTATTTATATACTAAAAGCTATAATGAAGGACTAGATTTGGATCAAACTATTACTTATACATCTAAGTATTTAATTTCTGATAGCGATGGGGTAAAAAAACATAAAGTTGGTGACCAAATTTCTTTAAGAGAATTAATAAGTTACGCTATAAGATATAGTGATAATGCTGCGCATGCAATGTTGATTGATTATATTGGTTTGAATAATTTAAAGGAATTTGGGTTAAGTTTGGGTGCTAAATATACTTTGTATGGATCTGATACTTTTGGAAGTATAACGGTGTTAGATGCTGAAGCTTATTTAAAATATTTAGATAGTTTTATAAATACTGCTAACGAACTTGGGCAAGAATTGAAAGAAAATTTTATTTATTCTAAGCATAATGATTTAAAACTAGTGGGAATAGATGCTGCAACTAAGTATGGTTATTACGGAGCCTATTTTCATAATATTGGTATAGTTTATGACGAATCAAGATATATCTTAGCGGTTTTAACTACAGAAGCATCTGGTAACTTTGATAATAAAATTAAAGATATAAATTCTAAAATATATTATCTTCATAGATTATATTATACTAATCATTTAGATAATTGTTATAAAAAAGTATATGGTGAAAACTAGCATATTTAATAAAATTTTAGTATAATTGTTGTGTAGGTTAAGTGGTTATTATGGATCAGGAAAAAATAGGTAATTTGATAAAAAAATTACGTAAGGAAAATAATTTAACACAAAATGAGTTTGCACTTAAGTATGGAGTAACATATCAAGCAGTATCAAAGTGGGAAAATGGTAAAAATATGCCTGATATATCGCTTTTGAAACAAATATGCTCTGATTATAATTTAAATGTAAATGATTTTTTAAGTGGTAATATTAAAAAGAAAAAAAGCTCAAAAAAAGTTATTATTTTATTGGTTACATTATTATTTATATTAGCTTTATTTTCAGCTTATTTTATTTTAAAGCATAATGATAATATAGTATTAGATAAGTTAAGTAGTAGTTGTGAGGACTTTGTCATTTCTGGAAGTATTGCATATAATAACAATAAGGCCTCTATTAAAATTGAAGATGTAACTTATTGTGGAAGCGATTTTGATAAAGAATACGATTTTATTATGTGTACACTTTATGAGACAAATAATGGAGTAATAAATAAGATTGACTCTGTTAGTTCATCTTCTAAAACAACATTAAATAAGTTTTTAAATGAGGTTAAATTTGATATAAATAATTATAGTAAAACTTGTAAAGAGTACGGTAATGATAATCTTTATATTGAAGTTAGTTTGAAATCTATTAATTCTTTAGAGATTTCACATAAAATACCATTAAAATTAGATAGTTGTAGTAATAAGGAGTAATAATGGAAAAGAAAATAACAAAAAAAGAAATAGTTAAAGTATTATTAAATCAAGATTTAGAAGGTAAGGATGAAGAACAATTAGTTGATTTACTTTTAAATGAACCATTTGCTATAGATGTTGATAAAGAGGCAGATAAAAATGTTTCTTTTGGTGATAAAATGGCTGATAAAATTACTAATATTGCGGGTAGTTGGAGTTTTATAATTGGCTTTATTTTATTCTTATTATTTTGGATTGTAATTAATTTGCTTTTTGCTTCAATAGATCCATATCCTTTTATTTTACTTAATTTAGTTTTGTCTTGTATAGCTGCAATTCAGGCTCCAATTATAATGATGAGTCAGAATAGGGCTGCTCAAAAAGATGTTTTAAGAAGTAAAAATGATTATAGGACTAATTTAAAAAGTGAACTAATTTTGGAACAATTACATAATGAAATTATTGAAATTAGAGACAATCAAAAAAAGATTTTAAAGTATATTGAAACTCATAAAGAAAATTAAAATAATGTAAATTTTTATTAAAATTTGTGTAAATATGTACTAAAATTTAAAAATAATGCTATAATGTAGTAGCAAATAGGTGATTAATTTGAAGTTAAATAAAGAAATTGAATTTAATAAAATAATTGCTGACATTTTAAAAAATGAAGAATTTATTAAATTAAAAGATGAAGCTCATCATGGTATGAATAGATTAGATCATTCTTTAAATGTAGCAAGAACGACGTTCATGTGGGCTAAAAAGTTAAAGTTTAATAATATCGAAGAAATAACGAGAGCTGCTTTAACACATGATTTTTTTAGGATTGATGAACTTGGGGATAAACTTCAGATATATCATCCAGTTATAGCTCGAGATAATACAAAAAAATATTTTGGATTGACTAAAAAACAAGAAAATATTATCTTGTCTCATATGTTTCCTTTAACTAAGACTTTTCCTAAATATAAGGAAAGTTGGTTAGTTACTCTTGCAGACAAGTATTGTGCCACTAAGGAGTGTACTAAGTATAAGATTCCTTTATGGACTGGTTCATTTTCTATATTTTTGTTTAATTTTATATTTATTAAGATAGTTTAACTATCTTTTTTTTTACTTTAATGCTAAAATTATGGTGTGTCCTCGTAGCTCAGTTGGATAGAGCATTCGCCTCCTAAGCGAAGGGTCGGTGGTTCAAATCCACTCGGGGACGCCATATGAAA
Source organism: uncultured Bacilli bacterium (assembly GCA_934102335.1). Lineage (GTDB taxonomy): Bacteria > Bacillota_I > Bacilli_A > RF39 > UBA660 > JAEEKZ01. Next base: position 59,760 of record CAKOSP010000003.1, on the reverse strand, counting down.
TTAAACATAGTAGTACTGGAGTGATAGTTGTGTACGGATTGCAATATTATTTACAAATAAATATTTTTTGTATGATAATATTATTACTTCTATATTTATTACTTATTTATAGAAATAGAAGTGGGTATACAATAGTTATTTATAAAAAGGTATTAATACTATGTTTTTTATTTTGCTTTGTGGATATTATTGCTTTTGTTTTTAGAGAAACTAATTTTTTATTAAGTAGTTTTATTTTGAAATTTTTTAATTCTTTTTATTATATTTTGCCTATCTTGATTGGTAATAATTGGAATAGCTTGATGGAAGCTAAATTTACAAATAAATTTTTTGAACATAAGTTTATAAAATCTATTTGTAATTTTTTACCTTTTGTTGCAATATTCTTAGTTATATTAAACTTATTTACAGGTATCTTATTTGTTATAGATAGCAATAATATATATGTTAGAGGTCAATATTTTGGAATTTATGCTGCAATTCAATTTGCTTATCTATTATATCCAATTTATCAATCTTTAAAAATATATTTTACTAGCAAAAATATTGCAATTAAATCACAAATATTGCCTTTTTGCTTTTATGCAATAGCTCCTTTAATAGCAGGTGTTATTCAATATGTTTTTTATGGAGTATCTTGTTTACAAGTGGGAATAACTATAGCGGCGTTAATGATTTTTTTGTTTTATCAGGAAGAAGAAATTTCAATGGATAAACTTACAGGTATCAATAATAGAAATAGTTTTAATGAATATATTCAAAATAAGTTTAATAATACTAATTCAGATCAAATTATTTCTTTAATGTTTATGGATATAAATGATTTTAAATTAATTAATGATCGATATGGTCATTTAGTTGGTGATGATATTTTAGTAAAGGTTGCTGCGACTATAAAGAAAACTTGTAATGATTTTGATAAAAATCTGTTTTTAGCACGTTATGGTGGCGATGAATTTGTTTTAGTTTCAATAAATTCTGAAGATGAATTAATAAAACTAAAAAATAAAATTAACGAAAATGTTACAAATGAAAGTAAAAAGTATAAGTATAAAGTTTCTTTAAGCATTGGTTATGTGACAGGATTAAAAAAATATTTTGAGTCTGTAGAACAATTAATAAGGTTAGCAGATGATGATATGTATAAAAATAAAAAGAAAAAATAAATGTTGTTTTTGTATAAAAAATAAGATAAAATTGATTTTAGGATGGTGGTAAAGATGAAAATTAGAGGTTTTGAAGTAGCACAGGGCTTTGAAAATAGTAATATAAATTTACCTGTTAGAAAGACAAAATGTTCAGCAGGTTATGATATTGAAGCAGCAGAAGATATAGTTATAAGACCATATAAACCAGGTGATAATCCAACTTTAGTTAAAACTGGGCTTAAAGTATATATGCCTGATGATGAATATTTAATGCTTTGCAATAGAAGTTCTAATCCTAAGAAAAGAGGATTGGTTATGGCAAATAGTGTAGGAATCATAGATTCTGATTATTATGAAAATCCAGATAATGATGGACATTTTATGTTTGCATTTTATAATGTTAAATCAGAAGATGCAATTATAAAAAAAGGTGATGCGATAGGCCAAGGTATTTTTATGAAATACTTAGTAGCAGATGATGATTGTGCAGATGCTAAACGAATGAGTGGATTTGGATCAACTGATAAATAAAAAGATTACTCAATTAATATAAAAGAGTAATCTTTTTTCCTTTTATAACAATAAACCCTTCGTCTTTTAAACTTTTTAATTCTCTAGTCATGGCACTTCTGTCAACTGCTAAATAATCGGCTAAATCAGTAAAAGTAGATGATAGATAAATATTTTTGGAATGATGTAATTCTTGTTCGATATCAAAAAATTCTAAAAGTTTGTTTCTTATAGTTTTTTTAGTTAAAATTCTTATCTTTTGATTTTTTTGCATTATTTTTTCATTTATTATTTTTAGAATATTTTGAATAAAAATGTTATAGAAATTATATTTTGTATATTCTTTTTCAGTTAATTTATTGTATTCGATTATTATTACGGTGGTTGGTTCTTTAGTTAATATGCTAAATTCGTTGTTATCTATTGATGATATAGTGGTCCCAAATATGGAATTTTGATCTAACTGTTCAATTATACTTTTATTTCCGTTATAATCAATTCTCGTGATTTCAGCGTAACCATTTTCAATTATTCCCAAAACATCATCGTTTTTTAAAATAGATAATATATTTTGGTTGGCATCAAAAGTGTAAATATGCGTCCTTAAAAGTGTAAACAATTTTTTTCGCTCTTTATCAGAAATTCCGTTAAATGGGGATACCATTTTTCATCACCAATTTAATTTTAACAAAAAACGTCAAATGTTGCAATTGCAACATTTATAATAAAAAAATTATGCTATACTTTGATTGTAATGTAAAGAGGTAGGTAGCATGAAAATAATTAAACGTGATGGACATATTGTTGATTATATGCCCGAAAAAATTGAAAATGCCATTTTAAAGGCAAATGCGGAAGTTGAAGAACAAGAAAGGGTAACTGATATTCAAATTAGAAATATTGTTAAGTATATTGAAGGTTTGAAGAAAAAAAGAATGTTAGTTGAAGATATTCAGGATATCATTGAGATGCGCTTAATGTCACTTGGCAAGTATGCTTTAGCTAAGCAGTACATAACTTATAGATACACTAGAGAATTAGTAAGAAAAAGTAATACTACAGATATGACAATTAGAGAATTAATCGATGGTGAATCAGAATATTGGAATACCGAAAATTCTAATAAAAATGCTAAGGTTGTAACTGTTCAAAGAGATTATTTAGCTGGTATTACATCAACTGATATTACAAGAAGATTACTTCTTCCTGAGGACATTGTAAAAGCTCATGACGAAGGAATAATCCACTTTCATGATGCAGATTATTTTGCTCAAAGTGCTTTACACAACTGCGATTTAATTAATTTAGAAGATATGCTTCAAAATGGTACAAATATAAATGGAGTTATGATAGAAAAACCACATAGATTCTTGACTGCTATGACTATAGCCACACAACTTATTACGGCTGTTTCATCAAGCCAATATGGTGGATGTACAATTACACTTACTCATTTAGCACCATTTGTTAAAGAAAGCTATAATAGATATTTAGAAAAATATAAAAAACGTAAATTTTCAAAAGAAGATTGTATAAAATATGCAACAGAAGATACTAAAAAAGAAATTACTGATGGAGTTCAAACATTCCAATATCAAATAAATTCAATGACTACAACAAATGGTCAAGCACCTTTTTTAAGTGTTTGTATGTATTTAGGCGAAACAGAAGAATATAAAGAAGAACTAGCTATGATCATCGAAGAAGTATTGAAACAAAGAATAATTGGCATGAAAAATGAAAAGGGAGTTTATATAACTCCAGCGTTTCCAAAACTTTTATATGTATTAGAAGAAGATAATATAAATAAAAAAGGTAAGTATTATTATTTAACTGAACTCGCTGCTAAGTGTACTGCTAAACGTATGGTGCCTGATTATATTTCAGAAAAAATCATGAAAGAATTAAAAATAAATGAAAATGGAGAGGGAGATTGTTATCCTTGTATGGGTTGTAGATCATTTTTAACTCCAGATAGAACTATAAGTTTAGGTAATATAGCAAAAGCTAAAAATTATGTGCCAGGAAAGGGAAAATACTATGGTAGATTTAATCAAGGTGTTGTAACCATTAACTTACCTGATGTTGCTTTATCAAGTGAAAAAGATAAAGAAAATTTTTGGAAAATACTTGATGAGAGATTAGAACTTTGTCATAGAGCATTACAACTTCGTCATAAAAGATTATCAAAAGTAACTAGTGATGTTGCACCAATACTTTGGCAACATGGAGCTCTAGCAAGACTTGAAAAAGGTGAATCAATTCATGAATTATTACATCATGGATATTCAACAATTTCTTTGGGTTATGCTGGTTTATATGAATGTGTTAAATATATGACTGGACATTCTCATACTGATAATGGTGAGGGAAAAGAATTTGCTATTGAAGTTATGCAAAAATTGAATGATGCTTGTAAAAAGTGGAAAGAAGCTGAAGATGTTGATTACTCAGTTTATGGAACTCCAATTGAATCTACAACTTATAAATTTGCTAAAGCATTGAGAGAAAGATTTGGCGTTATTAAAGGAATAACTGATAGAGATTATATTACTAATTCTTATCACGTTCCTGTTTTTGAAGAAATTGATGCCTTTACTAAATTAAAATTAGAAAGCGAATTTCAAAAATTATCTCCAGGCGGAGCTATAAGTTATATTGAAACTCCAAATTTACAAAATAATATTCCAGCGGTTTTGGATGTAATTGAGTTTATTTATGATAATATTATGTATGCTGAAATGAATACAAAAAGTGATTATTGTCAGGAATGTGGCTTCGATGGTGAAATATTATTAGATGATAATTTAGAGTGGTATTGTCCAAATTGTGGGAATAGAAATCATGATACTTTAAATGTTGCACGTCGTACTTGTGGTTATATTGGAACTAATTTTTGGAATAAAGGTAGAACTCAAGAGATAAAGGAAAGAGTTTTACACATTGATAATAAAGAAGATAAGTAATATGAAATATAATTTAATAAGAAAGATGGATATAGCTAATGGGCCAGGTGTAAGAGTTTCTATTTTTATGCAAGGTTGTCCTTTTCACTGTAAGGGTTGCTTTAATCCGGAAACATGGGATTTTGAAAAAGGAAAAGAATTTAATGATAAAGTTGTTGATCATGTGATTGATATAGCAAATCATGATTATATTACTGGACTTTCAATATTAGGAGGAGAACCCATGCATCCTTCTAATATTGATGGTACACTTGTGCTTGCTAAAAAATTTAAAGAAAAATACCCAGAAAAAAATATATGGGTATGGACTGGCTTTTTATTTGATAAAGATTTAAAAAATAAATCTGGAATAGAAAATATTGATGTTATCGTTGATGGACAGTTTGTTGAAAAACTACATAATCCCAAATTAAAGTGGAGAGGTTCAGAAAACCAAAGAGTAATTGACGTCAAAAAATCATTAAAGAAAAATAGTATTGTTTTATTTGATAAATAAGTTATATAATAAATATACATTAATTAAGGTGACGTATGAAAGAAAGTTATATTGGTGTATTTGATTCTGGCATTGGTGGATTAACAGTCTTAGATGCTTTAAAAGATGTTTTGCCTAATGAAAAGTTTATTTATTATGCAGATAGTTATAATAATCCTTATGGAAGTAAAACAGATAAAGAATTATTTTCTATTACTGAAAGTATAGTAGAGTATTTTATTTTAAAAAAAGTCAAGTTAGTTGTTATTGCTTGTAATACCGCTACCACAAGATGTATTTGTCATTTAAGAGAAAAGTATCCAAAAATAATATTTGTGGGGATTGAACCAGCTGTTAAAGTTGCTTGTGATAGAAATTATAAAAATATTTTAGTAATGGCTACTCCAGGTACTATTAAAACTAATCGTATAAAACAGTTAGTTAATTTAAACAAAAAAGATGATGAAAATGTATATTTACTTTCTTGTTTAGATTTAGCTCATTTAATTGAAACTGACCAAAATGAGAAAATAGATATTCTTTTAAAAGAATTATTTGAACCATTTTTAGATAAAAATATTGATGCTGTAGTGTTAGGGTGTACTCATTATCCTTTAATTAAAAATAAAGTTCAGAAGTTTTTTAAAAATGCTTGTTTAATTGATGGTTCTTTGGGTGTGGCTAAGCAAACAAAAAGACTTTTAGAAAATGCAAATTTATTAAATGAGAATGGAAATCATGAGATTATTTATTTTAATTCAAAAGATAAATAATCTTTTTTAGTGGTATTAATATATGTTATAATGAAATTGTTAGGAGTGATTATATGCCTGATGAGAAAAAAGCTGTTGAATCAGCAATACAAAGTGCTAAAGTTGAAGGAAAACAAATTACTAAAAATGAAAAAGAAATTATTGAAAGTGAATTAAGTAAGACTGATGTTTCTGGACCTGAAAGTTTTTTATATAAATTAAATATGCTTTATCAAAAATTAGAAATGGAAAATAAACATGAAAGAAAAAAAGGAAGATAATACTTACACTCAAGAAATTCATTCAATGTATTGTTATAAAGGTACTAATGTATTTAAAAATACCTTTCATATTCATGATAAAGACCTTTTAGAAAAGCAAGAAGCTTTACTTGTTACGTTTCAAACATCAAAATTAATGCTTTCAGATAAATGTTCGCCTCAAGAAAGAAAACTATATCGCATTGCTAAAAGTAATGATTTCGATGTAGAACAATATTTAGCTATTCATAAATTTTTATTTGGAGGGATTTATCCAGAATTTGCTGGTAAAATTAGAAGCGAAGATATTGCTAAAGGTGGTATTACTTTTTGTACTCATTTTAATATATATTCTTATTTGAATGATGAATTAAATAAATTTAAAAGTAATATTTTGCATTGTAATACTGTTGATGAATTTTTAAATTGTCTTGCATATAGCTATGGGGAAATAAATATGGTTCACCCTTTTAACGAAGGAAATGGTCGAACTCAAAGGGAATTTTTTAGACAATTTGTGGAATTTTATTCAAAAAAGCTTGGTTTTGGGCAACTTACTTTAGATTATTCTATAATGAAGGATAAACCAGAATTGCATGATGATATTATAAAGGGAAGTATTCAAGCTGGTGTGAGATGTGAGTATGGTATTTTAAAATATGTTTTAGAAAATATTTTAGTAGAAAAAAATCAGTTATTAAATAGAGGTAATAAAAATGGAATTAGCAAATAATTGGAAAGATTACGAAATTATTGATGCGTCTTTAGGTGAAAAATTGGAAAGATGGGGAAACTTTTATTTACTTAGACCGGATCCTTCAATTATATGGGATAATGGAGATTTAAAGCAAAAGTATAGTGGTAAAATAGATGCTATATATCATCGTTCTAATAAAGGTGGAGGATATTGGGAAAATATAAAAAATGTTCCTGATAGATGGCAAATAAAATATGATGATTTAACTTTTAATTTAAAATTAATGGGTTTTAAACATACTGGATTGTTTCCAGAACAAGCTGTTAATTGGGATTTTTTGAGAAATAAAATTAAAAATAGTGGAAGAAATATTAAAGTATTAAATTTATTTGCTTATACTGGAGGAGCTACAGTTGCTTGTTTAAGTGCTGGTGCAAGTGTAACGCATGTTGATTCTTCAAAAGGCATGGTAGAATGGTGTAAGGAAAATGTTATTGATTCTGGATATAAAGAAGCAAATATAAGATATTTAGTGGATGATTGCATTAAATTTGTAAAAAGAGAAATTAGACGTGGAAATCATTATGACGGTATTATAATGGACCCTCCAAGTTTTGGAAGAGGTACTAATGGAGAGGTTTGGCAATTTGAAAAAGACACTTTTGAATTTATAAAACTATGTTCAGAACTATTAAGTGATAAACCTTTATTTTTCTTAGTTAGTTCTTATAGTGCAGGAGTTTCTGGCGAAGTTGTAGCTAATATGTTAAAAATTTCGTTAAATGATAGATTTGATGGCAAAATATCTTGTTCAGAAATAGGAATTCCAATAAAAAATACTCAATTATGTTTGCCATGTGGTAACTACACTAGGTGGGAAGCAAATGATTAATATTTTATATGAAGATAATCATATAATTGTTTGCGTTAAGCCTGAAAATGTGCCTTCACAAAAAGATAGTTCTAATGATTTAGATATGGTAAGTATGTTAAAAGATTATTTAAAGGTTAAGTATAATAAACCTGGTGATGCTTATTTAGGGTTAGTTCATAGATTAGATAGACCTGTTGGGGGTGTGATGGTTTTTGCTAAAACTTCTAAAGCCGCTAAAAGGTTATCTTTAGATATTCAAAATAATTTATTACATAAAAAATATTTAGCGGTTTGTGAGGGTACTTTTGAAGAAGATGAAGGAAAATATGTAGATAAAATTGAAAGATTATCTAATGGGAATTCCATTGTTAGTGAAAATGGTAAAGAGGGCATTCTTTATTATGAAGTTTTAAAACAAGCTTATAATAAAGCTTTAGTTTCTATAGATTTAATTACGGGAAGACATCATCAAATTAGAGTACAATTTAAAAATCATGCTCATCCTTTATGTGGAGATCAAAGATATAATAAACAAGATAAAACACAGTTGGCTTTGTTTTCTTATTATTTGGAATTTACCCATCCTGTAAAAAAAACAACTATGAAATTTATTAATTTACCTAAGGAATATGGATATTTTAAAGAATTTTCACAAGAAATTAAGAAATTAAATGAAAAAAATATGTATTAATTTCTTTTTTTGTGTTATAATGTCAAACGTGTGAAAAAGAGGGATATATATGGACAAAATAAGAAATATAGCTATTATAGCTCACGTTGACCATGGTAAAACTACATTAGTTGATCAATTATTACAAAAATCTGGTACATTTAGATCAAATGAGGAGGTTGCTGAAAGAGCAATGGACTCTAATGATATTGAAAGAGAAAGAGGAATTACAATTTTAGCTAAAACAACGGCTGTTAAGTATAAAGATTATAAAATTAATATTCTAGACACTCCTGGACACGCTGATTTTGGTGGCGAAGTTGAACGTATTATGAATATGGTAGACGGTGTTTTACTTCTAGTAGATGCTTATGAAGGAACAATGCCTCAAACTAGATTCGTATTAAAAAAAGCTTTAGAAGCAAATGTTAAGCCTATAGTTGTTATAAATAAAGTTGATAAACCTACAGCTAGGGTTAAACAAGTTGTTGATGAAGTATTAGAATTATTTATAGAGCTTGGTGCTACTGATGAACAAATAGATTTTAAAGTGGCATATGTTTCAGCTTTAAATGGTACTTGTAGTTTATCTCCAGATTTAGCAACACAAACTGATAATTATGATCCACTTTTTGATTTGATAATTTCAGAAATACCTGCACCGGATGTAAATACAGAAGGTAATTTACAATTTCAACCAGCATTATTAGATTATAATGATTTCGTTGGTCGTATTGGCATTGGTAGAGTTAAAACTGGAAAAATTAAAACTAATGAAATGGTTAGTTGTGTTAGACTAGATGGTACTAAAAAACAATTTAGAATTCAAAAATTATTTGGTTTTATAGGTCTTAAAAGAGTAGAAATAAATGAAGCTGATGCTGGCGATATTGTGGCTATTGCTGGTTTACCTGATATATCAGTTGGTGAAACTGTTTGTGATATTGGTCATGAAGAGGCTCTTCCTATTTTAAGAATTGATGAACCAACTTTAAAAATGACTTTTATGACAAATTCTAGTCCGTTTGTAGGACAAGAAGGTAAATTAGTTACCGCTTCTAAAATAGAAGAAAGACTTTTTAAGGAAACTCAAAGAGATGTTTCTTTAAAGGTTGAAAAAAGTGGTAATGATTCTTGGGTTGTATCTGGACGTGGAGAATTACATTTATCTATTTTAATTGAAAATATGCGTAGGGAAGGCTTTGAGCTTCAAGTATCAAAACCAGAAGTTATTGTAAAAGAAATTGATGGTGTTAAATGTGAACCTTACGAAGATGTTCAAATTGAAGTAAATGATGATTCAGTTGGTAATGTTATTCAAGCTTTAGGTGATCGTGGTGCACACATGGAAAATATGTATAATGTTAATGGTTTAACTAGACTTTTATATACTATTCCTTCTCGTGGATTAATAGGTTTTAATACTGAATTTATGACATTAACTAAAGGTTATGGTATTTTAAATCACTCATTTAAAGAATATGCTCCTATTGAAAACGTAAATACTGGTGAACGTAAGTTAGGGGTTTTAGTTTCTATGGAAAATGGAAATGCTACTGCTTATTCTATTGGTTCTTTAGAAGATCGTGGAATTATGTTTATTGAACCGGGAACACCAGTTTATGAAGGTATGATTGTTGGTGAGTGTAATAGGGAAAACGACTTAGCAGTAAATGTTGTTAAGGGTAAAAATTTAACAAATACTCGTAGTGCTTATGCTGATAAAACTGTAGTTTTAAAAAGACCAAGATTACTTACTTTAGAGTATTGTTTAGATTATATTAATTCTGATGAATTAGTTGAAATTACTCCAAATTCAATAAGATTAAGAAAGAAAATTTTAAATACTGAGCAAAGAAAGAAATTTGATAGCAGAAAATAGTATCTGCTATTTTTTTATGATTTTTTTTAATTCTTTTATGAATACTGAAGGATTATCTTTGGGAGTTAAAATATATACTTTGTTTTTGGTTCTAGTTAAGGCTACATAAAATAGTCTTCTTTCTTCAGCATATTTTATTTCGTCACATTTGTTTATTTTATCTAAAAGCTTATAATTTTTAATCTTATTAGGAAATCCATATATATCGTTTATTGTATTTATTAAAATAATATTTTCGGCTTCTAAACCTTTGGATTTATGAATGGTTAAATATCTAATATTTTGGTCATTACTGTATTTGTAAATATCTTTTTGATTTCTTCCTAGCACTAATGTTGTGGATATATCAAGTGAATTTATTAGAGTTTTAAAACTTGTTTTAGGATTTGTGTAGTAAATAATTTCAATTGGTTTTTGGATACTTTTTTCAGAGTACATTTCTTTTTTTATTTGAGCTTTATTTTTGGTAATAAAAATATTAGCATAGTTTATTAATTGTTGACTATTTCGAAATGTTTGTCTTAGTTTAAAAACTTTAATATCTGGTAAATGTTTTTTAATATCTAGCATTATATTTAAATTACATCCGGAAAAATGATAGATAGACTGAAAATCATCGCCATAAAAATATAATTTAGAGTGTGAATGATTATAAATGTTTTTAATTAAATCAAATCTAATTTGAGAAGTATCTTGAAATTCATCTATAAAAATGTGCTTGTATGAGAAGAATTTATTTACAAGACTGGCTTTTATAATTAAATCATCTAGATCTATTGCTTTTTGTGATGTTTTTTCGTATTTATAAATTTGGTAAATCTTAATTATTATGGTTATTATAAAAGTACTTCTTTCGGTTTTATATACTTTTTTTAAATAGATAAGATCTAGGTTGTTTGCCTGTATTAATTTGATATATGTGAAAATCATTTTTTTAAAACCTTTAAAAGTATTTTTATTTAATAATCGATTATAATTAGTTTCAAAAAAATAAAATAATAAAAAGATCTTTTCTTTTTTTGTTACTTGACTAAAAAAATATTCATCTATAATATATTTCAAAAGATTATCACTTATTAAACGATAATTTTTATTTAAAATATTTAGTGCTAGTTTGTGAAATGTAAAAATATCAATATTATTTCCTAATTTTCTTTTTAAATCATTTACAGATTCATTAGTAAAAGACACTACTAAAAAGTCTTCATCTTTAGCATTTAATGTTTCTTTTAAATATTTTATTTTAGCAATGATACAAAATGTTTTACCAGTTCCAGCACCTGCTAAAACTAGCATATTTCCTTGGTATTTTACGGTTTGTTCTTGATGTTTTTCTAGTTGCATAAATCTCCTTTTCTATAAAACTACCACAATTATTTATAATATTCAATATTATAATATGATATAATTATAATGTGGTAAATATGAATAGTAATTATAATTTTGTTATAAATAAAAATAATTTAAAATATAATATAGAAAATTTAAAAACTAACTTTAGTAATTATTCGGATATATTTATTGACTTAAGCAATAATGCTTTTAATCATGGGCTAGCTATTGTTTGCGATTATTATAAGTGGGGAATAAATAATTATTTTTTGGATAATTTAACTGAGGCAATTAAGGTTAGAAGTTTTAATAGACATATAGATATTTGGTGTGGCGAAAAAATTGATTTGGATTATGTTTATGATGCTATAAACAATGATATAGTCGTAAGAATTTATTCTTTAGATTATTTAGAAAGTATTCAAAGTTTAAATTTAAAGGACGACCTAAAAATAGAATTGCTTATAAGTACATCAAAAAAATTCCCAGGATTGAAAAGTATTAAAGATTTAAAAGAAGCATTAAAAATAGTAGAGCAGGAAAAACATCTTATTTTGAAGGGAATTACAACTACTTTAGATGAATCAAAAATTGAATCATTAGACTTTGTGGATCAAACAAATGAATTTTCGAAATACGCTAAATTAGTAGATAATGAAAAGGTTAAAGTTATACTTGACGAAAAATGTACTTTTTATAAAAAAAGAAATTATGTGAATAGTGTAGTTTTAAAAACATTGCAATTTGGTTTAGTTGTTAACGATTCCAGAAATTTTCTTCAAAAATTAAAAGATAAACAAGAAATAAAAAAATATAATTTGGAAAGTAAATTAAATGAAGTAAATTATAAATTAAAACCTGCATTTTTGATCGAATCTTATGTATTAGAAAAATTTAAAGTTGAAAAAAAAGAATCTTTTTTAAATTATAAATTTAAAGAAGATTGTGAAATTGGTATTGTTCCGATTGGTAAAAAAATTGGATTAGATGATGCCATAGAGTATGTTTTAATAAATGAAGAGAAATGTCCTGTATTAAAAATAGAATATGATTATATGTATATTATTTTAAATAATGGAAATCATATAGGGGAAATTGTACATTTATTAGGTGATAATTTGTTAGATTCTATAAATGGTGATTCAAGGGTTTTTATGTTAAAATTTAATAATAATTGCAAAATAAAGTATATAGAATAACAAAAAAATACAAAAAAATTTAAAAATTTTACATTAAATCTTGCATAAATGAAATTCTTATAGTATAATTCTAATTGTCTTAACAAAAAGACACATTTCATTTATGGAATGGGCGCTTAGCTCAGTTGGTTAGAGCACCTGCCTTACAAGCAGGGGGTCATAGGTTCGAGTCCTATAGCGCCCACCATTGTTGCCGACATAGCGTAATTGGTAGCGCAACTGACTTGTAATCAGTAGGTTGGGGGTTCGATTCCCTCTGTCGGCACCATTTTTTTGGAGGGATAGCGAAGTGGTCAAACGCGGCAGACTGTAAATCTGTTCCTTCGGGTTCCATAGTTCAAATCTATGTCCCTCCACCACTTAAATTGCCTCGTAGCCAAGTGGTAAGGCATCAGACTTTGACTCTGACATTCCGATGGTTCGAGTCCATCCGAGGCAGCCACTTTTGTATAAATGTCTCGCTAGCTCAGCAGGTAGAGCATTTGACTTTTAATCAAAGGGTCACGCGTTCGAATCGCGTGCGAGACACCATTTTAAAAAATTACCAGTAATTAAGCTGGTTTTTTTGTTGCTCTTTATATTTTTTTATGTGATAATAAATTCAGGTGGTAATGTGAAGAAAAAGGATTATATTTTAATTGGTTTATTGTTTTCAATTATTGTGATTATCTTAATTATTTTTTTAGTTAGTTCGGTAAGTAAAAATAAATATGATATTTCAAAAATGGAAACAATATCTGTTAATCAGGCTTTGAAATTGTTTGATAATTCTGAAACTAGTATTTTATTTTTTGGAAGAGAATCTTGTGCTGTTTGTGAGAAATTAGTTCCAGTTTTAAATCAAGCTCAAAAAGAAAATAATTTTGTAACAAAGTATTTAGATATTACCAAAATAAATAGATCTGGGGATTCCTGGAAAGAATTAGTTTCTAAGTTGGATTTAGTTACTTCAGCAACATTAAGCGAGGATGTTGATGATGATGCAGAAGTTGTTACAGAAACTTATGGATATTTTTTAGATAATTTTGGATTTACTCCTACAGTTATAATGATAAAGGATGGTAAGCAAATTTCTGGGTTTATTGGTAATAAAACTTTAGAAGAATTTAATACTTGGTACACTTATTATAATAATTAATCTTCTTTAAGAAGATTTTTTTATGAAATAAAAAAGGATTTTAACTTAGACTTTGTTATATATGAAAGTGGAAGGAGGAAAAATGTCTAAGTTATATATTGTTAAACAACGAGATTTAAAAGATTGTGGCGTAGCTTGTCTTTTATCTATAATTAAATATTATGGAGGTAATGTTCCCTTAGAACAACTTAGAATTGATACATATACAAATTTACAAGGGACAACTGCTTTTAATTTAGTTCAAACAGCTCAAAAATATGGATTTGATAGTGCTGGGTATAAAGTTGATATTAATATGATTTTATCTGGTGAATGTCAATTTCCTTTTATTGCCCATATTAATAATAATGGGTTAGAACATTTTATTGTTGTTTATGGGTTAGAAAAAAATAAACTTATAGTTATGGATCCGGCTATAGGTAAAAGGATAATAAATAAAAAAAAGTTTGAACAGTTATTTGATGGTATTATTGTAAAAGTTAATTTAAAAAATAAAGTTGTTAATATTAAAAATAATTATTCATTAGTTTCATTGTTTTTAAATATTATTAAAAAAGAAAAAACACTTTTTCTTTATATATTTATTTCCAATTTTTTGGTTATTCTATTTACAGTTTTTTCATCTTATTATTTTAAATTAGGTTATGAAAATTTGGATAAATTAAAATTTCTGGGTTTAATCTTTTTAATAATTGTAATTTTAAAATGCATGTTTAGCTATATCCGTGATTATTTAGAAAACTATTTAAATAAAAATTTAGATGTTTACTTAAATAAAAATTTTCTGAATCATTTATTTAATCTTCCTTCTAAAATTATTGAAAGTAGAACTGTGGGTGAGATAATCACTAGAGTTAATGAATTAAATAATGTGAAAGGATTATTTAGTGAATTATTTGTATCTTTTTTTCTTAATTTTATTCTTAGTCTTGTAATTATTCCTATTTTGATTTATATAAATTCAAGACTTTGTCTAATTTTGGTTTTGAGTATGATTATTTATTTTCTTATTGGTTTTTATTCAGCTAAAACACTATATAAACGGATTATGCATAATATTGATATTGAAACAAAGTTTAATACAATTTTAGTCGAAAATATTAGTGGTTTTAGAAGTGTTAAAAATTTAAATGTTACTGACAAAATACTTTTAAAAATTGAAAATATATGTTCAAAATATATTTTTGATAAGTTTTCTTTTTCTAAAACTATAAATAAAATTGAAAATTCTAAAAATTTTGTGAATGAATTAAGTTTGTTTTTAGTTAATTTTTGGGGCTTTTATTTTATATTAAAAAATAATTTGAATTTTACTGATTTAATTATATTTAATTCTTTAATGTCTTTTTTTCTTGATCCTATAAAAAATTTAATTAATAGTTTGCCTAAATATTATTTTTTAAAAGCTTCATTTACTAAAATTAATGAGTTTTTAAATATTGAAGAGGAAAAAAGACAAAACGAAGTTAAACTTGATAAGTTTCAAATTTTATTTAAAGATGTAACTTTTAATTACTCTAATTATAAATCTGTTTTATATCGATTTAATTTAATTATAAACGAAAAAGAAAAAGTGCTTTTAACTGGTAAAAGCGGAGTGGGGAAAAGTACAATCTGTAAACTGATAAGTAAATTAGAGGACTCTTACAAAGGATATATTTATATAGGTGATAATGAAATTAAAAGTTTAAATCCTAATATTATAAGAAATTATATTGTATATGTTTCACAACATGAAAGATTATATTCAGATACAATAAAAAATAATATTTTATTTTATAGAAATATAAATTCAAATTTATTTAATAAAATTACAAAGGCTTGTTGTGTAGATCAGATAGTAGATAAGAAGTCTTTAGGATATGAATCTTTTATAGATATGGATTGTACTAATTTTTCGGGTGGTGAGACTCAGAGAATTGTTTTAGCAAGAGCTTGTTTAAATAATTTTCAAATTTTAATTTTAGATGAAGCTTTAAGTGAGTGTGACAAAGACCTTGAAAATAAAATAATAAATAATCTGAAAAGGATTTTTTCTGATAAAACAATTATATATGTTAGCCATAAAAATCCTTATCAATTATTTGAAAGAGTAATAAATATAGGTGATTAAATGTCTATTAATAATAATTATTTTTATTTACTTAATTTAAAACCAAAATACTTTAGATTTATAACAATTAGTTTATTGATGGTTATTATTTTGATATATTTTTTTAAAACGACAAAAATATATAGTAAATCCGCTTTTTTTGCAGTATCCGATGGTGGTTATTTATATATTAATGTAAATATAGAAAACTCTGATACGGTGAATAATATTAAATTTATCGAAATAAATAATAAAAAATTTAGTTGTAATATAGAGGAAATTAGTGAAATTAAAATTGAGGAAGCTACACATGTGAATTATCAAACATACAAACTTTCTACTGAAGATATTAGTATAGATAATCAAATAAAAAAAGTGATAGTTTATTATAATTATGATTATCTTTATAAAAAAATAGCCAGAAAAATATTTGGAAAGGAGTACGTGTGAATATTTTAACAGATAATGAGTTATACGCTATTAAAGGAGGAGCAATTCGTTGGGGTGTAGTAGTTGCTATATCTGGAGCTGTTTCTTTTTTAGTAGGTTTAGTTGATGGGATAATAAATCCACTTAAATGTCGCAGATAGGAGGTAAAGATGGCATTAACAAATAAAGAATTATTTGCTATTAAAGGTGGTGCTTTTACGTTTAGTGCTACATATTTTAATGCAATTTCAAGATTTATGACTACTATTATTAAATTAGGCCAATTAGCCGGTTCTTCATTAAGAAGAGCAATTACTCGATCATATTGCTAGTTTTTTCTTGATTTATGGGGCAATTTGGTTATATTTTGTTGATTTTTGGTTTTCTTCGGTGTATAATACCTTATAGTTAAACACGAAGGGAGGGCGAGTAATGACAAAAGTAGTGGTTCAAAATGGTAACGTTGAAAGTGCTTTGAAAAAATTTAAAGTTAAGGTTGCCAGAAGTGGAGTCCTTTCTGAAGTGAAAAAAAGAAAACACTATGAAAAACCTGGTGTTAAAAGAAGAAACGAAATAAAAGAAGGAATTAAAAATTCCCATAAAAGAAATCGCAATAATTAATCATTATTTGCTTTTATTAAAACGAGACATTTAATTTGTCTCGTTTTTGCATATATTTTAAGGGTGATATATATGCATTTAAAAGATAATATATTAAATTTTGTATGTGATACGAAATACTATATTTCATTTTACGATAACACTTTGCATTTATTTAATTATAAAAATATTGAAAATATATCTGATAATGAAGTTAATATTAGTTTTTGTGAATTTAGGATTATCATAAAAGGTCAAGATTTTATGGTAAAAAAATTAAAACAAAACGAAGTATTAATTAGTGGAATTGTAAAGGACATGCATATAAAATATGAATAAAGAAAAAATTCTTGTAAAGTGTGAATGTGATAATTATTATAAGTTTATTAATAAATTAAAAGATTTATCTATTGAAGTTTATAATATAAAATATAAGAATAATATTATTTATTTTACAATTTATTTTAAAGATTATGATAAACTTATTAAATATTTACCTAGTTATAAATTTATAATAGTAGAAAATTTAGGTATTTTTAAATTAATAAAAATCTTAAAAAAACAATATATATTTGTGATTTCTATTATAATTGGTATTTTCGTATTTTATTTGTGCAACAACATGATTATTAGTATAGAAGTAATACATGAAAATCCTGAAATAAGAGAATTAATAACTGATGAGTTAAAAAAATATGGAGTTAAAGTTATTAGCTTTAAGAAAAAATATGCTAAGTTAAATGAAATAAGACATAAGATCTTAGATTCTTATCCTGATAAGCTTGATTGGATAGAAATTGAAAATCATGGAATGAAATATGTCGTAAAAGTTGAAGAACGGTTAATTAAACAAAATAATGATGAAAATAATGAGTGCAATGTTTATGCTAAAAAAGATGGTGTTATAAAAAGTATTAAATTAACTCGGGGTGTTAGTAAAGTAAATGTTGGCGATTACGTAAATAAAGGAGATTTATTAATTTCAAGTGATGTAGTACATAATGAACAGATAAAGAATGTTGTTTGTGCCAAAGGTAGTGTTAGAGCAGAAAAATGGTATCAGGTAGTAGTGGATATTCCTTTAAAATATCAAGAGGATCAATTAACTGGTAAAAAGAAAACAAATTTTATTTTTGAACATGAAAATTATACTAAAAGGTTGTTAAAGCCAAGACTTGAAAATTATATTTCAAAAAAAACAAATTTGTTTGATTTATTTGGATATAAATTATTTTTAGAAAAACAACAGGAAATTAAGAAAATAGACAAAGAATATAGCGTTGAAGAAGCGATTAATCAAGCTTTGCTAAAATCTGAAGAAAGTATTAAATTAAAATTAAATAAAGATGAGTATGTAGTTGATAAAAAAGTTTTGAAAAATACCACTAATGATAGTACAATAGAGGTAGTAGTATTTGTGATAACTGACGAAGTTATTAATTAATGCAAGAGAGGTTGTGAAAGGTGTGTACTCAAGGATATTAAAAGACTCCATTGCTTCTTCGTGGGCAATGATTTGTGTTTTTTTACTTACAATTGTATTGGTAAGATTTTTTACAATAATAATTCATCATAAGAAAGTGTCTTTTTATAAGGAAGCAATGAATTTGTTTGCCTTGTTTTATTCTTTAATACTATTTAGCCTATTAACTAATTCTGAGGCAAATATTGGCGGTGGGTATAATATTATGCCATTTACAGAAATGACTCGTTATACTTTTGGAAGCAATTTATTTATGCTAAATGTTGTGGGTAATATTTTAGCATTTATTCCTTTTGGTTATTTTGTTTCTTATTACGTTAAACCTAAAAAAGCCTTTGTTCCAATGCTTGTTTCTATTATTATTAGTACGACCGTTGAATTTATTCAGCTATTTATTGGCAGATCGTTTGATGTTGATGATATTATTTTAAATGTTTTAGGATCTATTTTAGGTTATTTACTTTATATAGGAATGAGTGCGATTAAAAGACATTTACCAAAAGCTTTTCAAAAAGATGGACTTTATAACATTATTTGTATTATAATAATCATCATTATTGTGGTTTATGTTTTAAGAGTTATTGGAGTGTGGGGATAATTGAATAAATATGATATTATTGATGAATATGGTTATCAATATGATAAAGTTTTAAATAAAGTATTAAGAAAAGCTTTAAAACTTGAAAAAGTAAAACATGCTGTATTTACAATTATTTTTGTAGATAATGATAAAATTCATCAAATTAATAAAGAATATCGAAAAATTGATAGGGAAACTGACGTAATATCGTTTGCGTACGAAGATAATGAAACTAAAAAGGTTTCCAAATTGAGAGTTTTAGGTGAAATATTTGTTTCTATAGATAAAATGAAAGAACAAGCAAAATTGTATGGTCATAGCGAAACACGTGAATTATGTTTTTTATGCGTTCATGGCTTATTTCATCTTTTGGGCTATGATCATCAGACAAAAGATGAAGAAGCAATTATGTTTGGAAAACAGGAGGTTGTGTTAAATGAGTTTAAAAAAACAAGAAGGGACAGGAAGAACTAAAGAGTTTGGATTTAAAAGATTTTTAAAAAGTTTTAAAAATTCGATTGATGGCTTATTAAATGCTTATAAAAATGAACAAAGTTTATATTTACATGCTGGGGCAAGTATTATAGTTATTATTTTAGGAATTATCTTGAAAATTAGTTTTAGCGATTGGGCTATAATATTAATATCTTTAATAGTAGTTTTAGCAATAGAACTGATTAATACTGCTATAGAAGCTATTGTTGATTTAATTACAACTGATTATCATATTTTAGCAAAAATAGCTAAAGATAGTGGCTCTGCGGCAACCTTTGTCACTAGTGTTGTAGCTGGGATAATATGTGCTTTTATTTTAGTTCCAAAGATTTTAGTTTTTTTAAATAGGTGATGTAATGAAAAGTGGATTTGTTAGTATAATAGGAAGACCAAATGTAGGCAAAAGTACTCTTTTAAATGCAATTATAACTGAGCATGTTGCTATAACATCAGATAAGGCTGGTACGACAAGAAATATTATTCAAGGTATTTATAATGAAAAAGATTGTCAAATTGTTTTTGTTGATACTCCGGGCATAGGAAAACCTCAAAGTAGATTAAATAAAGTTTTAAATAAAGAAGCATTAAGTGCTGCTAAAGATGTTGATGTTATATTATTTGTAGTTGATGTTGCTAGTGGTATTGGACAAGGGGATAAATATATTTTAAATATGTTAGAGGATATTGAAACTCCCGTAATTTTAGTAATGAATAAGATTGATAAACTTACAAATGAACAGATATTAAATACAATTGCAACTTATAAAGATATTTATCCATTTTCAGAAATTGTTCCTGTTTCAGCACTAGAAAAAGATAATATTCAAAGATTGATATATGTTATTAAGGAATACTTGCAAGATAATGTTCTTTATTTTCCTCAAGATGAATATACAAGCAATACTTTATCTTTTATGGTTAGTGAGATTGTTAGAGAAAAGATTTTTAATTCAACTGAAGAAGAAGTGCCTCATGGAGTTACTTGCTATACAATTAAGTATGAAGATAAAAAAGATATTGTTAATATAAGCGTTGATATTATTGTAGATCGGAATTCTTTAAAGAAAATTATTATCGGTAAAGGTGGAACTAAGTTAAAACAAATTGGTATTTTAGCTAGGAAAGATATTGAGTATTTAGTAGGTAAAAAAGTTTATTTAGAATTATATGTTAAAACTTTAGAAAATTGGAAAGAAAAGGAAAAATATTTAATTGAATTAGGCTTTATTGATAAAACTGAATAAAAAATAAATATTGAATCATTATATATTTGAAAGGAAAATATATAATGAATTCGAAGGAAGCTTGGAATAAATTTAAAAGAACTGGTAAAGTAAGTGATTATTTAAATTATAAAAAAATAGAAAAGAAGGATTAAGTGTGTTAGAGAGCGTTGAAGGTTTTGTAATAAATGAAATACCTTATGGTGAAACTTCTAAAATTATTAATGTTCTTACTAAAGAACATGGATTAATTGGAGTTTTAGCTAAAGGTGCAAAGTCAATGAAATCCAAATTTAGGGCATCTACAGGAAGATATAGTTATGCTAATTTTGAAATTTATTACAAAGAAGATAAACTTTCAACTTTAACAAGTGTTGATGTTATTAATCCTTTAAAAAATATTCATAGTGATTTAACTTTGATTAGTTATACAACTTATATTTCTGATTTAGTTAATCAAGTTGTTAAACAATCTTATTCTAAAAAAATATATGATTTATTTATTAATACAATATTGAATTTAGAAAAAAAATTAGATCCTGTGGTGGTTACTAATATATTAGAAATTAAACTTTTACCTTTTTTGGGAGTAGGAATAAATTTAGATTCATGTGCTATATGTGGAAATAAAACACATATTGTTACAATTGATGGGTCTCGTGGTGGTTATGTTTGTCTTAATTGTTATAGCAATGAAAAAATTGTTTCTAAAGAGGCTATTAAGCTTTTGAGAATGTATTATTATGTGAATATAGCAAGTATATCTAAATTAAATATAGATGAATCAGTCAAAATGGAAATAGATAATTTTTTAAATTCGTATTATGAAGATTATACTGGACTTTATATACATAGTAAGAAATTTTTGAAAAACATTATAGAAATATAATGTTTTTATTTTTGTTGAATATTTAGTATTTATATTTTATTATTATAATAGGTGATGGTATGGCTAATTTAATTTTTAAATATAGTCCAATGAACGGTGGAAAAACAATTAATATTTTGCAAACTGCTTATAATTATGAAGAAAATAATTTTAAAATTACTTTAGTAAAATCAAAGATAGACACTAAGGGTGATGATAAAATTGTATCTAGAAATGGTATGAGTCGTAAGGTTGATATATTACTTGGCGAAAATGAGTCTTTGCTTACCGAAAAAAATTATAAAATATATTATACTTCTAAAGTAATTTTAGTTGATGAAGTTGAATTTATGAATGAAGAACAGATTGAAGATTTATGGACAATAGCTCATTTGATAAATATTCCGGTTATTGCTTATGGTCTAAAGTCTAATTTTACTGGAGATATATTTTCAAATGGTGTAGCTAAAATCTTTGCACTTGCTGATGATATATCAGAAATAGGAAGCTCTTCTTTGTGTAAGTGTGGTCGCAAAGCAACTTTTAATGCTAGGATGGTAAATGGTAAATTTACTTTAGAGGGCGAAACCGTTTTAATTGATGGTGCTGAAAAAGAAGTGGAGTATGTTCCTATGTGTGGTGATTGTTACTTAAAAAATGTTAAAATCAAAAGTAAAAAAGTAAAAAAATTAACTGATTTGGTAAAAAATATTGTTTAAAACTAGTAAAATGCTAGTTTTTTTAGTATAATTTATTGGTGTAGAGGTGGAAATAATGAAAGTTTCAATGGAAGAAATAGTTAACTATGCTAAACAATATGGATTTGTGTTTCAAGGTAGTGAAATATATAATGGTCTTTCTAATGCTTGGGATTATGGCCCTTTAGGTACTAATTTAAAAGAAAACATTAGAAATGCCTGGAAGAAAAAATTTATTCAAGAAAATCCTTATAATCATGGACTTGACTCAGCAATTATTATGAACCCTAATGTGTGGGTTGCATCTGGTCATGTTGCATCATTTGCTGATCCTTTAATTGATTGTAAAAAATGTAAGTCTAGACATAGAGCTGATAAATTGATAGAGGACTTTACTAAAGGTGCAGAAACTGGAGATGGTTGGAGTAATGAAAAATTAGAAGAATATATTTCTAAAAATGAAATAAAATGTCCAGTATGTGGATCTAATGATTTTACCCCCATAAGAAAATTTAACTTACTTTTTGAAACTCATATTGGTGTAACTGAAGATACAAAAAGTAAAGTTTATTTAAGAGGAGAAACTGCTCAAGGTATTTTTGTTAATTTTAAAAATATTGAAAGAGCTATGAGATTAAAAATACCTTTTGGCGTTTGTCAAACTGGAAAGGCTTTTAGAAATGAGATAACTCCAGGTAACTTTATTTTTAGAATTAGAGAATTTGAACAAATGGAATTGGAATTTTTCTGTAAACCTGGTACTGATTTAGAGTGGTTTAAATACTGGAAAGATTTTTGTATTAATTTCTTGAAAGAATTAGGAATTAAAGAAGAAAATCTTAGATTTAGAGATCATGCTAAAGAAGAATTGGCCTTTTATAGTAAGGCTACTACAGATATAGAATTTTTATTCCCATTTGGATGGGGAGAATTATGGGGTGTTGCTGATAGAACTGATTATGATTTAAATACACATATGCAACATTCTAAAACAGATTTAAGAGTAATTGATCCTGAAACAAATGAAAAGTACTTGCCATATGTTATTGAACCTTCTGTAGGTTTAGATAGATTATTTTTGGCTTTACTTATAAATTCATATAGTAAAGAAAAAATAGATGATGAAGAAAGAGTTGTACTTAAGATTCATCCAGCTTTAGCTCCTGTTAAAGTAACTGTTCTTCCATTAGTAAAAAAACTTCATGCAGAGAAGGCTAGTGAAATTTATACTAATCTTTGTAAAAACTTTGTTTGTACATATGATGAGTCTGGATCTATTGGTAAACGTTATAGAAGATCTGATGCTATAGGTACTCCGTTTTGTATTACTGTAGATGATGAAACTATTAATAATAATACAGTTACCATAAGGAATAGGGATACTATGGAACAAATAACTTTGAGTTTGACAGAATTAGATAAGTATATTGAAGATAAGATTAAGTTTTAAAAATTTTTCCTAATTAGGGAATTTTTTTATTTAAAAAAATATTTACTTAAAATAGTTTTGATGTTAGAATATAAATCCAATGTTTAGATTGAGGTGGGTTTATGGCATTAATAATTAAGAATAGTGCTGCTTTATTTGAAAAAATTAATGGTTTTATAGATGAAAATTTTAAAATTTCGTATGATTATGAAACAGCTAAAGAAAATTTAGATATTTTATTTGACTATTTAAAATCTAATAATTATGTTTTAAATTCGGATATTGTAAAAGACTTACTATTGAAAAATTGTGGTTTTTATAATTCTCTTGATTATGTAGTCACTAAAAATTTTGAGAATATTACTGGAGATAATTTTGAATGGGCTGAGGGTAATAGATTATTGATGTTTTGTGGAAAGATATTTTGTGATTTTAATGATGTAGATTTAAATACATTAAAAAAATCTGATTTTTATGATGCATCTTATAATGATACAATAACTTATTATATTCAAGATATTTTAAAGTATCCTGTTTTATCTAAGGAAGAATCAAAAGTACTATTTGAAAAATATACTTTAGGTGATGAAAATGCTAGAAATAAACTTATTGAACATAATTTACGTTTGGTGATTTACTGGGCAAAAAAGTTTATTGGTTGTGGTGTCGATTTTGAGGATTTGATTCAAGAAGGTAATCAAGGATTAATGAGAGCTATTGAAAAATATGATCTGTCTAAAAATATTTTATTTGGAACCTATGCATCATGGTGGATAAAACAATTTATTAGGAGATCTATTGGTAATTCTGCTAGAACAATTAGAATTCCATTTTATATGTATGAAAAAGTTCGTAAATATTTTACAGTGCTAAAACAATTACAAATGTCTTTGGGGCGTAATCCTTCTAATGCAGAGCTTGCAAAAAGCTTGAATATTACTGAAGCTCAGGTTGATGAAATAAAATATTATTCAGAAGATGCAATAAGTCTTAATACTATAGTAGTTGCAAATGAATCAAATGAAGAAAATGAATTAGTAAATTATATAAAAAATGAAGATGCAGAATTCGAAGATGACTTAGTGGATAAATTAACGTATGATACGGTAGAACAAAGACTTATTAATGTGGGATTAAGTAGTAGAGAGTTAAATATTTTACTTTTAAGATTTGGACTTAATAATCAAAAACCATTAACTTTAATCGAAATATCAAAAATATATCATATTTCAAGTGAGCGTGTAAGACAAATTATAAATAGTTCTCTTGCTATATGTAGAAAGTCTAAAGCTTTTAGGGATTTATCTGGCATATATGGCTCAAAGCCATTATCTAGGACTAGAAAGAAATAATTTTGCCTGTTTTTGAAAAAAACAGGCTTTTTTTTTTTTTTTTTTCTATGATATCATAGTAATGATAGGTAAGTGATATAAAAATGAGTAATAAAAAAACAATTATAACTTCAATATTAGTTGCTGTTTTGGTAGTTGGAACACTAACAGCAACCTATGCCTACTTTCAAGCAAGAATAGGAACTGGATCCACAACAAATACAACAGTAACGTCTAAAACTATAGATGGTCTAACATTTAATCAAGGAACTAATATATCTATTGTAGCCAATCAAACAAATTTTGGAAGTGGAAAAGGAAACTTGTCATCAAGTACTTCACCCACAGTAACTTTAAAAGCTAGAAATGATGCTGCAGCGAGTTATAATTATAAAGCTTGTTTAAATATCACAGAAAATTCATTTGTACATTCACAAATAAGTTCATCTGAAACAAGCAACGGCAGAACAGTAAATTTAATTGATGGTAATCTATGGAATGAAGAAAAAACCGAGTCTGGTATTACAATAAAATATAACAAAGAAGAAAATTATTTCATATTAAATGGCACAAATGACAAAACAAGCTCATATTATCCAAAATCTATTAATCTCTTAACAAATGCTAATAGTTATTATTCTTTATCAATTAGATATGTAAGTGGCAATGTTACAATCCCTTCGGGATATGCTATATTTTATCTAGGAAATGGGGATAAACCTGAAGATAATAATAATTGGTATAGTTCCTCAAATTTTTCTATAAATAATGATATAGATATCAAGGTCATGAAAAATCCAAAGAAATATTTGACAAAAGGGTGGTTTTATATTTCTGAAGGTGTATCGTTTGATAATTATAAAATAAGAATACAAATTGAAGAAAATTCTACCGCAACGCCTTATGATCAATATGGTTATATTGAAAATGCAGATTTAGAACTTACAGTTACCAAAAATGGAACTACAGTACTTACTCAAGACATAACTCATGGAACTGGTGAGATTTGTATCCCTACAACAAATGAGGGAAGCACTACAACTCATACGATAAGTGCTGCAGCAGGTGCAACAACTACAGACACATGGAATGCCACAGTAACATTTAAAAATTATAATAATAATCAAAATATAAACCTAGATAAAACATTCAATTCCAATTTTGTATTTACAAGAATATAGAAAAGTTATCTTTTCTTTTTTTATTAGTTGTATTTTTGAAAATTATTTGTTAAAATAATAGAGTAACAATAGGAGGAATATTATGGCTCTAAATTTTAAAAAGTTATTTAAAGATGATGATGAAGATGAAATGATTGGTACTGAAGATGAGTATTATAATATGAGTGAATCTGATGCGATAAAAGAGGCAGATAAAACTGGTAATAAAATGATATTACTTGAACCACGTGCTTATTCAGAATCACAACAAATCGCAGATCATTTAAAAAATAGAAATAGTGTTGTAGTAAACCTTAAAAGAGTTACTAGTGAACAAGCAAAAAGAATTATTGATTTTTTAAGTGGCGTTATTTATGCTATTGGTGGATCAATGCAAAAAATTGGCGTAGGTATATATTTATGTACTCCTAAAAATGTTAATGTTCAAGGTAAAATAACTGAAGAAAACAGTAAAGAAGATAAAAAAAATGTAGATGATGATTTAGGTTGGTAATTAAAGGAAGTGCTTGGGGATGGAAAAGTTTAAAACTAGTCTTCCTGGATACAACAAAGATGATGTAAATAAGTTTGTTGGTGAAGTTACGCAAGAATATGAAGCTTTGCTTAACAAATTAAAATTGAGTGATGCTAGAGTTATAGAATTAGAAAAAGAGTTAGAACATTATAAACAAATGGAAAATACTTTGAATAGAGCTATAATGCTAGCTCAAGAATCAACTCAAAATATCAAACAGTCTGCTTATGATGAATCTAGGGTAGTAATTGATGATGCTAAAAGAAGTGCATCTCGCATTGTTAATACAGCACTTATAAGAGCAGATAACATTGAAAGAGAAGCTGAAACATTAAGAAGAAAAGTTGTAGTATTTAAAAGAAGATTTCGTAGCTTGGTTGAAGAAAACCTGGATGAAATTGAAAGATTTGATGATAATTTGTAAAGTTATGTTGTACGCATAGCTTTTTTTCTTTTAAATTTCACAAAAATAATATATACTTAAAGTAGTTCGAGGTGATTTATGAAGCAAAGAATAATTACTGCTATTGTAATGACTATAGTATTTGTCCCTTTTATTCTCTTGGGCGGCTATTATTTAAAAGTTGGAATGACTTTATTAAGCATTATGGCTATAAAAGAATTATGGGATTTAAAAAAAGATCATAAAGAGTATCCGCTTTTAATCAAAATGTTTTCTATTATTGGCTTATTAATTATGTTTTTTTTTAATAACTCAACAAACGGCATAAGTTATGTAAGTTTAATTTTAACTATGATGCTTTTATTTTTACCGTCAATTTTTTATAAAGACAAATATAGTACAAAAGATGCTGTGTATCTTTTAGGCTATGTGATTTTTTTGGGAATTGGATTTAATACATTTTCATTGGTACGTAATCAATCATTATGGATTTTAATATACTTAATATTGGTAAGTACTTTAAATGAAATATTTGCGTTATTTACTGGTATGTTATTTGGAAAACATAAATTGATACCTTCGGTAAGCCCAAATAAAACTGTTGAAGGTGTTATTGGAGGATTATGTGTTGGATCTTTATTATCAATAATATATTATAATTTTGTGATAGGACAAGTAAGTTGGATGGTTATTTTAATGACATTTATTTTAGGAATTGTTGGTCAACTTGGTGATTTGTTATTTAGTAAAATAAAAAGAGAAAATGGTATTAAAGATTTTTCTAATTTAATGCCTGGTCATGGCGGAATATTAGATAGATTTGATTCAATTATTTGGGTGGTTTTATTATATTTGGTATGTTCATTAATAATATAAGGAGGAATATATGAGTGTATTAATGTTTATTTTGAAGTTGTTAGTATTTGTTTTAATTTTGGGAATTATCATTTTAATTCATGAACTTGGACATTTCTTTTGGGCTAAAAAGTTTGGGGTACATATTTATGAATTTTCAATAGGTATGGGACCGATTCTTAAAACTCATAAAGGAAAAGATGGAATTGATTATAATTTAAGAGCTGTACCTATTGGTGGATTTGTGGCTATGGCTGGTGAGGTTTATGAAGATGATGATCTAAAAAAGATTCCAAAGAAAAAATTCATGTGCAATAAACCATGGTATCAAAGAGTTATTATTTTAATAGCTGGTGTAGTAAATAATTTTTTACTCGCTATATTACTTTTGTTTGTAACTGCATGTATTTGGGGTGGTAAAACTTTAACCACTATTGTTGATACAGTAAAAGATCAATCTCCGATGGCTATGGCAGGTGTAGTTCCTGGAGATAAAATAATTGGTATAAATGGTCATAAAATATCATCTTGGGATGTTGCTCAAATATATTTAGCTATGAAAGATGATGATGGAGCTTATGACTTTGAAATAGAACATGATGATGGAAAAAGAGAAACTTATAGTGTTACACCTCAAAAAATAACTGATGAAGCAACTGGCAAAGAAACTATTTTATTTGGGGTAGGAATTAAGACAGAAACATCTAATAATTTATTACAACATATTAAGTATGCATTTTTAAAATTTCAAAGTATAGTTAATTCAATGTATTTAACTGTATTAGGACTTATTACAGGAAAGATTGCTGTTAGTGCTTTATCTGGCCCTGTAGGAATCTTTGAAGTTATTGGCCAATCAATGGCTGCTGGTGTTTATTATGTTATTTATATAACAGCATTCTTGTCAATAAATGTAGGTGTAATTAATATTTTACCATTCCCTGCATTTGATGGAGGTAGAGTATTCTTCTTAATTGTAGAAAAAATTAAAGGTAGTCCAGTTAATTCTAAATTTGAAAGTATTTGTCATACTGTAGGATTTATGTTATTAATATTATTAATGTTATATGTTACAATTCAAGATATTATAAGGTTGTTTTAATGAAAAAGTTTTTTAAAGTAATATGTACTATAGCTTTGGTTATAATTTTGACTGCCTGTGGAAAGAAGGAGGATCTTATGAGTGGTAAGCACCATGTACAAATAGATGTAAAAGATTATGGAATAATTAAATTAGAGCTTGATGCTGATACCGCTCCAATTACAGTTACTAATTTTATAGACTTAGCTTCAAGTGGATTTTATGATGGTCTAACTTTTCATAGAGTTGTCGAAGGCTTTTGTATTCAAGGTGGAGATCCCACTGGAACTGGCATGGGTGGATCTGATAAGAATATAAAAGGGGAGTTTGCTATAAATAATGTTCAAAATGATATTAAGCATACTAGAGGAACGATTTCTATGGCAAGAAGTAGTGCTTATGATAGTGCTTCAAGTCAATTTTTCATTGTTCAAAAGGATTCGACTTTTCTAGATGGCCAATATGCTGGCTTTGGATATGTAACTGAAGGAATGGAAGTAGTTGATGAAATTGCTAAAAATACTATTGTTGAAGATGCAAATGGAACTGTAGATAAAGCTAATCAACCTTTAATTAATAGTGTAAAGGTAATTGATTAATTCAATTATCTTTTTTTATGGTATAATTTTGTTATCCCTATAGTTTAACTGGATAAAGCATATGTTTCCGGAACATAAGATTGGAGTTCAAGTCTCCATAGGGATACCATAAAAATAAAGAGCTAGTTTTTTTTACTAGCTCTTTTAAGTGTTATTTGAGATTCATTATAAATATAATCTGATATTTTATTTAAATCTTCAGTTTTTGTATAATTCTCTTTTGATTTCAAATTGATAATTACATTTAAAATGTTTATTCGATCTTGTTCTGTTTTACATTCAATACTTATTTTATATGCTCTAAATAAATTTTGAATTTTAATGATTATATCTTGTACATTTTGAGAATCAGATATATTAATTAAATCATTATATATCCAAATTAATTTTTTTAACTTCTCAGCTGTTATTTCATCTAGTTTATTTTGTTCTTGTAATTGTGAAATTCTTATAAGACATAATATTTGAATGATGGAAAGTTTTTTATATTCAGCAAAAAGCTCTTTTTCTTCCTCTGAAATATTATTAAATATTAAATGTGCTGAATGATCTTTATAAACATTTAAATATAAATTTTCTTTTATGACCCTTAATAATTTGTGTGTTTTTTTAAAATCTTCCATAATTCTCCTTTTTTATTTATTATATATGAAAATAGTATTTATTCAATACTTATTGGTTTATTTCTTTTTTCAAAATCATATGTATTTGTATTATTTATTAAGTCGTATATTTTAGAAGCATTAATTTCATATTCATATTGTTTAGAATTAAAATCTTTTTTTAAAGGAATGTTAATTTCTTTTTTTATGCTATTTAAATATATTTTTCCTTTTTTATTAAATCCTAATATGGTAATATATTTTAAAGTTTCGGTAGCATCTTCTTTAGTTATATTTAATAAAATATGAATTAACATACGATTTATACGATTATAAGTATATCGTTTTGATTTTATTTTTTTTATTAATTGATCAATATTATTTGTTGTATCAATTTTAGATTTGATTAAAAAATCTAATCCCTCATTAACATCTAAAATGTTATTTAATTGATTATCAATTAATATTTTGTATTTTAAAAGTTTAAATAAATTGTCATTTTGAGTGTTAATTATTTTTTCATAAGATTCTTTAGGAAGATATTTAGTAATATCCAAATTATTTTTAATTTTTTCTCTTATATTAGATGCACTTACTATGTCTTGGTCTAGAGTTAGATCATGGTAATTATTTGTTCTTTTAATGGTTTCAATTTGAATGTTATAATTATTTTTTATGATAGCTTTAGTGTATGATATTCCTAATAAATCATTAGGTAAATACTCAAAATTTTGATTTAAAGCTTTTGATAATGCTGTAGGATAATTTAAGCCTTTTTTTATATATTCTTTTACTTTTTCATCAAATTTAGGATCTAATTGTTTTTTTGCTATATCATATAAAATTTGACTGTCATTTATTTCACTACCAAAAATTAATTTGTTTATTTTAAATTCATTTAATATTTTTAAAGAAGCTTCAGCAAAGATGTCGGCACTTTGACATCCGTATAATAGTGGTAGTTCTAAAACCAAATCGACATTATTTAGAAGAGCAATTTTTGTTTTGTCTTCTTTAGTAAGAGTTGAGATTTCACCTCTTTGTAAAAAGAATCCATTTAAAACTAAGATTATTAAACTATCTGGATATAATTCTTTAATTTTATTAATATGATATAAATGTCCGTTATGAAAAGGATTATATTCTGCTATTATACCAATTACTTCCATGAAATCACCACGTTTAATATAACATATCTATTTTTTTTGTCAAATAAATAAGGTATAATGGTTTTGGGTGAGACAAATGATAGTTGCAGTGGTAGGTCCAACTGGAGTGGGTAAAACTAAACTTAGTGTAGAACTTGCTAAAAAATATGATGCTGTAGTTGTAAACTGTGATGCGGTACAAGTTTATAAGGAGTTAAATATTGGTAGTGCTAAACCAACTGAAGAAGAAAAGTGTGGAATCGAACATTTGCTTTTTGATATTGTTAGTGTAACAGATAACTATACGGTAAAAGACTATCAAAAAGATTTAAGAAATGTTTTAAAAAAGTATCATAATAGAAATATAGTTATAGTAGGTGGTACAGGTTTATATCTTTGTGCAGGTTTATATGATTATGAATTTAAAGAAGAAATAAATACAAATAATTATGATAATTTATCTAATGAACAGTTATATAATTTAGCTTTAGAAAAAGATAAAAATATGGATATTCATAAAAACAATAGAGTTAGGTTGATAAGATTTTTAAATAGAGAAAGTAAAAATAATAACGGAAATAAATTATTATATGATGTTAAATTTATAGGTTTAAATTTAGATAGAAATTTGCTTTATGAAAGAATTAATTTAAGAGTAGATAAAATGATGAAAGACGGTCTATTAGATGAGGTTAAAAATTTAAACCCTTTAAGAGTATCCTCAAGAGTTTTAAATACAGCGATAGGTTATAAGGAGTTATATGATTATTTTGACAAAAAAATTAGTTTAGAACAAGCAATTGAAGAAATAAAACAAAATAGTAGACATTATGCTAAAAGACAATTTACTTGGTTTAATAATAAGATGAATGTTACATGGTTTGACGTTAATCTTGATGATTTTCAAAGAACTATTGATCAAGTTGAAGACTTTTTAGATAATTAATGATATAATGGTGCGGTGATTGAAATGAAAAATAAAGAAAATTATACAAGAAAAAATAAGATTATAAGTATTTACTTGATGAGAATTATGGCTTTTTTAATTCCAACTTTTATTACTTTGTTTGTTATAGGTACTCATAGTGATTATTTAATTAAAAAGCCAATTAAAATTGTATTGTTGGTTTTTATAGTAATATGCTTTTTAATTTTAGGTTATGCAATATTTACTTATTTTAAATGTAAAGATTCTGGTTGGATAAAGAAAAATAAAAAATTAATGTGGTTTTTGAGAATCATTTTAAGTTTATATATATTAGGATGTAGTACATTTTTATTTTTACTGTATGGCCCGTTTGTAGGATTTAAAGATTGGCTTATATCTACAGCAATGCAGACAATGCATCATCAATATTATTGTAAGATATTTTATTCTGAAGATGAAATTGCAGAAACTATGGCAAATAATTATATTATAGAAAGTGGAGAGGATACTAATCCAGAGTTAATTGATGGAAAAACTTCATCTTTAGATAACGAATATGAAAAGGCTATTTTAAATAAAGATTATTCTGATCAAGTATATAAAATTATAAAATTTAAGGTTAATGGTCAAGATGCTTATTTAGCCGCAGTTTATTATCCAGAAAGAGTTTCAGTTGGCTATACAAAATGGTTAGATAAATGGGGACAATATGTTACTCAAATGGCAGAAGATCGTGAAGCTTTACTTGCTATAAATGGTGGAGGATTTAAAGATATTAATTACAATAGTAATGGTCAAACACCAATTGGGACAACCATTAGTAATGGCAAAATAATAACTAGTTATGATTATGGCTCATCAAATGGAGGTATTATTGGCTTAACTGAAAATAATGTTCTAGTTCTTCTTAAAAATAAAACCACTGCTCAAGCTAAAGAGATGGGAGTTAGAGATGCTGTTACAATGGGCCCGTTTTTAGTTGTTAATGGTCAAGCATCATTTACCAAAGGTAATGGTGGCTGGGGTTATGCAGCAAGAACCGCTATAGGACAAAGAAAAGATGGTATTATTCTTTTGTTAGTTGTAGATAGTAATGAAACTCGTTCTAAGGGAGCTTCAATGAAGGACTTAGCAGATATAATGTTACAGTATGGTGCTGTTAATGCGGCTAATTTAGATGGTGGTACTTCATCAGTAATGGTACTGCCTAAGAAAGAAGCTTTAAAATATAATAATAATTGTACTGATAAATATTGCAATATTAATGATCCAATTGATTCAGCTTTAAGACATAAAACAAGACCTATTGCTACAAGTTGGATAGTAAAATAAAACATTGATAATTAATCAATGTTTTTTAATTCGCTATAAACAGCTTGATCAAAATTGTGATCATTTAATTTTACTTGACCAGTGTCAGCTTTATTTAAATCTTTAGTATTTATTAAAAAATATGTATGGTATAAATAATCTTTGCCATCTTTACTTACTGGATCATCCCATGTTAGGTCTAAATGTAACCATTTATTATTAATATAAACTGCATTCCATATGTGTCCTGTCTGACCGTCATCTAAAGCTTTACTTGAAGTTGTTACTTTAAAATTTTTAAAATTAAGTTCACTTAAAATTATAGCCATTAAATCTGTGTAACCATTACAAGTTGCATAGCCATCAAATAAAGGCCCATAGGCAATGTATGACAAATACTTACTATCATTATTCTTATTTCTTTCTACGTCATATTTAGTTGTATTAATTATTTTATCATGTAATTTTTTAATTTTATCATAATCGGAATCGTCATTTTTAATAGTAGTGGAAATAAGTTCTTTAACTTTGCTTTCGATTTTATTAATTTGTTCTTCAGTATATAAATAATATATATGTAATATAATTTCACCGGAATCAGAAATAGTAGTTTTAATATTAGTAAATGAGTTAAAAGGATGAACAAAACTATTTAAATTTGCTAGTAAAATATCATCATCCGACATTGAAGTTATATCTTTAACACAATCTTTATATTCACTTGGACAATAAAAGGTAAATTCATTCCAACCTTTGTTAATTGTTGTATAAATTATATTTAGTAAATCTTGTTTAGAATAGGGAATGAAATTTTCACTTTCTTGGACAAAATTAAAAGCATAATCTTTTTCATAGGAATTAGCGTCTTTAATAATTAGTTTATGACTATTGTTAATTTTATCAATTAAAAAATTAGTTATAGAGTTAAAATTAAAAAAAACTACTAAAAGAGCAAATAAGCAGGTTAGTGTTGTAAGTAGTTTTTTCATAATATCACCATATTAATAATATCAAAAAAAAATAAAGTAAACAATTGTTACTTCATATTTTTTATTTTTTCGTTAATTCTTGATTTTTCACGATTTGCTGTATTTTTCTTAATTAAGCCTTTGCTTACTGCTTTATCCATATATTTTTGTAAGTCTTTGTTTAAAGTAGTAGCATTTTCTTTATTGTTGCTAGCAATTTCTTTTTCAATATTTTTGATTAAGTTATGAACTCTCATTTTTGGTTCGTGATTATTTTCTGTTCTTTTTGCTATAACTTTGATTGCTTTTTTAGAACTTTTAATATTAGCCATACTAAATCTCCTTCCGTAATTACTAACTTATTTTAACAAATATGAATGTTTTTTTCAAGTAATTTATTAATATTCGTTAATATGACAACTTTTTTTGAATTTTTATTTTACTTTAGTAGTAGTGATAGTATGAAAAAAAGATTTAAAGGTAAGAAAAATAACTTAAAAAAAATGTTAATTTTATTTTTGGGAATAAATGTCTTTATCTATTCTTTTTTTGCTTTACTTAATTATTTTTATAAAACTAAATTAAGTAAAGATGATTCAGTTATAGTTGATTTGTTATTTAAAAATTCGACTGAAAGCATGGATATAGGTAATTTATATGATTTGAAAAGTCCTAGTTTTTTAATAAGTTACATGTTTAATAAGCAATTAGAAACTAAAGATAGCTCAACTGTTGTTGAGATTAAAGAAGATCAAAATTTTGATAATGTTGTTTATATTTTTAATAGTCACCCTAAAGAAGAATATAGTAATTCATCATTAGAAGCATTTTCTATAAACCCCACAGTTGTAACTGCTGATTACATTTTAAAAGAATATTTAAAAGCTAGAAATATTGGAGCTTTGGTAGAAAAAAAATCTGTAGTGGATATTTTAAGACAAAATAATTGGAAATATGGATATTCATATAAGGCAAGTAGAATTCTTTTAGAAGAAGCTTATAAAAATAATGATTCTTTGAAAATATTTATTGATTTACATAGGGATTCTTCCAAGAAAAATGTTACAACAGTTGATATTGATGGAAAGGGATATGCTAAAGTGCTATTTGTAATAGGATTAGAATATACTACTTATGAAAATAATTTGAATTTTGCAATGAATTTGAATAATAGGATTATACAAAAAAATAAAAATTTAACTAGAGGAATTATGAAGAAAAAAGGTGCGGGTGTAAACGGGGTTTATAATCAAGATTTTCATTCGAATACTTTATTGATAGAAGTTGGAGGTCCAGAAAATACGTTGGAAGAAATTAATAATACAATTAAGATTTTAGCTGATGTTATAGCAGATTATTTGGAGGCAACTTATGAATGAAAAAAAGAAAAATAATGTATTATTTAAAGTTTTAACGATACTTTTTTTAGCTTTTTTAATTTCTTATATTTTAAATGTTAGTGGTTATTATGAAAATAAAATGCATTTAAAATCAACTTATACTAGTGAACAAATTTCTAAGTTTGAGGAAGATGTTAAAAATGGGGTAGAAGTAGATACAAATGAATATGTTTTAGATGAAGAAAAAGTTTATGCAAATAAATTTACAAAAATAAGTGATAACTTAGGAAATATGTCTTGCAAAATTTTAGGTGGTGGGTTTTCTAGTGTTTGGGAAGTAGTTAAAGCTTTATTTATGTAGACTTTACTTTTTATTTTAAATGTGTTAGTATGTATAGCTCACGAAGGAGTATAAATATTTTATGATAAATATTTTTAGAGGTAATATAGAGGTTCCGTATTTAAATACGATATTTGAAACAATTGCTTTAATTTTTATAATATGGTTTATATGTAAAATGTTAATATACTTTAATACCAAGTATAATAAAAATGAAAAAATAATTTATATTATAAATAAAGGATTAAAATTATTTAGATTGTTTGCAATTTTATTTGTTTGTCTTTTTCTGTGGAAAGAAAATATCAATAATGTTTTTACAATTATAGGTATAACTTCTGCAACAATAGCTTTGGCCTTAAAAGATGTGCTATTTAATCTTTTTGCTGGTTTTTATATTAAAAGTAGTAAACCATTTAAAGTGGAAGATAGGATAGAAATTGATGGTACTATTGGCGATGTTATAAATATTAATTTATGTAGTTTTAATTTATTAGAAGTTGGGGATAAAGATCAATCTACAGGTATTATAATTGAAATTCCTAATTCTTTTGTTTTTAGTAAAAAAATTAAAAACTATACTAAAGCAATAAAGTATGTGTGGAGTGAAATATATGTTAAAGTAAATTTAGATAGTGATTTAGAAAAAACTAAAAAAATACTTTATAATATTATTAATAAAAATGAAATTGTTAAAACTATCCCTTCAAAAATGAAAAGAGACATGAAAGAAGCAATGAAAGATTATAGAATTTATTATAATCACTTAGAACCAATTATATATACTAATGTGGTCGATGATTATGTTATGCTTTCAATTAGATATTTAGTTCATCCCAAGAAGAAAAGATTTGTGGAAAGTCAAATTTGGAATCAAATAATTTTGGAATCAAAAAAAGGAAATATCTTAATACATAAGTAGGCTAATTTGCTTTTTTTTTTATGTTATTATATAATTAGTTTGGTGATTTTTATGCGCATTGAAAATGTATGCGAACCTAAGATTGCGGTTAGAGTAAGTCAGTATCCTACTGATAATTTACCAGAGTTTTTACTTTTGGGTAGATCTAACGTCGGAAAATCTAGTTTTATTAATACTATTATTGAAAGAAAAAACTTTGCTAGAACTTCATCTAAGCCTGGTAAAACACAAACATTAAATTTCTATTTAATAAATAATTCTTTTTATTTAGTTGATGTTCCTGGATATGGTTATGCTAGTACCAGTAAAGATACTCAAAAAAAGTTTGGGTTAATGATTGAGGAATACTTGAAGACTAGACCTAACTTAAAAAAAGCTTTTTTATTAGTAGATTATCGTCATAAGCCTACTGAAGATGATGTTTTAATGTATGATTATTTAAAATACTATAATAAAGATATTGTTGTTATTGCTACTAAGTATGATAAAATTACAAAAAATGGAAGAATTAAACAAGATAAATTAATAAATGATACTTTAAAGTTAACAGAAGAAAATCCTTTTGTTCCATTTTCTACAATTACTAAAAAAGGAAAAGATGTTGTTTATAATATAATTGAAAGTTCATTATAAAGAAAGGAGTATATATGGAAACTATTTGCTTAATAGGTAAACCAAATGTAGGTAAAAGTACTATATTTAATAGATTAATTAAAGAAAAAAAAGCAATTATTATGGATACTCCTGGAATAACACGTGATAGGATTTATGGTAGTGTTGTTTATAATAATAAGAAATTTCATGTAATAGATACTGGTGGTATTTATGTTGATAATGATTCTATAAATCAAAATATTCGTATTCAAGCTGAGCTTGCTGTTGAAGAATCTGATAAGATAATCTTTGTAGTAGATGGATTACATGATTTAGATGCTTCTGATTATTATGTTAGAGATATATTAAAAAAGAGTAATAAAGATGTTTATGTTGTTGTAAATAAATTAGACAATGATAAAAGAAAAGAAAATATTTATAATTATTACGAATTAGGTTTTTCAAAGATATATGCAGTATCAGCGGAGCATAACTTAGGATTTAAACAACTTTTAGATGATATAACTAATAATATGAATGAAACAGTTATTTTTGATGATGATACAGTTAAATTTTGCTTTATCGGAAGACCAAATGTGGGTAAAAGTAGTTTAGTAAATGCTCTTTTAAAAGAAGATAGAGTTTTAGTGAGTAATGTAGCTGGTACGACTAGAGATGCTGTAGATGTTAAATTTAGATATGAAGGTAAAGAGTATACTGTAATTGATACGGCAGGTATGAGAAAAAAAGGTAGTATTTACGAATCAATTGAGAAATATAGTTTAATTAGAAGTATGAAAGCTATAGATAATAGTGATGTTTGTGTATTAGTTATTGATGCTTCTGTGGGAGTAATTGAACATGATAAACATATTTTGTCTTATGCTTTAGAAGCTGGTAAAGGTATCGTTATAGCAGTTAATAAATGGGATACTGTAAGTGATCCAAATATGGCTTTAAAAAAATGGAATATTGAAATGAAAGAGTATTTTAAGTTTGTTCCATTTGTGAAAGTAGTTTATTTATCTGCACTTACTAAGAAAAGAATGCATACATTAATGCCTGAAGTTATTAATGCTTATAATAATAATAGAAAAGAGTTGGAAACTTCACTTTTAAATAATTGTATTGAAGAGGCTTATGCTTTACATGCTGCGCCTTCTTATAAAGGAAAAAGATTAAAAATATATTTTGTAAGACAAACTGCTAATAGACCACCTAAGATTACTTTTGAGGTAAATAATAAAAACTTAGTTCATTTTAGTTATGAAAGATACTTGGAAAATGAAATTAGAAAAATCTTTGATTTAACCGGAACTCCGATTATTTTACAATTTAAAAATAAGGATGAATCATTATAAAAAATTTTGTTCAAATTGAACTTCTAGTTGACAAATAGCAATCATTTATGTATTATTTAACTATGGAAGTGGGAAAAATGAATAAAAGGTTAGAAAAATTAATTAGTGTTAGAAAAAGCCAAGGATTTACAATGCAAGATATGGCTAAGAAGTTAGGAATTTGTGCTTCTTATTATTGTCAAATTGAGCTTGGAAATAGAAATCTTTATTATAAGATGGCTAAACAAATAGCTAAGGTATTTAAAATGAAACCTGATGAGTTATTTTACGATGATGTAAAGTAACTTTTTTTCTTTTTAAATCATATTATAGTCTAGGAGGAAACTTATGGACTTTAATGATGATTTTTTTAATAAAGTGGAGAAAAAGACTAGTGTTAATAAATCTTTGATTTTATCATTAGCTGAAAAATTAAATCAAGGTAAGATGAAAGATGAAAATACTTTAAGAGAGGTTATATCTGTACTTTCAAAGGCCACAGGTAAAAGTATTTCAAAGGATAAAGAAGATAAAATTATTTCTAGAATAATTAAGGATGATGTGCCTGGTAATATAGATAAAATGTTCTAGTGTAAATTAATGTAAAATAAGTTAATTACTGAAAAAAAGTAAACTAAATTGTTTACTTTTTTTGCGTTTTATATTAATATTATTGTAGACAGTGGTAGACTGTGGCAAAAAGTGGGGGATAATATGTTAATGGGAGAGTTTCATCATAATCTTGATGAAAAACAAAGATTAGTTATTCCAAATAAGTATCGTGATGAATTAGGCAATGAATTTGTCATAACAAGAGGCATTGAACATTGCTTATACGTTTATCCGATGAATAAGTGGGATGCTTTAGTGGAAAAATTAAATACTTTGTCATTTACTAAGAAAGATGCCCGAACATTTACAAGATCATTTTTTGCCGGTGCGAGCATATGCACATTTGATAAACAAGGTCGAATTGTTTTGAGTGATGTTCATCGTAATTATGCCAATATTAAAAAAGAATGCGTTATTATTGGTGTAAATGATCGATTAGAAATATGGAGTGAAAATGATTATAATTCATTTATGAATGATAATGCATTAGAGCTAGAAAATATTTCTGAACATTTATTTGAGGATTAATATGAAACATTATAGTGTATTAAAAAATGAAGCAATTGATGGACTTATGATTAAAGATGATGGCGTGTATGTGGATGCAACAGTTGGGTACGCTGGTCATAGCAGCGAGATTTTACAAAAAATAAAGAGGGGATACTTATACGCCTTTGATGCTGATAAACAAGCGGTGGATTATTCTTCAGAATATCTCAGCACCATAAGTGATAACTTTAAGATTTTCAATACTAATTTTTGTAATATGAAAGAGGTACTTGAAAATGAGGGGGTTTCCTTGGTTGATGGGATAATATTTGATTTAGGTTTTTCTTCACCACAGATTGATGATGAAAAAAGAGGATTTTCTTTTATGCACGATGCACCACTTGATATGCGTATGTCTCAAAATGGAAAAACCGCTAAAGATATTATTGATAGTTATAGTTATAATGAATTATGTGATATTTTCTTTAAGTATGGTGAGGAAAAAAGAAGTAAAGATATAGCTTCAAAGATTGTTAGTCAAAAAGATAATATTAATACAACATTGGAATTAGTTGAAGTTATAAAATCCGCAGTAGGGGCAAATTATTTTTATAAGACCCATCCTGAAAGAAATATTTTTCAAGCTTTAAGAATCGAAGTAAATAGTGAATTAAAAGTATTAGAAAGTGTTTTACCAGATGCAATTAAATTATTAAAAAAAGGCGGTAGAATTTCAGTTATTACTTTTCATTCATTGGAAGATAGAATTGTAAAAAATATATTTAAAAAATATAGTGAAGTTCCTGAACCATTTAAAGGGGAACCTGTTATTCCTGATGAGTATAAACCATTAATAAAACTTGTTAATAAAAAGCCTATTATTCCAAGTGAAAAAGAGTTAATGGAAAATACTCGCAGTCATAGTGCAAAATTACGTATTGTAGAAAGGATATAAAATGAGTAAAAAGAAAAATAAAAAATTAAAATTATTAAAAGGTGAAAAATTTATGTATTTTTTACTTGTTTTATTATTAGTTTTAGTTCCTGTTGCGAATGTTTTTAGTAAAGCTTTACTTTCTAAAACTAATATAGAAGTGGAACAATGGCAAAATAAAATTAATAAACAAAATGCCACTAATGAATCTTTAAGTATGCAAATTAATGAACTTGCATCACTTGATAATATCCAATCAGTTGCAGAGGAATATGGATTATCTTATCAATATGGTAATATAAAAGTTATTGAAAACAGTGGAAAGTAGGTCTAACATGAAAAAGAGGGTAACAATTAAAACATATAAAATTGTTTTGGTTTCTGTTGCTCTTTTATTATGCCTAATTATAGGTAGATTAGTTTATGTTTGTCTTGGAAATAACCTTGATGGTGTCGATTTAAAAAATTTTGCAGACAACCGTAATACGGTAACAAAAACTTTACGAGCATCAAGAGGTACAATATATGATGCAAATGGTGATGCTTTGGCTCAAAATGTTAATTCATATACTTTAATTGCTTATTTATCTGCATCTAGAACAGATAATATGGAAAAACCAGAACATGTGGTAGATAAAGAAATGACTGCTGAGGCTTTAGCTCCCATAATTGGTATGGATGCAAAAGATATTTTAAAAAGATTAAATAAAGATGCTTATCAAGTAGAATTTGGTACTTCTGGTAAACTTAATGAAATTCAAAAAGAAAAAATAGAGGCTTTAAATTTACCTGGTATAGATTTTGTGGTTTCTACTAGTAGATATTATAAAATGAGTTCTTTTGCATCATATATTGTTGGCTATGCTAAAACTGATGAAGAAGGCCAGATTAATGGAGAACTTGGTATAGAATCATATTATAATGATGATTTAAGTGGTAAGAATGGCTCAACTACATATCAACAAGATGCTAAGGGTTATAAAATGGCAAATGTTCCTGAGTATCGCACTGAGGCTGAAAATGGGTCGGATGTTTATTTAACTATTGATTCTAGTATTCAATTAATAGCTGAGAATGCTTTAAAAAGTTTAAGCGATAATTATAAAATGGATTGGGGCTTGCTATCAGTTATGGATGTAAAAACAGGAGCTATTGTAGCTAGTGCTACTGTTCCTACTTTTAATCCTAATGATTTATCTACAATTACATCTTATTTAAATCCTTTAGTAAGTACATCTTATGAACCTGGTTCGACAATGAAAATATTTAGTTTTGCATCAGCAATTGATTCTGGAAATTATAATGGGGCAGAGACTTATAAATCTGGAGAAATACCTGTTGCAGATGTTGTAATTAGAGATGCTAAAAGAGAAGGTTGGGGTACAATAAGTTTTGATACAGGTTTTGCATATTCATCAAATGTTGCTGCAACAATGTTAGCATTAAGAATGGGATCTAAAACTTTATCAGAGTATTATGATAAATTGGGATTTGGTAAAACAACAGGTATTGAATTATCTGGTGAAATAGCAGGGGATATGGAGTTTACTTATCAAAGTGAACTCGCTACAGCATCTTTTGGTCAAGGTGTGACTATTACTCCTATACAAATGATGCAGGCTTTAACAACAATTAGTAATGATGGAATGCTTTTAAAACCATACATTGTAGATAAAGTAGTTGATCAAAAAGGTAAAATTGTTTACCAAGGTGGAAGACAAGAAATAGGTCAAGTTTATAAAAAAGAAACTACTGATTATATGAAAAATTTAATGTACGATGTAGTTTATAATGGATTGACTAAAATGTGGCAACCAAATAATGTTACTTTAATTGCTAAAACTGGTACTGCTCAAATAGCTTCTCCAAAAGGGGGATATTTATCTGGTGAATATAATTATGTTACTTCTTTAGCTGGTATGTTTCCAAAAGAAGATCCTCAATATATTATTTATATTGTAACTAAAAAAATGCAAGGACCAAAAACATATTTGGCTAATGCTTTGACTAAGGCTGTAGATGAAATAGCTTCTTATGCTAAAATAGCTAGTACTAAAGAAGATTCAAATCTTTCTTATCCTCCAATAACCTTAGAAAATTATATTAGTGCAGATGTTGTTGAGGTTGTAGATAAATTAAAAGAAAAAGGTTTAAAAGTTTATGTAATTGGCAATGGAAAATATGTAACTAATCAATATCCTAATAAAAATAGTGTAGTATTTTCAGGTAACAGTGTATTTTTAAAAACTAATAGTAGTGAAATAAAATTATTAGATATGACTGGCTTTAGCATGAATGATATTAATATTTATTCAGAACTTATTGGTAAAAAAATAAAAATAAATGGTTATGGTTATGTTGTTTCTCAAAATGTAGTGGTAGATACACTTATAACTGATGATATAGAAATTGAAGTAAATTTGGAATAAAAAAACGCTTTTTTAAGCGTTTTTTTGTTGATATAAAGTAATGGCTTCTGTAAACTCATTGTCATCATTTAAACCCTGTAGATATTTTTCATTATCTTTTAAAATTTCTTTTCTTATAGTCATATTTTCTTCGTCTTCAGGGTCTAATAAATAAACATATTTATTT
The DNA here is from genome assembly GCA_934102335.1 of uncultured Bacilli bacterium. Lineage (GTDB taxonomy): Bacteria > Bacillota_I > Bacilli_A > RF39 > UBA660 > JAEEKZ01. The sequence goes on along the minus strand of CAKOSP010000003.1, from coordinate 15,873 downwards.
GTTCCTTGTATTTCATCTAAAACTACATATTTTTTTTCATCTTCTAAAGTAGTTAAGGTAACGTTATTCATTTTATCTTCCTTTCTTAGTTTGGACTGTTTTGATTCCATATGAGTCACTTTCATAATCATATGAAAATGGAAAAGCATCATTTTCTTGATTAATTTGTGCTCGTTTTTTTATGTCATCCAAAGCAACTTTAGAATATTCTTTTCGATAATCTTGTTCTGTTTCATAACCTAGACTTTTATAATAGTCTTCAAAACTTTTAATATTTTTATAACCTAATTCATTTTTTGAGTCCATTCTTGATAAGTTTTTAATGACTTCGTTCATGTGTTTTTGAGGATAATACTCATATGAGTCATAAATGTAATATAAGGCTGTATCAGGATCATAATCGGTTTGTGTAAAAACATATTTTGCAGTGTAATCATCATTATACATGGTATATCCTTCTTTTGAATAAGTACTATAATGATACTGGGCAAAATGAGCACCAGCCTTATAATTTAATATTGAATCGGTGTATGCATCTTTGGCGACATTAAATCCAACTCCTAGACTAGCACTTACAATAATACCACTTATGAGTCCTACTAAGAATTTATTGGCTAGTATTTGTTTTCTTTTGGCTTTGGGATTATTAATAACTTGGTCTTTTCTTTTAATTTGAGTGTTTGGTTTTACACTATTATTTCTAATTTTGTTAATATCATATTTTGTATTTCTTTCTGTTGTAAAATAAGCATCTTTTGCATAATCATAATATTTTCTTTGCACCATTTTAATATTCTCCTTAATTATAAAATACAATAAACTTAGAAAATATTCAATAAATATATTGCTTTTTTACGTAAATGCATATATTTTTTTAGGTGATAATATTGTTTTTTAATGAAATACATACTCGAATGCGAATTGTTTTTTTGTGTTTTGCAGTATTATTAGTGGTTATTATTATAAAGGTGTTTTGGATTCAAGTGTTTGATTATAAAAAATTAAATACTTTGGCAGAGAATTTGTGGAGTAGAAATTTGCCTGTTCAAGCTGATAGAGGAAGAATTTTAGATCGAAAAGGTAAGGAGCTAGCAGGTAATCTTACAACAACACTTTTGGTTGTAGTTCCAAATCAGATAAAAGACAAAGAAGATGCCTCAAGAAAAATAGCTGAGGTTTTAAACGTTGATTATAAAAATATATATAAGCATTTAAGTAAAAATGTTTCGATAGAAAAGGTTCATCCTGAAGGTAGAAAATTAAGTTATGAAACTGCCCAAAAATTAAGTGATTTAAATATTGAAGGAGTATATTTATTAAAAGAATCTAAAAGAGATTATAAATATCCAGAAATTTTAAGCCATGTGTTAGGTTATGTAGGGATTGATAATCAAGGTCTTTCTGGCTTAGAACTATATTATAATGATTATTTAACAGGTAAAGATGGTTCAATTAAATATTTATCAGATGGTAAGGGACATAAACTTAATTTAGCGGAAGTTTATGAAGCTCCGACAAGTGGAATTGATATAAGTCTTACTATTGATTTAGATTTGCAGTTAGCAGCGGAAAATGAAGTTGATAATGCTATGAAAAAATATAATGCTGAAGGAGCTATGATTATAGCCATGGACCCAAATACTAGTGAAATACTGGCTATGGCTTCTAGACCAACTTTTGATTCTAACAATTATCAAAATTCTTCAACGGAGATAATTAATAGAAACTTACCAATATGGATGACTTTTGAACCTGGTAGTACTTTTAAAATTATAACTCTTGCTTCTTCCTTGGAAGAAAAAACAATTGATTTATTTACGGATACTTATACGGATACAGGATCGGTTAATGTAAATGGATCAACACTTCATTGTTGGAAACATGGTGGACATGGTACAGAAACTTATTTACAGGTTGTAGAAAACTCATGTAATACAGGGTTTGTGTCTTTGGGGGAGAAATTAGGTACTCAAAGATTAATGGATTATATAAAAAAATTTGGATTTGGTTCAAAAACGGGCATTGATTTAAATGGAGAGTCATCAGGTATACTTTTTAATGTTAATAAAATGGGCCCAGTTGAAACTGCAACTACAGCTTTTGGACAAGGAGTATCAGTTACACCTCTGCACCTTACTGTCTAATAAATGATACCCTTACTATTAGAGGAATGACTAGTAAAAATATTAGAAAGCATGGTGTTAGACTATTTATTAAAATGTGAACTTTTTGTATTTACTGTGTAAATATTGAAATTAGCAATGTAATTTAATGGCTATTAGATGGATAAACTATATATTTGTATTTTTTGTAGAACTTAAATACTTAGGTTCTTTTTTCTTTTATGTAAAAATAAACTTAAAAGAAAGGACAGACATATGAAAGATAAAAACATAATTCCATCTAAAATTATTGAATTAGAAATTAGTATTAAATTACTAGAATATTTAAAAAAAATTAATATTATAGATGACGGAATGTATGGTTTTTGTACTGATAAATTAATAAAAAAAATAGCATTTGAAAAAAACAAAATTGATGATGATTATCTTAATAATATATATAATTATAAAATTTTGTTTTAACTTGTGTATTATAGATTTAAATATTCACAAAATAGTGTATTGCTAAAATGATAAATTTAAAAGTAAATTCTTATGTTAAAATATTAATTGATTAAGTGAGGAATTGCTTACTAAAGAAGTTGACAAATGGTATATATTGGGTTTAGAATATAATCATTTATTTTGGAGAAATTATGAAAGAAATGTTAATGAATAGCAATCCTGTATTATCAGAAATACTTTTTGAATATTGTAATTTTTTAGAATTTAATACAATTAGTGATACTACACGAAGTTTTGATTATATTTTTGATATTATTGATTATTTCAACATAAGTGATAAATTTCTAAGAACTGTTCAATTTAATAGTAATATTGAGAATAACGGGGTATACATACGTAGTGATAAAAAAATCATTTTAAATATAGCTAAATTAGAGGCTGCATATAAGTTAAATTTTCTTTCTAAAGAACAGCTCATAATAGATTATTTTAGTTTACTATTGCATGAAATTAATCATGTGCTTCAGTGTAGATATAGGGAAAATATTGACGATGGTATATCACATATATTGAATGTAAGTGATTTTTTGAAAACAAACTTTAAGAATAATGTTAGAATGTATCACGATTTTTTTCCTGATGAAATAGATTCAAATATTAGATCTGCAAAAATTATATATGAAATGTTTTTAAGTAACGCATCTAAAATTAATCTTATAAATTATTTAATGATTTCCATGTTAAATAACAATTTTATTTTAAAGTCTCAAATTGATTTTTTATATTGGAATATTTTAGGAATTCCATATAATGGAAAAGACGAACATGTTAATTGTATATATTATGGGCTTCCTAAAAAAGATGAAATAATTGAAGCTATTATAGAAAGCTATCAAACACATAAATTGTGTATAGATATAGATAGAGAAAGGAGAATAAGATTATGCAATTAGCTTACATAACACCAGATAATGAAATGCAAATTGTGGACAAGCATGATGGCGCAGCAGAAGTTTATAATTTTAAAAATATATATAGTAATTCACATTCACATATTCATTATCCAGATGCATCTAATCCTTATAGAAAAGTGGTTTATAGAAATTTAAATAATCCAACTTCTGATACTCATGCGTTTTATCCAAAGCCAGAAGATGCTCAATATAGTGCTATACAAAGGAGAAGTATTTATGACTTTGATTATAAATTTGAACAAATAAGAAGTTTAAATTTAGATTCTTTGAGTAAAGAACAACTCGAAGTGGTTAGAAATTATTTGGAATTTATTAAAAACGAACATATAATAAATGAAAGAACTAGATAATTATCTAGTTCTTTGTTATAATTATTTGAGGAATGTTATGAATAAAATAGAAAAATTTATAAATGGTATATTGAATGGAAATTATATAGAAATAGATGCTGTTTTAAATAATAAAAAAATTGATTTAAAATGCTTTATGAGTTGTGTTGTTAATTATTTTAATGTAATAAAATATTATCCTGAGGTTAAAAAGATTAATATATATGAAAACAAATATAAAGATCTAATTAAAATACTTGAGGATTATAAGCAAAGTAATATTGTTTGTGTAGTGTTAGACAGTAAATTAAAAAAAAGATTGTCTTTGTGTGATAATATACAGATTCATCAGGAGTTACAGAAGTATATGCAAAATAGGTTAACTAATGTGGAAGTTATTAAGTACATTAAAAATCTTATAGATAAAAAGGATTTGTATATTTATACGGAATACTATAATTATTCTAAAGAAGATTGTCTAAATGAAATAAAAAACTTGGAGAGTATTTTTAACATTTTGGATAAAATTCCTTTTAAAAAAGACATAATGGGAATTAAGTATAAAAGTGTTTATTTTAAGCCAGGTTCAATTGAATATGAAAGTTTAGGCCCGTCTTTATATTTTGATATTTATACTATTTCATATTATAAGAGAGTTTATAATCTTATTAGTAAAATAATTATAACTAAAGAAACTAATAAGAATTAAGAAGATAATTATTGACATTTAAATTTTTTGATAAAATAAAAGCGGATATGTGGAACTTAAATATTTTAAGTTCTTTTTTTAATTTATTAAAAATAAACTTAAATGTGTAAAAGATGTGCGAAAAATATAAATTAGTTGTCGATTGTAGCTGTTAAATTTGAAAAAATAAAAATCAAGCGGTTATATTTAAAATATAATTCTATTAGGAATATTGATCATTATAAAATAATAACTTAAGGAGATATTTATGGACTTATATACAGTTAGAAATAATATTATGAAAGGAATTCCGTTACAAGAGTTGAATCTGAGGGTATGTTTTTATGCAAGAGTTTCAACTGATAAAGACGAACAATTGCATTCACTTACAAGTCAAATCTCTTTTTTTAATGATTATATAACTAAAGTTCCTAACTGGGATTTTGTGGGTTCATATATTGATGAAGGAATAAGTGGGACACAAGTTAAAAAACGTGAAGAGTTTTTAAAAATGATTGAGGATGCAAATAGACATAAGTTTGACTTAATTTTGACTAAAGAAATATCTAGATTTTCAAGAAATACACTAGATAGCATTAAATATACACAAGAATTATTATCGAATGGTGTTGGGGTATATTTTTTAAATGATAATATAAATACCATATTACCCGATTCAGAACTTAGGCTTACAATAATGTCTTCAATTGCTCAAGATGAAGTAAGAAAACTTTCTGAAAGGGTCTCATTTGGAATGAAAAGAAGTATTGATAATGGTGTTGTGTTAGGTTGCTCTAATATTTATGGTTATAAAAAAAACAAAGGAAAATTGGTAATTGATGAGGTGCAAGCAAAAATGATTAAAGTAATATTTGATAGGTATGCTAATACTATGGATGGATTATCTAAGGTGTCAAGATATTTGTTTAGCTTAGGTTATAAAAGTAGAACTGGTAGAAAAATTGATCCAACAATACTTACAAGAATTATAGAAAACCCAAAATATAAAGGATATTATTGTGGACACAAATCAAAAGTACTAGATTATCGTACTAAACAAAAGAAAAAATTAAATGAATCTGATTGGATTATCTATAAAGATTATAATAATGTTCCTCCTATTGTATCTGAAGAATTATGGGAAAGAGCTAATATTAAACTAAAACAAAGACAGAAAAGTTTTACTAATCGAGTAGTTAATAAGGAAGTATTTCAAAATAGATATACATATTCAGGAAAAATATATTGTGGTTGTCATAATTTAACTTATCATAGATCAAGTGCTGGAAAAAGAAAAAATAATCCTGTATGGGAGTGTCAGGTATACAGGCGTGAGAGTTTAAAAGGTTGTTCTAATCCTAGAGTATTTGAATTTGAATTAGATGTAGTATTTAAAGATACGTTTAATAAACTGTTAAAAAAAAGAAACACTATCTTTGATGAAATATTAAATGAGTGTAGGAATTATTTAGAATCAAATAATAATGAGGTAGAAATTAAAAGTTTAGAATCTAAAATATCACTATTTAATAATAAAAAAGCTAAATTATTAGAATTAGTTATGGAAGAATACTTATCTAAAGAAGATTACAAAAAACAGATAGTTTTAATAAATGAAGATTTAAGTATATGTCAAAGTAAAATGAATGAATTAAAAAATAATAAGAAAGGTAAGAATTATATCGAAAATAAAATAAATGAAATTAAAAATGTGTTAGAAAATTGTTTAGAAGATAATGAATGTTATAGTGATGTATTTAATGAACTAATAGATAAAATAATAGTTCATAAACAAAGTGATAAACAAATTAAATTGGATATTTTTATTAAAACAGGCGAAAGTATAAATACACTTTCTGATAATTTAGGCAAAAAGTTTCATTTGTTAGACCTCTATACAACAAATTAATGCGGTTTCCGCTGCTATAAATGGTGGTTATTTAAATACCCCTTATATAGTTAAATCTTTTTTAGAACCAGAAACCGGTAATGTTATTAAAGAAAATACTACTAAGTTTAAAAAACAAGTAATAAGTAATGAAACTAGCAATTTGGTAAGATATGCTTTGGAAAGCGTTGTTGCAAATGGAACTGGAAGAAATGCTTATATAGAAAATTATAGGGTAGGTGGTAAAACTGGTACAGCTCAAAAAGTTTATGATGGTAAATATTCACATAGTGATCATATTTTATCTTTTGTGGGATTTTTACCTGCGGATGATCCTAAATTAATAGTATATGTAGCAATTGATAATCCTAAAGGTGTAGTACATTATGGAGGTACGGTATCAGCTCCTATTGCTAAGAGTTTTATGACTACAGCAATAAATGTTTTAGGTATAAAAGAAAGTAGTGAAGTTATGCCTAAAGAATATACATGGTTGGATACAAAATATGTGGTTATTCCTGATGTTTTAGGAAAAACTAAGGATGAAGCACAAAAACTATTAAAGAATTTTTCTATTAATTATAGTGGTACAGGAGATACAGTAGTTCATCAAAATCCTAAGGGAGGTTTATATGTTAAAGAAAATGGAACTGTGGAGTTAATGCTTAATTAATGTAAAAGTCTTGTAAATTTTAGTGATATAATTTTAAAAATAATTGAAGAAGTTGTATAATAGTCTTAATAAGGAAGGTGTTTTATGTTAATACTTGCTAAAGCCGCAATGGCGATGATGTTAGGTTTTATAATCTCTTTAGTTTGTGGTTTAGTTATTTTACCTATATTAAATAAAAAACATATTGGACAATACGTTAGTAAAACTATAAATGAAAGACATTTAAAGAAAAATGGAACTCCTACTATGGGAGGAATAATATTTATATTGCCAGTTATAATTTCTTTAATATTACTTCTTTTAAAGGGAAGTATTTCAGTTAGTTATAATTTAGCAATTTTGGTATTTGTTTTTATATCTTATGCCTTGTTAGGTTTTGCTGATGATTTTTTGAAAATAAAATTTAAAAATAATAAGGGTATTTCAATTGTAACTAAATTTTTGATTGAAATGGTAATTGCGTTAGTATTTTTCTATTTATATTTAAAAGCTGGTGGAGATTCGACTTTGACTTTCTCATTTGCAGGTTTATCTATAAATTTAGGTTGGACATTTGGACTTTTTATATTATTTGTTTTAGTTGGTACGACCAATGCGGTAAATATTACTGATGGATTAGATGGATTATGTGGAGGTTTATCTGCTATAGCATTCTTATCTTATGGTATTATTGCTTGGAATTGTGGTTGGCTCGAAGGTTATCAAGAAATTTCTATATTTTGCTTTTTATTAGTTGGTTCATTATTAGGTTTTTTGATTTTTAATAGTCATCCAGCTAGAGTATTTATGGGGGATTTAGGATCTCTTGCTTTAGGTGGAGCTTTAGCTACCATTGCCATTCTTACAAAACACGAATTTTCTTTAGCAATTATTGGTGGAGTATTTGTAATAGAAACTTTATCAAGTTTGATTCAAATTATAGCTATTAGAAAATTCCATAAAAAAATATTAAAAAAGGCGCCTTTACACCATCATTTTGAAGAAATTGGTTGGCAAGAAACCGATATTGTTAAGTTATTTTGGGTAGTAGGTTTATTACTTGCTATGGCTGCTATAACTTATGGTGTTTGGTTATAAGGAGGATTTATGAAAAAAGCTCTTTTATATTTAATAATTTCTTTATCATTTTTAACTTTTAATGTTAAAGCTTTATCTTGTACAGAAGATTACATAGTAAATCTTACAATTTTAGGTTCAGGTTCAGTAATTGATGTAAAAAATGATATAGAATATAATCATGATACTTCGTTTAAGGTAGAGTGTGGTGCAAATTTAACTATTGCATTGAATCCTAGTTCAGATTATTCAGTAGAATCACTAAAAGAAAGTTCAACTTTAATTAATGGGGAAATTGAAAAAGGAAAAATGACTTATCATATTAATGGAGGAACAGATTTATATTTAGTTGCAACTTTTAAAAGTAATTTTGAAGAAAAAACTGTTAATGATGGTAATGAAACATTAATTTATTTACCGACTTTAAATAAGCTTAAAATACAGAAAAATAACAATTATGCGGAAGTTAATTTTGATAATATAAAGGGTATAATAGATGATAAGACTATTTATAATGTTAATTTATCTGGATTAGATTTAACTTTTGATTATGAATTTTTAAATAGTGTTAAAAGTTCTGTTGTTAAAGTAACCGCTAATAAGGTTAGTAAAAATGCTTTAGCTGATGCTCAACAAAATGCAATTCCAAGTGGGTTATATTATGATTTTAACGTTTTAATTAATGGAGAAAAACAACATAACTTACCTGGTAAAGTTAGTATAGAAATTCCTTATAGTGGTGAAAATGGGGTAGTTTATTATGTTGATGATGATGGTAATAAAGAAAAAATAGATTCAATTTATGAGAATGGAAAAATAAAATTTAATACTGATCATGTATCAATTTATGCGATAGTGTCTTTAGAAGAAGATCAAGCAAAGGGATTATTTAATCAAGAAAAAATTTTTACAATAATTATTATTGTAGCTTTTGTAATTTATTTAATTGTGGATTTTTTAAAGAATAGTAAATTAAGAGGGTAATACCTCTTTTTATTTTGTTCTAATAATATAAGTTTGTAATAAAATTTAATGGTGATATAACTTGAAAAATAAAGATTATAAACTATTTATTGCAGTTATATTATTGGCTTTTTTTGGTGTTGTTATGATTTATTCTGCTAGCAGTGTTTGGGCACTATATAAATTTGGTGATTCTTTTAAATATGTTAAGTCACAATTTATCTTTTTTATTATTGGAATTTTAATAATGGTTATTTTATCAAAATTTGATCACCACCTTTTTGAAAAACACTCTAATAAAATTTTGATTTTTTGTTTAATATTGTTAGGCTTAGTTTTAATTCCAGGAATAGGTAGTATTAGAAATGGATCTAGAAGTTGGTTTGGTATAGGCTCTTTAGGTATTCAACCTAGTGAATTTTCAAAACTTGGTTTAATTATATATGTTTCTAAATATTTGGCTCATAATAAAGTTAATTCAAGAATAAAAATTAAAGAAATGTTACCACTTTTTTTGATAATTTTATTTTCTTTTGGACTTATTATGTTAGAACCTGATTTTGGTACAGGAATGGTTCTTACTTTAACTTTGGTTATTTTAATATTTTCATCAGGTCTAAATTTTTCGTTTTTTTTAAAGTTAGGTTTTTTGGGGTTAGGAGGCATAGCATTGTTAATCGCTATAGCTCCATATAGAATGGCTAGAATAGTTTCATTTTTAAATCCTTGGAGTGATCCTTTAGGTAGTGGTTTTCAAATTATCCAGTCATTATACGCTATAGGTCCTGGAGGATTATTGGGACAGGGATTTTTATCGTCTCGACAAAAACAATTTTATTTACCCGAACCACAAACAGATTTTATATTTTCAATTATAAGTGAAGAATTTGGTTTTTTGGGAGTTATTATAGTAACTAGTTTTTTCTTCTTTATATTTTATAGAATAATTAAAATATCTTTAAGGCAAACTGATTTGTTTTCCAAATATTTATCTTTTGGTTTTGGCGTAAGTATATTGTTGCAAGCTATTATGAATATCAGTGTTGTTATTGGACTTATTCCAGTTACTGGAGTAACTTTACCATTTCTTTCTTATGGTGGATCAAGTTTACTTGTTAGTATGATTGGGATAGGTATAATTTTAAATATATCTAAAATTGACAAATAAGCTAGGAAAATTTCTAATTAAATATTTTTATACTTCCAGTTTTAATGATATAATTAATTTATTGGAAGTGATAATTTGAAAAGCTATATTATAATTGGTGGTGGAGCTGCTGGCCTGACTTGTGCTATTAACTTAGCGAGAAATGGTAATAGGGTCACAGTTTTAGAAAACAAAAATGATGTTGGTAAAAAAATTTTAATAACTGGCAATGGTAAATGTAACTTTTGGAATAAAGATCAAGATATTAGACATTATCATGGTAGTGATGAACAGTATTTAAGAAATATTATTACAAAAGAAAACTTGCATAAAACTTTTAATTTTTTAGAATCTTTAAAATTTTTAATGTATGAAAAAAATGGTTATTATTATCCTTATTCAAATCAAGCAAGTACTGTTTTAGATGCTTTGAAATTACAGTTAAAATATTTATCAGTTGAAGTAATAACTAATTTTAAAGTAGAAAGTGTTCAAAAAAAAGACCAGTTTGAAGTTTATGGTAATGATAAGGTTTTGAAAGCTGATTGTTTAGTTTTGGCTACGGGATCTAATGCTGGTTTGAAAAGCGAAGCTATAAAAGGTTATGATATAGCAAAATTTTTTGGACATAAGTTAGTTTTAGTAAATCCTGCTTTAACACAATTAAAATCAACTGGCTTTTTCCTTAATAATTGGCAGGGTGTTAGATGCAGTGCTTCAGTTAAATTAGTTTCAAATGACTTAGTTTTAGATTCACAAGATGGCGAAGTTCAATTAACTAATTATGGGATTAGTGGAATATGTATTATGCAGCTAAGTGGACTAGCAGTTAAAAATATTATTGAAAAAAATAAGGTTAGTTTAAAAATTAATTTTTTACCAATGTATGATTACAACTCTTTAAATGAATTATTAAATACATATAACAAGAATTATACAGTTATAGAAGTTTTAAGTTGTATGCTAAATAAAAAACTCGCTAATGTTATTATTGAAGTTTCAAAAATTAATAAAGATACGAAAATTAGTGAATTAAGTGATTTTAAAAAAAATGAGCTATTAAATAATATTGTTAATTTTAATTTAAGTATTATAGGGTATAATGGTTTAGAGTCTTCTCAAGTGGCTATGGGTGGTGTAAGTCTTAAAGATGTAAATCCTATTAATATGGAATCTAGATTAGTTAAAGATTTATATTTTGCTGGAGAAATACTTGATTGTAATGGAGATTGTGGAGGATATAATCTTTCTTTTGCTTTTTTAAGTGCACTTTTAGTTGGTGGTATAAATGATTAGAATAAGTCAAATAAAATTAGATGTTTTTAATAATAATTTAAAGAAAAAAATTAGTCATATAATTCATGTCAATGAAAATGAAATTAGTAATTTACAAATTTTGAAAAAATCTTTAGATGCTCGTATGAAGCCAAAAAATTTTTATGTTTACGATGTAGTTTGTGAAATTAAAAATGAACAACATATTTTGAAAAGAAATTTACCTAATGTCTCTTTTTATGAAGAAGAAAATTTTGAATTTAAAATAACTGGAAAAATAAAATTAAAATCTAAAGTAGTTATTGTTGGTGCTGGTCCCGCTGGATTATTTTGTGCCTATATGCTTGCTAAAAATGGATATAAACCTTTATTAATTGAACAAGGACAGTGTATTGAAAAAAGAGTAGAGATAGTAAATAAATTTTTAGAAACTGGTATAATAGACGAACAGTGTAATATTCAATTTGGTGAAGGAGGAGCGGGAACATTTTCTGACGGTAAGTTAAATACACTTGCTAAAGATAAATTACATATTCAAAAAGAAATATTAAAAATTTTTGTAGAGTGTGGAGCTCCTAAAGAAATACTTTATTTAAATAAACCACATATTGGAACTGATATATTAAGAAAAGTAATAATAAATTTAAGAAATAAAATTATTAATTATGGTGGACAGGTTTTGTTTAATACTAAACTTACAAATATTTTAATAAAAGAAAATAAAGTGGTTGGAATTGAGGTAAATGACTCTGATGTAATAGATACAGAGGTATTAGTATTAGCTATAGGTCATAGTGCTAGACAAACATTTTATAAATTGCATGAATTAAATTTTGAAATGCAATCAAAACCTTTTGCAGTAGGTTTAAGAGTTTTACATAATCAAGAAGTAATTAATATGAGTCAATATGGATCTTTGGATGATCGATTACCAAGTGCTGATTATAAATTGACATATAATTGTAATGGTAGAGGAATCTATTCATTTTGTATGTGCCCTGGAGGATTTGTAGTAAATTCTTCGAGTGAAAAAGATGGATTAGTAATTAATGGAATGAGTAATTATAAAAGAGATAGTAAAGTTAGTAATAGTGCAATTATAGTGACTGTAAATGAAAACGATTATGGAAGCGATTTGTTTGCGGGAGTAAAGTATCAAGAAAAATTAGAAAAAAATTTTTATAATTTGTTAAATGGTAAAATACCAGTCCAACTTTATAAAGATTTTAAAAATAATAAGTGCAGTAATAATTATGGAAGTGTTAAGCCTATGGTTTTGGGAGAGATTGGTTTTGCTAATATAAATGAGGCTTTTCCTAAAAATTTAGCTGACTGCTTTATTGAAGGCATGGAGTATTTTGGTACAAAAATAAAAGGTTTTAATAATGATGATACTTTATTAATGGGAATTGAATCTAGAACTAGTAGTCCTATAAGAATTATTAGAGATGAATTTATGGTATCTAATATTTTAAATGTGTATCCTTGTGGTGAGGGTGCTGGTTATGCTGGAGGCATTATGACTTCTGCTGTAGATGGTGTAAAAGTTTCTTTAGCAATTGCTTCAAAATTTATAAATTGATGCAAATCTTTTTTAAATGGTGGTATACTAAGTTGTAGGAGTTTAGTGGTATGCAGGATGTAGGAAAAAATAAATTTAAGAGAATTCAAATTGTTTTAATAAGTATTACAACAGTTATATTTGTAATCTTATTTATCTGGCTATTGAGTATAAAACCAGTATTAAAACTTGATACTGAAACAATAATGGTAGAAGTTGGCGGTGAATATTCTAAACCAAAAGTTATTGCTAAGTACTTAGGGATTGATATTAGTGGAAATGTATCGGAAACAGGGAGCGTTGATACAACTAAATTGGGAGAATATTTAGTTACTTATAAAGTCAAGGAAGGTATTAGAGAAGTTTCTAAAACAGTAAAAGTTGTTGTGAAAGATGAGCAAAAGCCTACGCTTACTTTAAATGGTTCTGAAAATATTGATATGTGTGATGTAAATGAGTATGAAGAGGAAGGATATACTGCTTTAGATAATTATGATGGTGATATAACTGATAAAGTGCAAATAATTAAAGAAAAAGATAAAATTCTTTATAAAATAGAAGATTCTTCTTCCAATGTAAGTGTTGCTGTTAGAAATTTTAAGAGTTGTAATGAAACAGAAAAAAGAAGTAATGAATCAGAGTTTTCTATTACTTTAAATGGTAGTGAAACACTTTATGTGCCAATTGGAACTGAATATATAGAATATGGTGCGACAGCTTATGATGAATTTGATAAAAACGTGGAAGTTAATATTTCAGGTAGTGTTGATATAAGTATTGCTGGACATTATGAAATAATATATAGTGCTACTAATTCTAAAGAAGAAACAATTACTAAAATAAGGAATGTCTATGTTTTTGACACAAAAACTATTCAAAATTTATCTGGAGGAGAAAAGGGAGTTATTTATTTAACTTTTGATGATGGTCCAGGTGATTATACAGATCAGATTCTAGACGTACTAAAAAAATATGATATTAAGGCTACTTTTTTTGTAACAAATGGTGGTAGTGAAGATGTTATTAAAAGGGAATATGAAGAAGGACATAGTATAGGGTTGCATACGGCAACTCACAGATGGAACATATATAGTTCCGTTGATACTTATTTTGAAGATTTAAATAGTGTATCAGATAGAGTTGAGAGTATTACTGGAGAAAAATCATATTTAATTAGATTTCCAGGAGGATCTTCGAATACAATAAGCCGAAGATATAAAAAAGGTATTATGACTACTTTAACTAGTGAAGTTTTAAATGAAGGATATCATTATTTTGATTGGAATGTATCTGTTGAAGATGCGGGCAGTTGTGTAAAACAAAAGAGTTATGATAATAAAAAAGAATGTATTCAAAACTATTTTAAAAAAGGATTATCTAAAAATAGATCTAATGTTGTTTTAATGCATGATATTAAAAAGTATACAGCAGATTCTTTAGAAGAAATGATAAATTATGCAATATCTAAGGGGTATACTTTTGATCGTATTACAATGAATACTGAACAAATTCATCAAAGAATTAATAATTAAAAAATTATGTTTGTTTTGGAAAAACGGACTTTTTTTTTACTCTTTTGTGTGGTATCATATTAATGATAAGGTTAGTGATAAAACAATATGAATAATAAAATGGGTGTTATTACATATATTTTAGTGGCGGTATTAGTGATAGGGACACTTGGAGCTACCTATGCTTATTTTCAAGCAAAAGTTGGAAGTGGTTCATCTACAAGTACTACAGTAAATGCTAAAACAATTGATGGGTTAACTTTTAATTCTGGTACAAATATATCGATAACTGCAACACAAACTAATTTTGCTAATGGAAAAGGGGATTTGACTTCAAGTACATCTCCAACTGTAACTTTAAAAGCAAGAAATGATGCTGCAGCAAATTATACTTATAAAGCTTGTTTAAATATTACATCTAATAATTTTGAATATACGACTACTAGAAAATCAATTAATTTATTTGATATTTCTAAAGTTCTTACAAGTCCTACAGTAAAAAACAATAATGATGGAACTCTTTCTATTACAAGAACTGATTCTAGTAGCAGTGTTGCAGCTAATACTCCTCGTACTTTAGCAACTTATTGTCCTGAATGTAAGGCAGGCACTACTTATACGTTATCTGCTACTACTGAAGCTAATAGAAATACGATATATTTACAAGGTTCACATTTTACTTGGACATTTGGACAATCTCGCACTCTAACTGCTGCTGATTTAACTTCTGATGTTCTATTTTATGGTAGTTCGCCTTATGATGGTAAGACTATAAAAATTTCAAATATTCAAATAGAAGAAGGCTCTGTGGCTAGTGATTATGAATCTTATGGCTTAGTTGATGCTGCAGAATTAGAACTTAGTGTAACTAAAAATAATGTTGTGGTCTTTAAAAAAGATATAACAAAGAAAATTGGAGAAATATGTATTCCAACAACAAATGGAGGAAGTGCTACAACTCACACAATTAGTGCTGCAGCAGGTGCAACCACTACAGACACATGGAGTGCAACGGTTACATTTAAAAATTATAACGTTGATCAAAATATCAATTTAGACAAAACTTTTAATTCGAGCTTTGTCTTTACAAGAATTTAAAAAAATAACAATCTGTTTTACAAAACAGGTTTTTTTATGCTTTGTAATATGGTATTATATTAACAGTAGGATAAGTGATTATGTTGAAGAAAATAAAAAATAAGAAAGTAATAATAACCTCAATAATAGTGGCAATATTAGTA